>DNXU01000539.1:12007-20572 GCA_003505715.1 Cyanobacteria bacterium UBA8803 | reverse complement strand
TGGTTGCCCCTATCAAGATATTTTTGCCACAGCTTACAGATGCTTGCAAGCTCTTCCCAATCCGGGTTAAATCTCGAAACTGTCTATTTGTTCGATTACAAATAATTTTGTTTCCACAGCTAAGGAACTGGATTAATTCTCCAGCTTCTTTTGGCATAGGTCTGTTGCCTTCTCTAATTAACACGGCTCAAGTTGAGTTAACTTACCGCTCAATTTTCACTCTTGTTATCCAACTTTTCCCTTAATTATTTGCCGAAATTCTACCCGGTTTATCCTCTGACTAAAAACTCGGCTTTCTTTTCGCTTTTTTGAGGATTTTTCAACAACTTGTGAGAAATCGGGGATCACCCATCACCAATTACCAATTCCCTTGCTAGCTAATTTGGTATGAAACGTATCTTATCTCAATGTCGCAAAGAATTGGCTCAATTTCAGCGCGATCGCCTCACGTTAGCGCTAGCCTTTATTCTACCCCTGATGACCTTACTTATCTTTGGCTTTGCCATTCGCTTAGAAGCTAAAAATATTCCCTTGTTTGTTCAAGATTTTGATTTAACTCCCCTTAGCCGTAGCTATATTGAGAGGTTATTTGCCACGAATCAATTTATCCCTGTTTCTGCGCCGAACTTGCCCCTTTTACCTAATCCTTTAACAGACAAGTCTCAACTGCAAACTCCTCAAATACTAATTGACCAAGGAATAGCAAGAGCAGCGGTAGTGATTCCCCCTGATTTTAGCGAGCGGATTAAAGAAGGGAAGAGCAGCACCGTACAAGTTTTAGTAGATGGGACGGATACGAACAACGCCCGCGTGATTCAAAATATTATACAGGCTACAACTCGAAATTTTTTACGCAGTTCTGGCCTGCTGCCAGCTACCGACAGAGTAATTGCCCGCGTGCGCATCTGGTTCAATCCAGGGCGGAAAGAATCTCTTTATATTGTCCCAGGACTTTTTGCAGTGATTCTGTGGATCTATCCTTCTTTATTAACTGCGATCGCGATGGTGCGGGAAAAAGAAAAAGGGACAATCTTACAAATCTACGCCTCTAGCCTCACAGCAGCAGAACTGCTAGTTGGCAAAGGATTGGCTTATTTCTTAATTGGGATGAGCGAAGCCTTATTAATTATGGGATTGGGTTCATTGATTTGGGGGTTGAGGTTTGCAGGCGATCCTACACCGTTATTAATTAGTACTCCCATTTTTTTGGCAGATAGCGTGAGTTTCGGACTTTTGATTGGAGTACGAGCTGGTAATCAAAATGCGGCTGTAACCGCTGTAGCTTTCTTGGGGTTCTTAACTGCTTTGTTGTTATCAGGTTTTATTTACCCGTTAAGTAATATCCCTTTCCCTCTCTCGCTAATTTCTAATATTGTTCCTGCTCGTTACTATATAGTTATCCATCGCGATGCCTACGTGCGAGGGACTGGCTGGCCGGGAGTCTGGTTGTTCGTGCTAATACTAATTTTACTGGGTGTATTGCTCTTTAATGCTGCCCGTCTTGGTTTGCGACGAATGCAATTATCAGATTGAAGGTTGTTGGTTGTTGGTTGTTTGTTGTTGGTTGTTGGTGGTTAGTTGTTTGTTGTTGGTTGTTGGTGTTTGGTGGTTATTAATTTATGTTTGATCAAGCGTTGCCCATTAATTATTGCTTATTGCCTTTTAATAGAAGATTAAATTTTGTTTTAAGTACTCTAATATTTGGGGTGATTAAAATATGAAAATTATTAATTGCTTACTCAATAGTTCTTTTTTCGCTCTCTTGGTTAAGGAGATTAATCAAATATTAAGGAATAAGCAGCTAATATTTTTATTAATATTTCCACCCACGATGCAGCTACTGATTTATGGATTTGCTCTCAATCCGGACGTGCATTATCTTAAGTTGGGAATTGTTGATTATGCCAATAGCTATAATAGCAGAGAACTGGTAGCGGCGTTAACGGAGAATCGGATCTTTGTGGCTCAGCAATATCTATTTAATGAGCGAGAGTTAGGAGAGCAAGTCCGGCAGGGTAAATTGAACGTTGGGTTGGTGATTCCTCCTGAATTTAATCGGAAGTTAGCTCAAGAAAAAACTGCTGAAGTGCAAGTATTGGTGGATGGAGTAGATGCCAATACTGCTGGAATTGCCAATGGCTACATCAATCAAATTATCGGTCAATACAGCCGCCAATTAACCTCTAATTCAGCTTTGCTACCGATTAGCGCCCAAACCAGGTTTCTTTATAATCCTGGATTAATTAGTAGCTGGTTTTTCGTTCCCGGAGTTATGGGACTGGTTTTGACTTTAATAGGTTCCCTGGTTTCTTCAATTACAGTGGTTCGAGAAAAGGATACTGGCACTCTGGAGCAGTTGCTCATGACTCCTGCTCAAGCTTGGGAAATTCTACTGGCGAAAATAGTGCCCTTATTTTTCCTGATTATGGGCGATGTATTCTTAGCGCTGACGGTGGCAAAGTTGGTTTTTAACGTGCCTTTTCGGGGAAATTTAGCTCTATTTTTAGGATTATCGGGACTTTACGTGTTGGTAGGAATTGGGATTGGGATCATGCTGGCTACCCTTTGCGCTACTCAGCAACAGGTGATGCTGACATCGTTTTTTATTAACTTACCGTTGATTCAACTATCCGGCGCGATCGCTCCCATTGAGACGATGCCTCCCCTATTCCAGTACCTGTCCCTCCTCAACCCCCTACGTCATTACGTGGCGATCGTGCGAGGTATGTTGCTCAAAGGGGTAGGGTTAGAGGTGCTTTGGCCCCATGCGATCACCCTTGGACTTTTTGCTACAGTAATGTTATCCGTCAGCATCAACCGATTTCGCCGCCAGTTGTATTAGTCACTACTGGCTTAAAGTGAACTTAAGCATCGCGAAGATTAGCTTAAACTGGCAGCTTAGCTTTAGGGTGGCCTTACGATCAGTTGTTATGGACTACAAACACACCTTGTCTGGGGGATTGAATAGCTATGTCCCTTTCCGGTTCGCTTGCAGACTGTTCCCTTCCAGAAATTTTTCACTTGATCGAGAAGGGAAAAAAAACCGGCTTGCTTTCTTTGGGAACTTTACCAAACTCTCCCATCGGGTCGCCACCAGTGCGATACATCTGGGTGGAGCGAGGTTGTCTGGTTGCTGCCGCTAAAAATTTAGACGATCGAGGTTTAGCTGCGCAGATTGAACGCAATCATTGGGTCAGAAATCACGGTGTTAACCAACTAGCACAATTGTACTGTTCTTGGGATCAACCTCTAGGATTGTGCCTCCAACACCACGGGATATTGCAACCGGAGCAACTCAAGCAACTATTTCGGATTCAAGTATTACAGCAAGTTTGTGCGTTATTACAATTTAAAGAGGGTTGGTTTAAGTTTGAGCGGGATGTACCAGTACCACCAAGAGAAATGACGGGATTGAGCATACCTGCAACTCAAGCGCTTTCCTCCTGTCAGGTGCGATTTCTAGGAATTAGCATATCAGAGTTATTCGTGAAATCCAGTCGCTCCAAACATATTCCTTTGGACGAGCAATATAGTTTGATGACGCTCCTGTTAGAAGAGTCATGCACCGAGGAAGAACGGGATGCCATTATTAGAATGTTACGCAACGCCAACCGGAGAAACCGCAGAGGGAGGAAGTTAGCCTAATACCTCTCGCGGATCTGTGGAATGGTCGGGCAGTATGTACCGTTTTACTTCTGTCCACGCTCGATTATGCTTTACATTCTGCATATGGGAAATCACCCTGAGCTGGAGTATCGAAGTGGTCAGCAGCTTATAATTCACCTCCAAGCGCATCTCAATTCGGTGGTTAGTTGGGCAAACATGAGTGGTGTGCGCTGGGCTTTCAGCGACAGGAATGCAGGTGCTTACTTAACTGCTTTTTATAATCGTCCAGGTGATCTGAGTCACATCGATTGGTCTGCTGTCGCGTCTACAGATTTTCGCGATCCAAAAGTCAAGGAAGGCAAACAAGCCGAGTTTCTAATGTTTGATTTCTTTCCTTGGACACTGATTGAGAAAATCGGGACAATCAATAATACGATGGCAACTAGAGTGGAGACGGCTTTGACAAGCATCGGGCATCAGCCTGTTATCGCTGTAGAGCCAGGTTGGTATTTTTGATCGGAGACACTGAACCCATGATTACGCTGACTCAAGGTGATATCCTGAAAGCCGACGCTGAAGCGTTGGTTAATACCGTGAACTGCGTTGGCATCATGGGACGCGGTATCGCACTGCAATTCCGAAAAGCCTTTCCAGAAAACTTTAAGACTTATAAAGCTGCTTGCGATGCTAAGCAGGTCCAACCCGGCAAAATGTTTGCATATGACCTCAATCGTTTATGCAACCCACGCTTTATTATCAATTTCCCCACCAAGCGCCACTGGAAAGGCAAGAGTCGGATTGAAGACATTAAGCTAGGTCTACAAGACCTAGTAGAGTTTGTACAGCAACAACAGATCCGCTCTATTGCAATTCCGCCGCTAGGATGTGGCTTAGGTGGTTTGAACTGGGAAGAAGTGCGGCCACTGATCATTGAAGCTTTCCATTCCTTGCCAGGGGTATCAGTTCTTTTGTTTGAGCCTGCTGGGGCACCACAGGCTGCCGAGATGGCGAAAGAAATCAAAGAGCCGAACATGACTGTCGGACGAGCTGCCTTGCTAGGACTTATGCGCCGCTACCTAGCAGCCGTAATGGACCCTAGTGTCACTTTGTTAGAAGTACATAAGCTGATGTACTTTATGCAAGAGGCTGGTGAACCTCTACGCCTGAATTATCAGAAGGCTACCTACGGACCTTATGCTGAAAACCTACGCCATGTCCTTAGCCATATCGAGGGGCATTTTATTAGTGGCTATGGTGATGCAGAAGATCGACCGGATAAACCATTAGAACTAAAGCCCTATGTCTCTAAACAAGCCGAAACATTTTTGATGGAACACGAGGGGACTCGGCAACGCTTTGACCGTGTTGCTGAGCTGATCAAAGGATTTGAGACAACTTTTGGCATGGAATTGCTGTCTACTGTTCACTGGGTTGTCACTAGGGAAGAGGCTGTAACAGTAGAAGAGGTTGTCACAAAGGTTTATGCTTGGAATACACGTAAGCGTATGTTTGAACCTCGTCATATTTGTTTAGCTTTGATGCGACTACGTGAAGTAGGGTGGATAGCATGACCTCTTATGCTTCGGTCTAAGCGGCATCCTACTGAGTAGTGAGGGACTGCTTCTAGGACTTCAGGGGATGACAATTGGCTCAAAAGATTGGTAGAGCTTGGTTTTCACCCCCTGAAGCTCCAGAGATTTAGTTTACCTTTAAGCTGAACCTCATGCAGGGCGACCCAATAAATTCTTTTGGCATCTACCCAATTTCCCTCACTGCGGGTCGCCCCTACAAAAGATATGGCTCATATCGTAGGCTCACCCCGTATAAAAGTTGGAGATAATCCCCCTTAGTTAAAATTGTTGTAAATTAACTAATCTTACCCTCAGCCCAATCATGTAGTAGGGTATAAAAACAGGGGATAATCAACAGGGTTAACAGCGTTGCTAAAGATAAACCCGAAAAAACTACTACACCTAACGGTTGCAGAAACTCCGACCCTTCTCCTATACCTAAAGCTAAGGGAAACAACCCCAACACTGTGGTAATTGTGGTCATCAAAATCGGTCGCAGGCGTTGAGGGGCTGCTTTTAAAATTGCCGTGCGACGGTCAAGGCTTTCCCCTTCGTAAATCTGGTTGGCAAACTCCACCATAATAATGGCATTATTCACCACAATTCCCACCAACAGCACCGCACCAACCAGTACTGTTGCCCCGATCGCAGTTTGGGTCACGTAAAGCCCCAAAATACCGCCAGCTAAGGCTAGAGGTACTGTTAGCATAATCACTAAGGGGTCGAGCAGTGAGTTGTACTGGACGGCCATCACTACAAATACTAAAAATGCTGCTAAGCCTCCTAACATCTTCAGAGCGTTTTGCAACCTTTGATTGGTCTCGCTGGCAGAACTGGGTAACACCGTAACGCCATCGGGTAAGTCTAACTCAGCTAGTACGCTATTGGTTTGAGCCAGTGCTTGACTTAAACTAGCCCCTTCCGCTAAGTTGCCAGCAATCAGAAAAACCTGCCGTTGGTTAATCCGCTGAATCTCACCGGGGGCTTCTCCTTTTTCAATGGCAGCCACATCCCCTAAAACGATTGCTTGATTACCCTGGACAAACAATGGCACCTGTTCTAACTGCGTCGCCCGTTGTAAGGTAGACTGATTTAGCTGTACCCGCACATCTACCAAACGTTCACTTCGCTGCAATTGGGTGGGAATGGCCCCTTCGATTGCGGTTTGAATCGTTTCGCCAATCTCTTTTGCTGTTAAACCAAACTGCGCCACTCTTTCCCAGTCCGGTCTAATCTGCACTTCCGGTTGCTGAGGATCGGCATCTGGACGGAAACGGGCTTGAGTCACTTTTTCATCCAGCACTTGCAACACTTGCCGCCCTGCCTCTTGCAAGGTTTGGCGATCGCTGCCCTGAAGTATAACATCAACTTCCGCACCCCGTACTGGCGAATTGGTGAGGATAATACCCCGCACCTCACCCGGTCTTAGGCGCAGGCGGATGCCCACTAAATTAAGTTGGTCAAACTCCTGACTAACCCGTTGCACGAATTTCTCCACATCGCTACCCCGTTTCAGGGCAATCGTACTAGAACCCCGTAGGGGATTGGCGGTAGTATTGCTGCCAAACAGAGAACCGCCTGATGTGGTAAAAACGTATTCCGTTTCTGGCTGTTTGAGGAGAATATCATTAACCACACCCATGACCTGACGGTTAGTTTCTAGGGTAGTGCCCGTCGGAAATTGCGCAAACAAGGATGCTTGCCCGGTATTAATGCGAGGCAGAATTTCCTGCGGAATCTGACCCCCTAAAAACAAACTGCCACCCCCAAGCACTAAAACTGCGATCGCAATCACTAAAATTCGATAACGCAAAACCCAGTCTAGGAAACTCATGTAACTGCGGGTTGCGGCTTCAAATCGAAGATTGAATTCTCGCAACGGCCAAAACTCAGCGAGGCGACTCGACCACCGCACAGTCAAAAGGCGAGACGCCAGCATCGGCACTACCGTCAGCGCTACGACTAGAGAAGCTGCCACGGAAAAGCTAATAGTCAGAATTAATTCATTAAACAGTAACGAGAAAAATCCCCCAATTAGCAAAAAGGGCAGTACCGATACTAAATTGGTACTAGTAGAAGCCACTAACGCAGATTCCACGCTCTGGGAACTATGCACTGCCCGTTCAATCAATAATTCTCGATTGTTTGCCCTACCTGGGGACATCCCAACGCCTTCCACGATCGTTTCCAGCATGACAATCGAGTTGTCCACCACAATACCAACACCCAACGCTAACCCCCCCAAGCTGAAGACGTTGATGGACAAACCGAATAACTGCATTAAGATAATGGCGGTTAGGGTTGCCAAGGGAATGGACAGCACGATAATTAACGTTTGACGTAACGAACCTAGGAACAGTAAAACTGCGATCGCGGCCAATCCTGCACCAATCAACCCGGAACTGCTCACATTGGCGATCGAGTTACTAATAAAGACCGACTCATCCAGGGTTGCCACCAGTTCCATATCCTCTGGAATCACCCCTGACTGCCGCAGTTCAGTAATTCTCTTTTTTACACCCTCCACTACTTCAATAGTGTTGGCATCCGGTTGCTTCTGGATACTGACTTTAACGGCTGGTTTCCCATTTAAGAAAACAAACACGCGCTGCTTTTCGGTTCCGTCAATTACCTCAGCAAAATCTCGCAGGTAGACACGACGGGGAGATTGAGGATTAGGCATAAGAGATTGGGCAGATTGTTCCCCCGCCTCTCCCTGTCCCCCTCTTGCCTGTACCTCAAAGGAAAGATTTCTAATTTCCTCAGCATCTCGAAAACGGCCAATCGTGCGGGTGAGGGGTTCTGCCTCTTGGCCTAAGATCCTGCCTCCGGAAACATCTTGATTGCGTTCTGCCAGTGTCTGCAAAACATCGGTCAAACCAATACCTAACGCCTGTAAGCGATTGGGATCAATTTCTACCAAGACTTCTTCCTGAACACCACCTGCGACATCTACCCCTGCGACTCCAGGGACGACACCGAGTTCCCGGCTAAGTTCTTCGTCAGCAAAAACGCGCAAATCTACATCTTGTAAGGAGGGAGATTGCAAGGCCAATTCATACACGGGCAACTGGGAAGGGTCTATTTTAAACAAGCGCGGCTGTTCCACAATTTCGGGTAGCCGATTTTGAGCGCGGTTAAAGGTTGCAGTGGCATCGTTGAGGGCTTGGTCAATATTACCTCCTGGTTGAAAGAACAGGTCTAAACTCACCTGTCCCTCACGGGTTTGAGAATAAACCTGTACCACCCCCTCAGTTGCGCTTAATGCTTCTTCCAAGGGTTTGGTAATTTCTTCTACTGCCACCTCTGGTGAAACTCCCGGTGCTGAGAGGCGCACACCAATGCGGGGATAGGTGATGGAGGGCAATAAATATACTTGAATCTGGGT
>DNXU01000539.1:11636-11848 GCA_003505715.1 Cyanobacteria bacterium UBA8803 | reverse complement strand
TATTTGTTGTTGGTTGTTTGTTAATAATTAGTAGAGTCTTTTTTTTTAATGCAGAGGTTCGCAGAGGGAAAGAGAGATTTTGTGGCCAGATAAGTATAAGCTATGGCATTACAAGTTTCTTAATAATATTTCCTATCCTATATTAGAGATTTTTTATATTTCCTATTTTCAATACCCAATTCAACCATCGCCAACAACAAACAACCAACAAC
>DNXU01000539.1:0-11528 GCA_003505715.1 Cyanobacteria bacterium UBA8803 | reverse complement strand
ACAACCAACAACCAACAACTACTTAGATAAAATACTTAAACGGACGGTATCGCCGTCCTTTAAGGGTGAGCTACTTCGGGTGATGAAGCGCTCTCCTGGTTTTAAACCAGATAGAATTTCTACTTGGCCGTTGGCGCGATCGCCTAGTTGCACGGGACGGGCTTTTACTGTGGTTTCTGTGCCGACTGCGGCTACTACAAATATGGTTCCTGATTTGGGAGGGGAATTGCTCTCGGTTTGGTTGTCTGTGCTTTGCCTTCTTTCTCGTCCTGCTTGAATTGCTGTTTGAGGTACGAGTACTCGGGTAGGATTGCTGGTAGGGAAGCTTACCCTGGCCATTAGTCCGCTGCCAATTTTATTGTTGGGATTGGAGATTGTAACTTCTATGGGGACTTGTTTTGCTACAGGATCGGCAGCTGGGGAAATGCGGGTGACTTCTCCTGAAAATGATTCTTTGGCAAAGGCATCTAATCTTACTCTTACAGATTGCCCGACTCGGATATTAGCTAGTTCTAACTCTGATACCGGAACGATGACTTTGACGCGGCTAAAATCTCCTAATTTTAGGACTTCGTTTCCTGGGGTGACTAGATTTCCAGGTTCGGTGACTCGTTCTAAAACTACACCGTTAATGGGGGAAGCGAGTAAGGCGTAGGATTGGCGTTCTCGGTTTTGCGCTACAGTTGCTTGTTGTGCTGTTACTCTACCTTCGGCAGCAGCGACGGCTTGTTGTTCAGTACGAATTTGTTTGAGGGCAGCATTGAGGTTCTGTTGCGCGGTGGCTGCTGCTGTCTGAGCTAATTCTGCTTGTTGCTGGGAGATGGCACCGCTTTGCCAGAGGCTTTGGAACCTGGCGGCGTCTGCTTGAGCTTGCTGGAATTCTAACCGGGCTTGTTCGGCTTTGGCTTTGGCATTGCCGACTTGGGTGCGGGCGCGGGCTACTTCTGACTCCAGCGCTGCTAGTTCTGCTTGGGCTTCGCTGACGGCAGTTAGTAATAGGCCATCATCTAACTGTGCTAATATCTGTCCTGCTGTGACTGCATCTCCAACATCGACGTTGAGTTTTAGTAATCGTCCCTCGATTTGGGAACGCAGGGAAACTTCCCGCACGGGTCGGGTACTACCAACGTATTCTAAAGGTTCTCGGAGCATTCCAGTTTTAGCGATCGCCACATCAACTGCGGTGCTGCCTTTGCCCTGTTCCAAACCTGGATTACTTGGTTGAGCGTCTGCTTGAGTTTTGGGCAGTAGGCTGCACCCAGCTAGGAGGAAAACGGCACCGATCAGAAGGAAGGAGCTAAATCTTAGTTTGGACTCGAGCGAGTGGCGAAGAGGGTTTTTATGTAAGCATTGGCTGGCTGCCTGGACTATAGCAGCAGGCTGAGCAGATTGAGGGTTTGAATACACGCTTTTGGTTTCGAGGTTGTATTGTTAAGTCAGTGGGTGAAAAGCAAAAAGTCAAACGCTCGTTGCTCATGTTTACTTATCTTAAATAATAGTTAAATAACTAAAGAATGGCACAAAAAAAGATTTTAGATTGGGGATTTGAGATTTTAGATCGTTTTCTTCAATCTCAAATCGGATCTTTCATATCTATCGGGATCTTTAGTGATAAGTTAAGCTAATGCATGGTAAGAGGTAATCCATAATTGGTCAAGAATTAGGAGCTAATTACCCATGACCATGTAACAGAAGATATATTCTAGCCCAGATGACTCAGCTCATCCTCTCTCCCCGTGCATATTTACAAGTCATCAAAACTAGACAAAGCAGGCAGCCACGATTGGGGTAAGAACCTTTAAAATATTGTGGTTTCAGCAACTGTCACGGTACAACGAACATCTATGCCCCGTCGCGACGATCTCCACAAAATCCTGATCTTGGGTTCTGGTCCGATTGTGATCGGACAAGCCTCTGAATTTGACTACTCCGGAACTCAGGCTTGCAAAGCCCTGCGGCAGGAAGGTTATCAAGTGGTGCTAGTCAACTCCAATCCGGCTACCATCATGACTGACCCCGAAACGGCTGACCGTACCTACATTGAACCCCTAACACCGGAAATTGTGGAGAAGGTCATCGCGAAAGAACGACCCGATGCCCTCTTGCCAACAATGGGAGGTCAAACGGCCCTGAACCTGGCTGTTGCTCTGTCTAAAAATGGAGTATTAGAAAAGTACGGTGTCGAACTAATTGGGGCAAAGCTGGCAGCCATTGAAAAGGCAGAAGACCGTTTGCTATTTAAAGAAGCCATGGAACGCATTGGCATAGCCGTGTGTCCTTCGGGAATTGCCAATAACTTGGATGAAGCTAAAGCGATCGCGCAACAAATCGGCAGCTATCCTCTGATTATTCGCCCTGCCTTTACCCTTGGCGGTACGGGTGGCGGTATTGCTTACAACCAGGAAGAATATGAAGAAATGGCTCAGGTCGGTTTGGATGCCTCGCCCGTATCGCAAATTCTGGTGGAGCGATCGCTGTTGGGGTGGAAAGAGTTCGAGCTAGAAGTCATGCGGGACTTAGCCGATAATGTGGTGATTATCTGCTCGATTGAAAACCTCGATCCGATGGGCATCCACACGGGCGACTCGATTACGGTTGCCCCCGCCCAAACCCTTACTGATAAAGAATACCAGCGGCTACGGGATTACTCGATTAAAATCATCCGCGAGATTGGGGTGGAAACTGGTGGCTCTAACATTCAGTTTGCCGTTAATCCCGTCACGGGTGAGGTGATCGTAATAGAGATGAACCCTCGGGTTTCCCGCAGTTCCGCTCTCGCTTCCAAGGCAACGGGGTTTCCTATTGCCAAGTTTGCCGCTAAGTTAGCGGTGGGTTATACCCTGGATGAAATTCCCAACGACATTACCAAGAAAACCCCGGCTTCCTTTGAACCAACCATTGACTATGTGGTTACGAAAATTCCCCGCTTTGCCTTTGAGAAGTTTCCCGGTGCTGAACCTGTCCTGACTACCCAGATGAAGTCTGTGGGGGAGGCGATGGCGATTGGGCGCACGTTTCACGAATCGTTCCAAAAGGCGCTGCGGTCTCTAGAAATCGGTCGTTTCGGTTGGGGATGCGATAAGAACGAGAAACTACCATCCTTAGAGCAAGTGCGTTCTGGTTTGCGTACTCCTAACCCAGAGCGCATTTTTACCGTGCGTCATGCCTTACAACTGGGCATGACAGTGGAAGAAGTCTACGAACTCACCAGCATTGACCCCTGGTTTCTGCACAAGTTTGAAGAGTTACTGGAAACCGAAAAATTTCTCAAGCGTACTTCCTTGTCGAAGTTGACAAAAGAGCAGCTATGGGATATAAAGCGGCAGGGATTTAGCGATCGCCAAATTGCCTTTGCTAGTAAGACGACCGAAGACCAGGTTCGCGCTTACCGCAAGCAACTGGGTGTGATACCAGTGTATAAGGTGGTAGATACCTGTGCGGCAGAGTTTGAAGCCTTAACACCCTATTACTATTCCACCTACGAGGAAGAAACCGAAGTTGTATCCTCTACCAAGCGTAAGGTGATGATTCTTGGGGGTGGTCCGAACCGGATCGGACAGGGCATTGAATTCGACTACTGCTGCTGCCATGCGGCTTATTCCCTATCCAAAAAGGGGTTTGAAACTATTATGGTCAACTCCAACCCCGAGACGGTATCGACAGATTATGATACGAGCGATCGCCTTTACTTTGAACCCCTGACCAAAGAAGACGTACTCAACATCATCGAAACGGAACAGCCAGAGGGAATTATCATCCAGTTTGGCGGTCAAACCCCTCTGAAACTAGCAGTACCGTTGCAGGAATTTTTAAACAAAATCGCCAATAGTGAAGAACCATCCGACTTCGAGTTACCCACCAAAATTTGGGGAACGTCTCCCGATTCTATCGACATTGCCGAGGACAGAGAGAAATTCGAGAAAATTTTGCGCGAACTTGGTATCCAGCAACCCCCTAATGGTATTGCCCGGAGTTATGGAGAAGCGTTAGAAATTGCCAAGCGGGTTGGTTATCCGGTGGTGGTGCGTCCGTCCTACGTGCTAGGAGGACGAGCCATGGAAATAGTGTATTCCGATATGGAATTGGAACGCTATATGACCTTTGCCGTGCAGGTAGAACCGGAACATCCGATCTTAATCGATCGGTTTCTGGAAAATGCCATAGAACTGGATGTGGATGCGATCGCCGATCAGACGGGTAAAGTCGTAATTGGCGGCATCATGGAGCATATCGAACAAGCGGGCATTCACTCTGGAGACTCGGCTTGCTCTCTACCCTACACCTCTGTGAGTCCTGTAGCTGTACAAACAATTCGCACCTGGACTCACCAATTAGCCAAAGCGCTCAAGGTGGTGGGATTGATGAATATTCAGTTCGCCGTACAAGGGGAGACAGTTTATATTTTAGAGGCCAACCCAAGGGCATCGCGCACAGTGCCTTATGTTTCCAAAGCCACAGGCATCCCCTTAGCTGGGTTGGCTTCTCAAATTATGGCTGGCGAGACGCTAGCATCTTTTAGTTTTACTGAGGAACCCGTACTCCAGCACATTGCAGTTAAGGAAGCGGTATTGCCGTTTGAGAAATTTCCCGGCACAGATACCTTGTTGGGACCTGAAATGCGTTCCACTGGTGAAGTAATGGGAATTGACCAAGATTTTGGGAAAGCCTTTGCCAAGGCGGAATTAGCGGCAGGACAACGTCTGCCTTTATCCGGTACTGTATTTGTCTCGACCAATGACCGAGATAAATTGGGGGTGGTGCCAGTAGTGCAAGACTTAATGTCTTTAGGCTTCCATGTGGTAGCGACAGAAGGTACGAGGCAAGTGCTGCAAGAACATGAACTAGATGTGGAGTTGGTACTCAAACTCCATCAAGGGCGTCCCCACGTTCTAGATTGGATTAAGAATCAGAAGATTCAGCTAATTATCAATACACCTTCTGGGGAGGATGCCCAATTGGATGGGCGTTTAATTCGCCGTAGTGCCTTAGCTTATAAAATCCCCATTATCACCACGATCGCCGGAGCTAAGGCTACAGCAGCGGCAATTCGTTCCTTACAGTCACAACCTTTAGAGGTGAAAGCCTTGCAAGATTATATTCAGGATTAGTTGCGGTTTGCAAATAAGGATGAGGGCAGCTGCTCCTGGATGTATGGCGATCGATAAATCTAATATCTGGTAATGAGTAATCGGTAATTGGTCAGGAATTTTTTGCCAATTACCCATCACCCATTACCTATTCCCTGTTCAGGAGTTCCCTTTTAGTGAAACCCTGGTTTCACATCTCCAAGGGAAATGCTATAGTGCTATCGGCTGGCAAAAGTGGGTGGTAGGAGCATTATTTTGATGCGCTCGCACCTAGCCGTCAATCGGAGAGCAAATTACTACCAAGGTTGTAAAAGCCTGGTTTTGCCGACAACACTAGCTGATTGTCAATGGCGACCATTAACTCAGCTTTCAAGGCGATGGCAAGTACCAAAAATAATCAGCCACCAGTGTTTCCTGAATCTTTAAGAGACACTCCGTTACCAGATACTCTGGTAACCACCTATCTCCAAATGACTTCTTCTACTCAATTCCGTTCGGCTTATCTCAATTATCCGAATGGAGTTAAAGTAATGTGTATGGAGACACCAGATGTAGCCTTTTATCGTTTCTTGTACAGCACTGTCGGTAAGCCGTGGCGCTTGCGAGAGAGATTATCCTACTCAGACGAGCAAATTAAGGCTATTTTGGCAGATCCAGGCACGAGCATTCATGTTTTGTATGTCGATGGCGCACCAGCGGGATACATAGAACTCGTGCAGCGTGCAGAAGGTCCGGCAGGTCGTTTCTACTCTACGGAAATTGTTTACTTTGGTCTAAGAGAGTCTTATCTAGGTCAGGGATTGGGCAAGCATTTATTGAGTCACGGCATCGCCTATGCTTGGAACAAAGGGAATCAACGCTTGTGGCTCCATACTAGTAACTTAGATAGTCCCTACTCCCTAGATAATTGCCTTGAGTGCGGCTTCAAGATTTACAGAATTGAGAAAGAACCCATGCCAAAATGGTAGTAGTAGCGGCGATGGGATTGCCGTCAGGGGCAGGATGAGAGATGAAAGCTTTCTGGAATAGAGAGCGGGGGTGCGATCGGGATGCCAAATTCCAGATGAGCAGGAAAAACAGTGTACCATCAGGAGGAAATGTTGAACTCCTGTAGAAATGGCAGAATATTAGTTTGTACTCTTCCAAAGACTGATTGCCCTCTAGTATGAGCTGTTGGGAGATCGGGGTTGCTCCAGATAACTCCTGAGTCTTTAACCCTATCAGGGTTTGCCATCTTGAGGAACTTGTGCGAGCGGAGGCAGCACCGCCGTACAGTTGCTCGGATCAGGGTGAACGCCTTGGTTTTCAGCTTAGCTGCTCTTCTCCTGTAAGGCAGGAAAGATTCTCCTTTTCGATTGTCAGGTGTACATTTACTGATCTGGGAAACACCATAGAAACCATAGAAAACGAGTATTAAAGCATCGCCCCTCAATCATGCAGACTATCGAAAAGACAGAACCGAAACTTGTAGAACTAAAAACCCGCCTTGCGGAAATTAACGATCTCGAAGCCGCTGCCTCCCTGTTGTACTGGGATCAAGCCACTTACATGCCTCCTGGTGGTGCCGAGGCTCGTGGACGCCAACTGGCTACCCTACAACAAATTTCCCACAGTAAGTTTACCGAATCGGCGATCGGTCAACTCCTAGAAGACCTGCGCCCTTATGAAGCCAGCCTATCTTATGATTCTGATGAAGCGAGCTTAATCCGGATTACTCGCAGAAAATACGAGCGAGCAGTGCGAGTACCAGCCAACTTTATGGCTGAATTCTCCAAGCATCGCACCGAAGCTTACGGTGCTTGGGCACGAGCTAGACCAGCCAATAATTTTGCCGCAGTGCAGCCTTACCTAGAAAAAACCTTAGATCTGAGCCGCGAACTGGCTAACTTTTTCCCAGAATACGATCATATCGCCGATCCGTTAATTGATTTTGCTGACTACGGCATGAAGGCATCATTTTTGCGATCGCTGTTTGCTAACTTGCGGCAGCAACTCGTGCCGATCGTGGAAGCAATTACCTCCCAAACCCCCATTGATGATAGTTGCTTGCACCAAGTCTATCCCGAAGCCCAGCAGTTAAAATTTACACTCAAAGCCATTGAGCAGTTAGGTTATGACTTCCAACGGGGGCGTCAAGACCAGACTCACCACCCGTTTATGATCAACTTTTCCACGGGTGACGTGCGCATTACCACCCGCGTCTATGAGAATGACCTAGATCAGGCACTATTTAGTAGTATCCATGAAATGGGCCACGCGCTGTACGAGCAAGGGATTAACCCAGAGTTGGAAGGCACCCCCCTAGCTGGAGGAACTTCGGCAGGCATCCACGAAAGTCAATCCCGACTTTGGGAAAATCTAGTCGGTCGGAGTTTGGGCTTTTGGAAATTCTTCTATCCCCAACTGCAAGCCTTCTTCCCTACCCAGTTGGGCAATATTGGCCTCGAAACCTTCTATCGCGCTATTAACAAAGTTAAGCGATCGCTAATCCGCACCGATGCTGACGAAGTGACTTATAATCTCCATGTCATGATCCGCTTTGACTTAGAACTCCAGATGCTGGAAGGCAGATTGGAGATTCGTGACCTCCCCGAAGCCTGGAATGAACGCTATCGCTCGGATTTGGGTATTGTGCCCGAAAATGACAGTGACGGGGTTTTACAGGACGTTCACTGGTACACAGGTCAGATCGGCGGCATGTTCCAGTGCTATACTTTGGGCAACTTGATGAGCGCTCAAATTTTTGAAGCTGCTTTAGCTGCTCATCCAGAAATCTTAGTTAACATTGAGCAGGGACAATTTAGTACGTTGCATAACTGGTTAAAAGAGAATATCTACCAACACGGTTGTAAATACACCGCAGCTGAACTGATTGGGAGCGTCACTGGTACACAGTTGCACATTGCTCCTTTTATCCGTTACATTCGGCAAAAATACGGACAACTTTACAGTCTGTGAAGGTGAGATCATTTGGCTTGTGCCTGTGGTAGGCTGGCACACGTAATGCAGCATTTGTCACCACCAGGAGGAACGCTTCTATGCGCGTACCTTAGGGGACTGCTTTGCCTACTGTAAACCTGAAGGACTAGATCGTTTAGTTAGGCCGGTGCTTGAATTTTGAAGGAGAACGTGGGGTTTTTTCCGGAAAGCCTCACCGCTTCAGGCTTCAAAATTAATTTTGTTGTTTGTCTTGAATTTGTTCTTTGGGAGTTATAATGCTCAATTTGATCCAGGATGTGCTCGATTCTGAAGAAAAAAGCGATTTGCGCCAGTTTGCCAGCCAGTTAAGAACGTCAGGGCCTCGCTATCTACTGAGAAATGACATCGTTACTGCTTTTGGTGAATACTGCACTAGCAACCAAAAACCCGGATATTTTGCTCAGTCTTCGCACCTGGGGCGGTTAATTTACTACACCCAGGAAATTATTTTGGAGGATGAATGCCTCTACCTGATTGTCCGACCCAAGATTGCCTCCCAAGAAGCTTTCCGACTGTTTGAAGACTTGTCCGTTGAGCCAATAACGGTACAAGAACTGCTGGACGTGCGCGATCGCTTTGTCAACCGTTACAAACCCCAGGAAGGAGACATCCTGGAGCTGGATTTCAAACCATTTTACGACTACAGCCCGACCATTCGCGACCCGAAAAACATTGGCAAAGGCGTCCAATTCCTCAATCGCTATCTATCTAGCAAGCTATTTCAAGACCCCCAGGAGTGGCAGTCGTCCCTATACAATTTCTTAAGCATCCACAATTTCCAGGGCACTCAACTGCTGATCAATGAACGCATTAAAAGCCAACAGCAACTTTCCGAACAGGTGAAAGAAGCGTTGCGCTTTGTGAGCGATCGCCCCGATGATGAACTTTACCAAACCTTGCGCTTTAAACTGCAAGAAATGGGCTTTGAACCGGGTTGGGGTAGCACTGCTAGTCGGATACAGCAAACCCTGGAAATGCTCAATGACCTGATTGATGCTCCTGACGATCGGGTACTCGAGCAGTTCCTCTCCCGCATCCCCATGGTCTTTCGGATCGTCCTCGTCTCCGTCCACGGCTGGTTCGCTCAAGAAGGAGTTTTAGGGCGTCCGGATACAGGCGGTCAAGTGGTATACGTCCTCGATCAGGCGCGGAGTTTAGAAAAGCAGCTGCAAGAGGACATCAAGCTGGCGGGACTGGAGTCTTTGGGAATTGAACCCAAGATTATTATCCTCAGCCGCCTGATTCCCAACAGCGATGGGACGCGGTGTAACGAACGTTTAGAAAAAGTTTACGGCACCGATAATGCCTGGATTTTGCGAGTGCCGTTCCGGGAATTCAATCCCAAAGTGACTCAGAACTGGACATCTCGATTTGAGATCTGGCCTTATCTGGAAACTTATGCCATTGATGCTGAAAAAGAGCTATTAGCAGAATTCCAAGGTCGCCCGGACTTAATTGTGGGGAACTATTCTGATGGCAATTTGGTTGCCTTCCTGCTGGCACGACGGCTGAAAGTAACTCAGAGTATCATTGCCCACGCCTTAGAAAAGTCCAAATACCTGTTCAGTAACCTCTACTGGCAAGATCTGGAAGACCAGTACCACTTCTCGATCCAATTCACTGCTGATTTGATTGCCATGAATTCGGCAAACTTTATTATCAGCAGTACCTATCAAGAAATTGTCGGTAAGCCGGATAGCGTGGGTCAGTACGAGTCCTACCAGAATTTCACCATGCCGGACTTGTATCATGTAGTGAATGGGATTGAACTGTTCTCTCCCAAATTCAACATCGTACCGCCTGGGGTGAATGAGAATGTTTACTTCCCCTACAAGCGCACAGAAGAACGGATTCCTGGGGATATCGAACGGCTAGAAGAACTGCTGTTTACTTTAGACGATCCCGCCGTAGTGGTTGGTAAACTTGATGACCCAGGAAAGCGCCCCATTTTCTCAATGGCGCGTCTGGATCGGATTAAAAACCTGACTGGTTTAGCCGAATGTTTTGGCAAGAGCAAGGAATTACAAGAGCGTTGTAACCTGATTTTAGTAGCAGGGAAACTGCGGACTGAAGAATCAACGGACAACGAAGAAAAAGAGGAAATCGTTAAGCTGTATCGGGTTATCGACGAGTACAACTTACATGGTAAGTTCCGTTGGTTGGGCGTGCGCTTACCCAAGCGGGACTCTGGGGAGATCTATCGGGTAATTGCCGACCACCGAGGGATTTTCGTGCAACCAGCGTTGTTTGAAGCCTTCGGTTTAACGATTTTAGAATCCATGATTACGGGTTTGCCGACCTTTGGCACCCAGTTTGGCGGTCCTTTGGAGATTATTCAGGACAAAGTAAATGGATTTTTAATTAATCCTACCAACCAGGAAGAAACGGCGCAAAAGATTTTGGATTTCCTGTCGAAATGCGACCACAATCCTGACTATTGGGTAGAAATTTCCGATCAAGGGATGGAGCGGGTTTACACCACCTACACCTGGAAAATTCACGTCACACGACTGCTATCCTTAGCACGGATTTACGGCTTCTGGAATTTCACCTCTCAGGACAATCAGGAGGATTTGCTGCGGTATATCGAGGCGTTGTTCTATCTGATTTATAAGCCACGGGCGCAAAAGTTGTTAGAGGAGCATATGAATCGTTAATTATTAACGATTCATATTTGAGGGAGTTTACCCTAATCAGCCCGGAGTTTCAACTCCGGGCTAATAGCTCAAATCCACAGTTTCCCGCAAGCCTACACTGTACCCGTAAGGTCAGTGTAGGTAGTTGACTATGCGACTAGCTAACTTCTATCGCTACCCAAGCCAGATTAACGTCGAAGAAGGCATCGATACTATTGCCATCGAAGATGAAGATAAAGTCATCACGGGTAGGTTTGATATTGTCACGTACCTTATGCAACAAGCATAAGAGTGGCAAATTCTTTAAAAGCCAGACTTTACCTCGCTCTAAAGTCAATCCAATTCCGTGCCACTCTTTCAGCGACATCAGGAGAATCATAAGGCAGCTGCATCCCAAACACTTCTCCGGCTGGGGTCGTAACTCGGAACTGCCAACAGTGCGACTCAGTATGGAAGACTAGTAGAAGATAGTCCTGGAAGATAGTCAGGAGGTGGATATGGATAAGGGGCATGGTTAAAGTGGCAAAAAGGTGTGTAGGCAAACAAAAGTTGAGGGCAAGTAAGTACAGGAGCGCTAGCAACTTCTCCACCCTGTTGCCCAATCTTAAACTTATCTTAATATTTTAGGGATGACTTGTCATAGATATTGTGTATTGATACACAACTATTAAAGAAGGGCACAATTACTCAATTCATCAATCGCTAGTAGGAGGATGACGCCAAAGCCCCCCAATTTGGGGGGGGAGCTAGTCTTTTCCCCCATGCTTGGGAATTTATATCAGGTTCTAGAGCGCCAGTCCAGTAAAAGAGGTTGACAAAAAGCGCA
>DNXU01000504.1:10312-16792 GCA_003505715.1 Cyanobacteria bacterium UBA8803 | reverse complement strand
ATTTTTTGTGTAATTAATTGCGTTCAACTACTTATAAACAAAGGGGTTACCGGACTTGGCAACCCCTGTGATGTTATCAACTGGTGGATATTAACTAGCTTACAGTGGCTACTGCTAAAGGTTCTGCGGTTAATCTGCTTTTACGATCGGCGGTTTCCACAGTGCGCTTATTATCAGTGGCTTCTATGACAAACTCAGCAGCAGGTATGGATTCTGCCGTGACTCGGTTTTTATAGTTAACGGTTTCCACAGCTGGCTTATTATCGGAAGATAATAGAACGGACTCGGGAGCAGGCTCAACAGAGCCATTTTCACCTTCGTCTACACACAAGCGAGTGCAAGGGATGGTATCTGAGAGAATCGCACTGGCCATCATTCCCGTGTGGATTTCTAGAAGCGCTGCTGGTAGGGCTTCAAAGACTAAGCGCTGGCCTGGAAAAACTACACGCTCAAAATACCAGTTGGGAATGTTGGTGATGCGGGCAACCTGAATCTGGCTAGTGACATTCACATAGCAACAGAGAATATGAAGTTGGTTATCAGAAGGAAGGGGATCTAGAATTTGAGCCATAACTGCCGAGGTGCTAAATAGTTCAGCTTGTTATTACCTCACCCACGTTAGCACTTGCGATCCCCAATTGCTGTAAACCCGACTACCAACCAAGCCAATTAATCCCCTAGCTAAGATGTAGTAGGGGAGTCAACCTCTGATTCGTTAAGGTTATCGGTTGTTTGAGCCGATCTGCTGGAAGCTAGGGTAAAAATACTTCCTTGATTAAGCCGNNAGATCGATACCACCGCAATTTGATGACCCACTCTAAGCCAATCTGTTATCCTTCCCCAAAACATACCATACAGTTGAGCTGAGTCAGCGATCTTGTTAAAGTTAAGTTATATGAAAAATACTTTCAAAAAGTCTCACCAGAGCTGAGTGGGGAGGCCAAAGTGACCTGGAATGCTTCAAGCGCCAACAGTTGAGGATACGGAATAATCATGGGCGATCGGGTTGAACCTACCTTTGTCGCTTTTAGCAGAAAAAGTTCATAAAACGATAAGGTTATTAACGAGAAATTCACAATGTCACAGAAAATCCTCTATGTTCGGCTTCCCTGCAACCCAATCTTTCCTATTGGCGTTGTCTACTTAGCTGACCACATTCACAAACTGTTTCCAGAGGTCGAGCAACGGATTTTTGACTTGGGGGCTGTACCTCCCCTAGATTTTGCCCGCGCTCTTGATGCCTGCGTGGACGAGTTCCAACCTACGCTACTAGTATTCTCTTGGCGGGATATTCAAATTTATGCCCCCGTCGGTGGTAGAGGTGGCAACCCCCTGCAAAATGCCTTCGAGTTCTACTACGCTAGTAATCCCTTCGTAAAGCTGCGGGGTGCCTTGGGGGGTTTGCGTCTGGCAGCAGCTTACTATACCGAACTCTGGCGCAATCAGGGGCTGATCGCAAGAGGATTAAAACGCGCCCGCCAATACCATCCGGAGGCACGCCTCATGGTTGGGGGGGGAGCTGTGAGCGTATTTTACGAGCAACTAGAGCATCAGTTACCTAAGGGAACCATAGTTTCCGTGGGTGAAGGGGAGGCTTTACTAGAAAAACTACTGCGGGGTCAAGAGTTTGATAACGAGCGCTGTTATGTGGTGGGTTCAACCAAACCCCGCGATCGCATGATTCATGAAAACCCCACCCCCATCGAAAAAACTGCTTGCAACTACGATTACATCCAAAGCATCTGGCCTACTTTTGACTACTATCTGGAAGGGGGAGACTTCTATATTGGCGTTCAGACCAAACGCGGCTGTCCCCACAATTGCTGCTACTGTATCTATACCGTAGTGGAAGGTAAGCAGGTGCGGATCAATCCGGCTGATGAGGTGGTGGCAGAGATGCACCAACTTTACGACCGAGGAGTGCGCAACTTCTGGTTTACTGATGCTCAGTTCATTCCGGCACGGAAATTCATCGACGATGCGATTGAGCTGTTGCAGAAAATCCTCGACTCCGGTATGACAGATATTCACTGGGCCGCCTACATCCGAGCTGACAATTTAACCCCCGAATTATGCGACCTCATGGTCAAAACTGGGATGAATTACTTTGAAATCGGTATCACTAGCGGTTCCCAGGAATTGGTGCGGAAGATGCGGATGGGTTACAATCTGCGCACGGTACTGCAAAACTGCCGGGATTTAAAGGCAGCTGGCTTCAATGACTTGGTTTCGGTCAACTACTCCTTTAATGTTATTGACGAAACCTTTGACACGATTCGTCAGACTATTGCCTATCATCGGGAGTTAGAGCGGATTTTTGGTGCCGATAAAGTCGAACCCGCAATTTTCTTCATTGGACTGCAACCTCATACTCATCTGGAAGAGTACGCCTTTGAGAATAACATTCTCTCGCGAGACTACGATCCGATGAGTCTCATGCCTTGGACAGCGAAAAAACTTCTCTGGAACCCCGAACCCCTAGGTTCCTTCTTCGGTGAAGTTTGCCTCCAAGCTTGGCGGCAAAATCCCCATGACTTCGGTCGAGAAGTAATGAAGATTCTGGAAGAACGACTGGGTTGTGCGGACTTAGAGGACGCCCTAGTTGCCCCCATCGAACCCAAGCCAACGCCACCCAAACAACTGGTTATTAGTTATTAGTTATTAGTTATTAGTTGTTTGTTATTGGTTATTTGGGGTTGATGATTGTCTTGCCAAACCCTAACAAACAACCAAAAACCAACAACCAACAACCAACAACAAACCATGCTCCAAGGTTCGATACTACAACAGTTAGATAAAACCCATCGATCCGGTAAACGACCTCTAAATTTTGGGGTCTATTACAAAAACACCCTAGTTGCCCTGTGCCATGCTCTGGAAGACTTTATTCTAGAGTCCGGGAGTAAGCCATTGATGATTACCGCGTTTCAGCGCGGCAAGTGGTATCTGCAAGAGGCAGATCGTTACGGGGAAATTGCCAACAAAGCCTCTCAAATCGTCATCTTAGCAGCAGCAGACGCTGGCTTTGCCGAACATCCTACCAGCCAGCGGTCTAATGTGGCGCTAGTGGAGTTAGACGCAGCCGATCCAGTGGCTCAAGAGTGGCACCTGATCGTGATGTCTGAGACTTACACGGCCATGGTGTTATGTCAAGAACTATCAGGAGCCGATTATGGAGTTAAAGGGCCACCAGAGCATGACCGAGAGCGCAAGTTCTACGGCTTCTGGACCTTCGAGCCGGAATTGGTGCGAGAAACTCTGAATTTGGCGATCGCCCACATTGGTGGTTACAATCAGGAGTTACAGCAAACCTTAACAGCGCAAGCTCAGCAAATTACCGCTGCCTTTGGCACCAAAGAACGGGACGACCTTGGCGTGGTGGTGTATCGCGTTGTCGATTATCTCCAGAAGTCTCACCAAGATTTGCACCAAAGTGGGGAAGACATACTACAGACCTTACCCCTTTCAGAACAGGCTCTAGATGATAACCTGATTTCTAACGAGATGCAGGCATTCTTGCGCATGGCGCAGCTGATCGATCAAGCAGATGCCACCAATCCGATGGGAGCTGCTGAAGTAGCTGCACTCTCGGAAGCAATGGGCCAGTTGCTCGATTTACCCGCATGGCAAATCAAACGCTTACGTCTAGCCGGGTTGCTGCACCGCCTGACGGCATTGCAAGGGGTGGGGGATTTATTAGATCCGGTCAAGTCCTCAATTCAGCAAGAGGTAGTACTCAAGAAGGAACTAATGCCGAAGGCATCGGTTTTGCGAATCATGCCTCAGTTGCAAGCGATCGCGCATATTGTCAACCATCAAACTGAACATTGGGAGGGAGGGGGAAAGCCAGATGGTATGGCTTATGATGCGATTCCTTTAGAATCCCGAATTCTGGGCTTGATTGCAGAATTTCAGCATCGGCTGGCAGCTTATAGATCCCAAGAGCATTCTCTAGCTCGGGCGCTAACAGATTGTCAGGCTCTAGCTGGCAAGGTATTCGATCCCAAACTAGTTGAAGCCTTAGAACTGCTAGCGATGGGAATGCAACAGGGTATGAGCTTGCAAGTTAACCAACCTAAAATAGCAGCAGGAATGTGGTTGATTGACTCCCACTCAGATGAAACAGTGGCAGCGGATTTGGTAACGGATGTAACGAATAGTTTGACTAATAACCAATAACCAACAACCAACAACCAACAACCAACAACCAACAACCAACAACCAACAACAAATGACTGACATAGAAGCAATTCGAGCCGGGAAAATTAAGCAGCTCTCAGGAGTGGATTTAGATGAGGAAGACCTTTCTGGTGGCCATCTAGAGGGGACTAATCTGGCGGGTGCTAGCCTGGTGGGCACTAATTTGTCAGGAGCTAATCTTAATGGTGCTCGCCTTGATGGCGCTCAACTTATGGGTGCCCAATTAGCCTCAGCTGACTTGCGGGCTAATTTACTGGGTGCTAATTTGATGCAGGCAGATTTGACTGGGGCGGACTTGCGGGGTAGTAACCTGCGAGGTGCAAATTTGATGGGTGCTAAGCTGACTCAAGCGTCTTTATCGGGTGCCTTTTTGAGCGGTGCCAATCTCATGGGCGTCAATTTGCAAGGGGTGGATTTTCGAGGGGCTGACCTGCGGGGAGCTAATCTTAATAGTGCTACTCTCCAAGGGGCTGACCTTTCAGAAGCTGACTTACAAGGAGCGACGTTGAGCGAAGCTAATCTGGAAGAGTCAGATTTACGGGGAGCTAATCTTGCTGGAGCTATCCTTGCGGGTGCTAATCTACTCTGTGCGGAGTTAGAAAAGGCTAAGTTAGAAGGGGCTACTCTGGATCGCGCCTGCCTAGTTGGTACATCTCTAACAGCAGTTTCTTAAGTTCCAAGCTCTAGCCTCTCCCACCTCTTGCCATAATTGTCCGGGTCGATCCTTATCCTCCAAGTCATCACAGATACGGACACAGATATTAACATTCTCAATCCCTCTCAATAAAAACTTTATTTTCCGAATCCCACACTAATTTTTCTCTTGTTTCGTTTAGCCACTTACTCCAACGTTCATGGGCTGTTTTCCCAACAGAATCCCACCATTGCTCGGGAATTCTAGCAAAACTATCTACCATTTTTTCTTCGCGCTGAGTCATAGAAGCTAGTAGTACCTCAGCTGCCCATGCCCTGTTTGGTTCTTGTAATAGCTTCACGAGTTCATCAAGTACTTGTAAATCACCCGTACTGGTCAATTGAACTAGCTCTGGAGGGGCAGTCACGACAACGCGCCGATCTAAAGTAGCATATCTTGAGCCTGGGGGTCTCATAGTTGCAAATTGAATTCTTTCATTCTGTACTGCCAAGAGCATATCTGTAAGTTCCATTTGGCCGTTATTCTCCTTTGCCTTTTGAACGTGGCACTCAGCAACCAGACCCCAGGTGAAAAAACACGACAACAAGAGCAGCGCCACAACCGTTATATTTTTCAGCCTATTTACCACCACTAATTTCTTTGTATTGATCCATATAGAATTGCTCGACGGTTTTGCCTGCATCTTTACCGCTCGTGTATTTGCGCTGTAGGACATCTTTCACGATGTCGTCTTTAGTCTTCTTACCCGCTTTGAAAGCTTCGTATTCAGAGATGTAATTTTCTGCATCGTACTTATCTAATTCTTTACCTCCTGCCATTGTCTTTTTGGTCTCGAACCAGACTTTCCCTAAGCGGAGCATTCCCTCGACCTCTTGCTCGACCACTTTGTAGGCATACTGCTTGGCATCCATCGTGCCCGTAGAGCCTTTGGCTGCCTCCTCGTGAATTTTGGCAAATTCCGGTGCACGTATGGCATTATTCAACTCAAACAGAAAGTCGCTCATAGCTACAACTTTGTCAGTGTGAGCTTTGGGCACATAAACTGTATCATTTTCTGTATAAGGCCAAGCATTCTTAGCTGGTCCATCTTCAGCATATCCACCAAACTTCACCTTAGCAGCTTCTGCCTCTTTGACCAGTTTCATTGCCTCTGGACTTTTACGAATTAGCTCGGCGGCATCAGAAAATTTAGCAGCAAAGTCTGTCAGCAGTTTTGGCTCTTTAGGTGTTTGGTTTGGATTGCCTCCACACCGTCGCAGAGTTTGAGAGTTATCTTTCTGCTGAATATCTACAGACTGAGCTGACTCCAATACCTGCTGCTGAGATGCCCCAATTTTCTCAGCCGAAGTTTCCCGCTGAAATTGAAGAATCTCCTTGCGG
This sequence comes from Cyanobacteria bacterium UBA8803, assembly GCA_003505715.1. Taxonomy (GTDB): domain Bacteria; phylum Cyanobacteriota; class Cyanobacteriia; order Cyanobacteriales; family Coleofasciculaceae; genus UBA8803. The sequence goes on along the minus strand of DNXU01000504.1, from coordinate 10,557 downwards.
TAAACTGAGGAATCATGATCAGCAGTTCCTTCCAGAGATTGCAGATGACTCAATACATTACTCTTGGGTGCTACTCCTTCCAGAATCGGTACTTCTTTTAAATTGATGGTTGGCTGCTGTGGTTTCTGATGCTGCCGCTGCACCACACCTGTCTGCTGCACCACATGAGTCAACTCATGGGCTAGTAACAGCTTCCCCTCCGTTGAGCTTGGGTTGTACTTGCCTTGATTAAAGAAAACATCCCG
>DNXU01000504.1:0-10157 GCA_003505715.1 Cyanobacteria bacterium UBA8803 | reverse complement strand
AAACGGCTTTCTAAATCAACAGATGCTTCCGTTTCACCTCCTTGGAATGTCCGTTGGATTAAAGCTGACATTTGCACCTGTTCATCTAGCTGCCTCTGCGCCACAGGTGTCATCACAGGCGCACTCATCCAACTGTGAAACGGATTATCCTCTGCTTCAAAGCGCTGTACTTGGGGTAAATTATCAGGTGCTACCGACATCGACACCACCTGCGCTGCCACTCTGTCGGCTTCTTGTTCGTAGGGATCTCCTGGCGCTCCTACAGTTAACTTAGTTTGAATGCCACTTCCTGCTACAGACATCTCATCAATGTCTTTCCCCTCTTCCCCCGACTGTTCTTGCTGTTCGGAGGCACAGTCGGCACATTGGCGCTGAATCCCGATTTCCTTTGACTGCACCGTAGGTGTTGATACCATTGGCGGTGCTAATGATGTTAATGCTGCTCCCCCTGGCTCAGCTTGACGCTGCACGGTTGCATTTTCTGAGGATTCTGCCTCTTGGCTTTCCACAGAGGGCATAATATTCACTGTCAACAAATCCCTTGGACTTGTAGAGTAGCTGGGTATTTCCTGGGAGCCAGATAAGCTATCCCGTTTCGGCTGTACAGCCTCACTACCTGGTTTGGAGTAGCTCTTAGTCTTTTTCTGAATTGAAGCCGGAGTCCAAGAAGCACTTTTCTTTTGTGGAGATTCGTACATAGGTCGCCTCTGTTGGGGAAGTGGGCGAAAGGAATTTTAACTGACTTGAGCTACTCGCTGTCTGGTTGTAACCACTGCTGGGTAGTTGCAACTGGTTAAAAATCTGAGCCAAGGCACTTTATATTCTAGTAATTATATACTAGATAACCCTCTTTTGTCACTCTGGTCAGAGTCAAATATTTTCGCTCCTGTGATTCTATCCATCCGGAACATAAGCATTGAACTTATTTATAATGTTTATTAAGTGAAAAAAACCTTGTTTCAGCATCGGAATCTGGAAAACTTTTAACCAAGGAGCGATTAAATGAAAGAAGATGGTTGGCTGAATAATCAAGCGTAAATTGTTGAGAATATTTTTCCATCCCTGGCCTTCATCCCACCATTGATGCTGGCAAAACTGACGCTCTAGCTTGTCGAGAGTACTAGTAGCTGGCTTCCGTGCCTCCGCCCCCTTAAAGATTTTAGACTGGAGAGAAACCATCAAATAGGCACTACAAACAATCTCCCACCGACTGACTTTTGAATATCACCTACTAAATTAGTCATGATAAACCAGGTACAGTTCTCCGGTAGCTCTACCGGGTCAGTAGTAATCTGCCAATATCTGAGGTGGTGTCGTTTGCCAAAAACAATTTCCCTAATGTATCTCCCTTGTGTATCTCCATTAGAAAAAACGCGCTCAAATTTTTTCCACTTGGTGTACCGCACCCGCCATCCTTGAGGCATCCAGACCCCGTGGTTACTTCGTCTTCCACATTGATCAACAAAGGAAACGGTAGCGAGCGCATTCCTGGGTAAGTTCATGGTCAACTCCCCTCTGGCAAGCGTTCTAGAGGTATTGTCTAATTTTACTCCTCCCAGAGTGACAAAAGAGGGATATACGCAAAAGAAGAAGATGTGGATATAGACTATCTCAGAATTCATGCTCCTAGATTACTGAATCATTATGACCGCGCTGGACAGAAAGCTAAATATAGAGGTGAACTCTTTCCATCAGACCAAGCCATTGGCAATTACTGAATGGACTCTTTTGAATTGTTTCAGCGGGATAGAAAGCAAAATAGAAAAGGCATTATTGCTATAGATTTAATGAGCTTGCACTTATGATTAAAAATGAAAAGGAGTATAAATTTACTCAGGAGCTTGTCGGAGAGTTTAAAAAATCTCTAGCTGCCATAGAGAGAGATAAAGCCAGGAAAACGAATGACCCTGACGGTTGGGAACTACATTGCCCAGGCAGCAAGTCTTGATGGAGCGATCTGCGCTTCTCCCAAGGGGAGACGCCAAGGGCGAACGCAGCAGCGCTTCGCTATCGCAAAAATAAGAGAACAGTACCCGAATGAAACCGAGGAACTTGAACCCGTTACAGCCGGAGGGATACTCGCACCCGATCAGGCGATCGCATTAGATAAAGCCACTCCCAATCGTTGTTATTAGCTTAAATGCTGAAAGCGATCGCAATAGTCAAGCAGCATTTGCTACCTTGTAGTTACGAGGCGTGGCTAGACGAAAGATTTACATTATTATAAGTAGCGGCCAAGTAAAGTTGATTTATGCCAGCTAAAGATTTATTTCATAAAACAGTTAAAACAGCCCTCGAAAAAGATGGATGGACAATTACTGACGAGCATCTATTTATTAAAATCGATAGCATTGATTTCTATATAGACTTAGCGGCTAAGAGAATGTTAGCTGCCGAGAAAGCTGGTCAAAAGATAGCTGTCGAGATAAAACTTTCTTAGGATTATCTGTAGTGACTGAGTTTCACGCAGCCCTTGGTCAGTTCCTCAATTATCGTTCTGCTTTAAGAAAGAAGCAACCAGAGCGAATTTTATATTTGGCAGTGTCTTTCGATATTTACGATGATTTTTTTGCGGTTAATTTTATTCAAGAAGTTATAGCAGAACATCAAGTAAAGCTGCTAATTTTTGACCCATTAAGAGAGGAGGTTGTTTTATGGATAAACTAGACTACCGTGAACTGGTGCAAACAATCCTGAAAAGTCATGTAGGAAATCGTTTAAACAGTAATACAGAAGTCCAACTCATATTTGATACAGAACGCGATCGCTATCAATTATTGCATATCGGTTGGGAAGGTTTGAGTCGAGTATTTGGTTGTATCATCTACGTGGAAATTAAAGATGGCAAAATTTGGATCGAACGCGATGGAACGGAAATCGGAGTTGCTAATGAATTAGTCGAAGCTGGCGTTCCCAAGCAAGATATTGTTTTAGCATTTCACGCTCCCTATAAACGGAAATTTACTGAATTTGCTGTTGGTTAGAGTGGTAGGTGCGATTTTTCAGCTTTCTGGCTCAAAAATTTATCTCCTGTTGTAATTCTTCGGCTGGATAATCAATGACTGGTACGCCGAGTTTGCTAATTATTTCTATAAATGTTGGCTTGGAGTATCCGGCTAACTTTGCAGCTTGTCCGAGGGATAGTTTGCCAACTTCAAACAGTTTGAGCCGATCGTTCTTAGTCATGATTAGCAATATCGCTCTTTACTCTCCTGTTACATCTTTACCACCGATAGGTCACAGGTTATGTTTGTTTGCGAACGTAATTTTTCCTTCAATTCTGTCATGCTTTTAACTTCCTAGAGTCAATACTCCTGAAGTCATATCTACTAACAAACGCCGAGTTTTCAACCACTGACGATCCATTAAAATTTCTGGAACTCCCTCACCTGCATGAACGGGAATATCAAACTCTTGTCCATCTATTCGCACTTTTCCTACATGGAGATTAAACGTTGAATCTCCTCCCTGTGCCATTCGCATTGGTTCTTTGCGAAGATAAGACCAACCCAGACCTTCTACATCTTGGTTATCAATCGCTAGCCAGCCTGAAAACCCAGTATCGAGCATGGCATCAACGGGTAATTCTAATTCTTCAGCACTAATCAATTCAATTTCAAAAAACAGCTCATCTTCCTCACCAAATTTTCCTTGAATCATATAGTGCCACAAGCTCCTGTTTCATTAATCCTGAACAGGAACGGGATTGCATCTGGATGCTTTTGACGGGACATCTGTGTAGCTACTTCTATATCTGGGTTGATGAAATAGTCTCCACTATCGGACTCAACTGCTAGATACCAGTTGTAGTGAGTGTCGCTCAATTCAGGTCGAACTCGGTCAAAGATGGCTTTGCAGCGCTGGTACAGCGCTTCTTGTTCGGCTTTCCACTGGGCTTTCTTTTCTGGAGTCCACTGAATATGGGGGAATACTCTTCTCCGGCGTACCGTAGGGGTGGGTTTTGCTTGTGTCATTGTTTGTTTTTCCTTTGCACTTAGAGTCTCTATTTTAGAAGTAGGGCTGAGTGTAGAGCGATCGCTCGGGTTGTATCAGCCGTAGAGATAAAGAGCGATCATATCCACCTGCATTCAGAATAAATTTGCCATCTTACACTTACATCACAGGTTACGTTTGTGAGTTCAGGAATTTTTTCTTGATTTTACTATATTTAAATGCTGTTGATTGTAATCTATTGCTTTGTTATAGTCTCCTAAAGCACAGTAAGCCATACCCAAATAGATTATAATTTTCTCACATTCTTCTATCGCTTTATTTTTATCTAAAATCCTAAAACTACTCTGGTAAGATTCGATTGATTTTACATATTCGCCTTGGCAATAGTAAGTAATTCCCAGATTTTTGAGCGCAATTCCTTCTCCATAATTGTCTGGGAATTCTCTCTTGATATTGAGACAATCCAGAAAAGAATCAACAGCTTTAGTATATTCTCCTAGACCACGATAGGCATTGCCTAAATTTGCCAGAATTTTCCCTTCACTTCGACGATCTGAAAGTTGCTGTGCAATAGGTAAAGCTTGTTGGCAGTATTCAATTGATTCAGCATACTGATCAAGACCTTCGCAAGCAAGTCCTAAGTTGTTTAAAGCTTCCAACTCACCTGACCGATCTTCAAGATATTTAGCAATAGCCAATCGTTTCTGGTGATATTTAATTGCTGTAGTCTTATCCCAAAAAGCATTGTAAATAGTTCCTAGACTTCCTAGTGCATTACCTTCACCTCGACGATCACCAAGTTCTTTTGCTAATGTCAAATGCTTCTGCTGATACTCAAGAGCTTTAGACCAATTTACGGACATATAAGAATTACCCAGGTTTCCAAGAGCCATCTTCTCACCTTCGCGATCTTTAATATTTCGTGAAGTTGTCAACTGTAACTCATGACACTGAATTGCTGAGTCAATATGTCCTAAAGAATCGTAAACAAGTCCAATATGTCCCATAGTCATTGCTACTCCTTGAACATCTAAGATGCTGAATCTAATCTGCAAAGCCTGTTTTAAATAGTCGAAAGCTTTTGTATATTCAGCTTGTGCATGATAAGACATAGCAATGCCATTTAAACAAATAGCTGTTAAGATTGAATCAGACTTGTTTATTAGCCTTTCGTACAAAGAAGCTTGTTCTTTATAGTAGCCCCAAGTATCTAGTTGATCGTGTAGTAGCTGATTTGTTGGAGTGTTGAGACGAATTAAAAGTATTGTACCAGCATTTTTCCAATCTTCCACTTCGCAGAGATGGTGAAATACTTCCAAGTAACCGCGCACTTTCTCTATATTGGCAGCATCAGGCGGGGGTTCGTCCTCAACTGTGAGGTAGTATTCCACTGCTGTGTAATCGGAAAGTTGCTCAATCGGCACTTCATCCAAATTGATTCCCAACTTGGCAAAAAGTATTTGACCGGGTGTTTGTAAATCAGTCGTCATTCTGATTTCGCCTCAGTTTTCAGGCTTTGCAATAACTTCTTATGGTAATCCAGCGCTACACTGCGAACTAAATTGTGTTGCCCTATAACACGCTTATTATTATGATTAACTGATTCTTCAACCAGGTAGCGATTACACAATTCCTTTAGAGCTTTCTCTTTCCGCTCCTCACTACAAGCCTGATTTTCTAAACGTTTTACCAAGTTAGCCAATTGCATCAGCCACCCCTCCTCTTGCACTGGAGTGCGATATACAGAAGCAGAACAAATCAAGATATAGGCATCTCTAACCTGACTTTCTAAACGGTCAAAGACAGATTTGAAACGTTGTTGGTTCACCTCAAATCGAACTTTTCGCGTTAGTTTGTGTAACTGCCAATCATCGTCTACTCCCACAACTTTTCTCGCATCTGCTTCCGCTTCTGCCAGAGCCTTTTCTACCTCTTCTATCTTGCTGCTGACATCATTCCAATATGCCTGCACATTTCCATTGAAAGGCTCACTCAAAATCTCTCCAATAATCACCCGCAAAACTAAGGGATGACCCTTGTAGGCTTTTCCGATTCGCAAGAGTAAGAGCTTATCGGGTGAATCCTCGCTGACATCTAACCCTGTTGTCTCGAACAATGCCACCTGCTCAGATTCGGTCAGTCCATATAAGATTTCACGATGCAAGAAAGTTTGATAGCGGGAGTATGCCAAATTAATAGGCAAGTCTTGTGAGGTGATGATTAACCGACTTTGGCAAGATTCTGCTGACAATAAGCTCAAAAAGAATTTCTCCCACCACTCATCGGCAAAATCACCCCAGCCGTCTTCTTCATTTCCCGTCAGCAGTCTTTCTAGAGAATCAATCAGCACTAGCACCTGATTCTCTCGCAGGTGTTTCACTAACCTATACAACAATAGTTCTGGCTTTTTCTCCTCTGGTGAGAGTCTCTCTCCCCACTCCTCCAGCCATCTAGCAGCGACACTGGCAAAGTCGTTGGCTTTTTCCTCATAGTCAAAATTCGCTCTCTTGAACTTGTTCTTCCAGTCTCCAGAGAACCAGTCTTGCAACTCTACTGCCAATCGTTCAGCCAAAGCAGTTTTACCAATTCCCGTGATGCCAAGAAGAATTACTAGCCGACATGACCCTCGAAGCTTCTCACTCAGTTCGGTAACTAGCTGTCCTCGACCTACCCAGGCATCATCATAGGCAAAAAACTCTGGTCTGGCATCTGACTGCGGCAGTGGACTGTCATCAACAATTGCTTCCCAGTTCTCTATCCCTACAGCCTTACAGAGAGCAACAAATACATCTCGGTCAATCGACTTGCCGTGCCTAAACCGCTTCAAAGTTGCTGGTGAAGTCTTTGCATCTTGATACCAAGCGGCGGCTGTTGCGTTCCAACCTTTCTTTTTTCTTTCGCGCTCAACAATTCGTAGTCCTTGCTTCGATGCTCTCAGAGTAGCCGCCATACTTATCTTATAACTGGCCGATTGTTGGCTCAATTCTGGCTCACTTTCAAAAGTAGTGGCAAGGGTGAGCTAAAGGTGAGGCTGAGAAGCCTGTTCAGCTAAGTCATTCTAAAAGTGTGGAAGCAAAGTTAGCGCTAACCCAAGCTTCTCCTCAATCCAAACCTTAATTTTTCTGAGGAGAAATATCATGGACTCTGCAACCCATCAAATCGTTCAGACTAACGAACCCATTATTGCTGTACCAACTCATGTCGAGCCAAATCTGACCCCACTGCCTCCTGTAGGCAGTGTACCTGAAACCATCTTGGCGATCGCTGTCCTGATTCGCTCCGTCGCCCTACTGATTCAAGTTATTGGACAGCAGAAGGGACGCAAGTAAAACTTTTAAACTTGAGAATTAGTCGCATCTCTAGTTCAAGGAGGTGCGATTTTTTTATTGTAAATGAGAACGCGATGTGCTTTGCTCTTCTCGCTTGCGCTATCGCCTCCTGGCGCTGCCGCTCTTCCTGTTCCCACTCCCGCTCTGCCTCAGCACACCGACGCTCATGCTTTTCCCGTAGTAACTTTTTTATTCCTCCACAACAATTTACATTTCATCCTTTATCGCTTACTCCACCGTCACCGACTTCGCCAAATTCCTCGGCTGATCTACATCCAACCCCCGCCGCGCTGCAATATGATACGCCAATAATTGCAAGGGAATTACTGCCAAAATTGGTGAGAGCAACTCTTCTACCTCTGGTACTGGTAACAGGTTATCAAAGGTGTGCGCTGCTTCTAGGTCATTCATCGGTGTTACCCCAATCAACCTTGCATCCCGTGCCTTGGCTTCTTGAGCATTAGATAGTACCTTCTCATACACCGTACCGGGCATGGCGATCGCTACTACTGGCACCTTCGCATCTAATAGGGCAATTGGCCCGTGCTTCATCTCTCCTGCGGGATACCCTTCGGCATGAATGTAGCTGATTTCTTTCAATTTCAGCGCTCCTTCTAGGGCAATGGGAAAGTTAATCCCCCGTCCTAAAAAGATGAAGTCTTGGGTTTCGGCAAATTCATGAGCTAACTCCTCAATATATCGCTCTTGACTCTCCAGAACCATCTCAATTTGAGAGGGTAACTGTCGCAACCCTGTAATAATTTCGGCAATTCTGGATGCTGGTAACGTTTGCCGCCGATAGGCCAAATCTAAAGCCAAACAATAAAAGGCAACCACTTGAGTGACAAAGGTTTTTGTCGCTGCTACTCCAATTTCAATTCCCGCATGGGTTTCAATAATATGAGGTACTAAATGACCTAGAGAACTTTCCGGTCGATTGGTAATTCCCAAGAGTCGCGGTTGATACTCTGACGCCAACCCGACACGGCGGCTGCGTTCCATATCCAGTGCTGCCAGGGTATCCGCTGTTTCTCCTGACTGTGTTACCCCAATGGTGAGGGTATTCTTCGTCAAGGGTGAGGGGGCATAGCGAAACTCTGAAGCATACTGCACTGTAGTGGGAATGCCTGCTAACTGTTCCAACAGGTATTTCCCTACTAAAGAAGCGTGCCAGCTGGTGCCGCAAGCCAAAATCTGAATCTGCTCTAAGTTCTCATATACTGACTCTGGGATTTCTAATTGGATCGGCTGGGCAACGGGTTTGGTAGCGGATGTAGCGGATGGGTTTTCGGTAGGGTGCCAATCTTGGTTAATGTAAGCTTCCAAACAGGTGCGCACTACTCCCGGTTGCTCATAAATTTCTTTGAGCATGAAATGGCGGAAGCCCTGCTTTTCTACTTGTACGGGATTCCAGTTGAGGGTACGGGGGAATTTCTTGAGCCGATCGCCTGCAAAGTTGTAGACTTCTACCCCTAGAGGAGTTAGCCGTGCCAATTCTCCATTCTCTAAATTCAATACGGCACGGGTGTGGGGTACTAGGGCGGGAGTATCCGAAGCACAGAAAAATTCCCCTTGACCCAAACCAATGGTTAAGGGAGCCTGTTGCCGTGCCACAATCAGTTCATCTGGATAATCAGCAGAGATTACTGCGATCGCAAATGCCCCCTCTAAGCGATTAACGGCTTGCCTGACGGCATCTAAAAGGGAAGTAGACCCTGGAGAAACCGAACTCAGGGTTTCAGGTAAAAATTCAGCAATTAGGTGAGGGATGACTTCAGTATCGGTTTCAGAACGGAATTCATGTCCCCGCTGTTTTAATTCTTCTCGCAACTCCCGATAGTTTTCAATAATGCCGTTTTGCACCACTGCTACCCGCCTCCGGGTGTCCGTGTGGGGATGGGCATTGTGTTCTTCTGGCTTGCCGTGGGTTGCCCAGCGAGTATGTCCAATGCCGATCTGGGCTGGGTTTTCGATGTGATCGAGCTTTTCCCGCAAATTGTGGAGTTTGCCCTTAGCCCGAACGCAGTGAATCTCTCCTTCCCAGACTGTAGCAATTCCGGCAGAATCATAACCTCGGTACTCCAGCCTCTCTAACCCGGCCATCAAAATATCTGTAGCTGCTTGAGTCCCTATATAGCCAACGATGCCACACATTTAACCGCTCACTCCTAATGCTTACAAGAGCATCCAAATATATTAGATGTTTCCAGACAATTTCGTCTTAGCTCTAGTTCCCCCCAAGCTTGGGTCGGACTAATTCATAGTCATCAGAGAAATGATAATAAAGAGGGAACGGATTGCTCCCTCTGGTTTCCTTAAAGTCATGTAAAAAAAAATAACGTTGCCGTTTTCAATCGGGGCACGGACTCATTAATATACAAGCCGTTACCTGGATATTAATGCCGCCGTGCCCCTATCAAATTTTTCAACAGCTCCTTAGTATGCTAGACCCATACTGCGGGTGGTTTCTGCCCCTAGATATACTCGAACGCTCAAGAAATCAGTAGGACAGGCTGTTTCACACCGCTTGCAGCCGATGCAGTCTTCTGTACGAGGAGATGAGGCAATCTGACCAGCTTTGCAGCCATCCCAGGGTACCATCTCCAATACATCCAGAGGGCAAGCCCGAACGCATTGAGTGCAACCGATGCAGGTATCGTAAATTTTGACGCTATGAGACATATAACGACTCCAAATTAGAGGTCTCCAGTCTTGAGTAAGACTCTTCGATCAAGGCTTAGTTTACCGCAGCGCTCTCATCCCCTCGATCAAAAGGCTACAGAAGTTTAAATTCTGTAACATGAGGTTCATTGGTTAGGGGATGAGGGAGTGGGGGGGTGAGGGAGTGAGGCGGTGAGGGAGTGAGGGAGTGAG
>DNXU01000569.1:26001-26866 GCA_003505715.1 Cyanobacteria bacterium UBA8803 | reverse complement strand
TATTTTCGTTTTATCGAGTGGTTGAACCATAATCGGGACGTATTAGTGGCTTACAAAGCTAGTTTGGGATTTGTTTTGGCTTGAAATTTGTTTAAGTCCCGCTAATCCGATTTAACCCAATCGGTAGGGACTGGGGCCTCTACTGCAACCTCAGCTCCTTCCCTTCGGGTTTCCAACTAATCCGATTTAACCCAATCGGTAGGGAACAGACTGGTACCCCATAGATCCGTAGTAGTAGGTTTCCAACTAATCCGATTTANNATTTAACCCAATCGGTAGGGCTGATGACTTCACCGCCGACGGTGAAGACATTTACCAAAGGTTTCCAACTAATCCGATTTAACCCAATCGGTAGGGCCAAAACCCTCGAGATGACTGGCGAGGCAACTCAAAGTTTCCAACTAATCCGATTTAACCCAATCGGTAGGGTTCTGGTGGTGATGCAGCGATTCAAGGAACCACCAACAAGTTTCCAACTAATCCGATTTAACCCAATCGGTAGGGTCATCGCTGATGCCAATCAAGGTAAAAAAACCAACTTAAAGTTTCCAACTAATCCGATTTAACCCAATCGGTAGGGGCTCAAAAACTGCTTTATGCGGATTCTGTGCAAAAAGTGTTTCCAACTAATCCGATTTAACCCAATCGGTAGGGTCTCAAGGTGGTTCTGCTAAGATTGGAGATACCACTTGTTTCCAACTAATCCGATTTAACCCAATCGGTAGGGTTTCGAGTTTGCCGCACCTGTAATGGTGCGGGTTGGGTAGGTTAGTTTCCAACTAATCCGATTTAACCCAATCGGTAGGGGCAACGGTAGTGGGGAAGTAGGAGTCCAAGACTCCTAACGTTTCCAACTAATCCGATT
>DNXU01000569.1:11589-25936 GCA_003505715.1 Cyanobacteria bacterium UBA8803 | reverse complement strand
CAGTGCAAAAAGTATAACATATCCGCCCCAAAATTGGCAAAAACACACACCTCAAACCTTTACCCTGTAAGGCATCGACACCACTCAACGAAAAATAAGGGTTTCGGCGATTTGGCGAGTGGTGTCGATGAACATCTCAAAATTGCCATCAAACCTAGATACCATAATACTTTGATAGGGTTTGGGGTGTGGGGCATGGGAAAAGTCCCAGCAGTGCGATCGCCTTTCATAATTGGCATCCTCTCCGACATAGACAAGTTGATGCGATCGCTAAAAATCCGGCTTTTATAGGCTTAAGGACATTGGTGCAAGACCTCCATGAGTGCGATCGCTCACAACAAAGAATGAAAGTAAACTTTCAAGACAGATCTCAGTTAAAACGGACTGATTTTAATTTTCCCTACCCCTTCACCAAAGTTGCCTAAACCCTTCAGGCTGAGAATCAAGGAAATCTAGAAAATCATGACACTTATCCGAATCATCTGGGAAAATCGTCAACAGTTCCAAATAGTTAGGTGTCACCCTAGGTCTCTTCTTATCAGGATTGTTCGGATCGTCCACTAACTTAACCACAGGATACATCCGATGCCATAGTCTACCCACTTGACTAAGTTTCCCCGTCACCGAACTTTGCTTAATAGTCTTTTCAGCTTCCTTGAATTTGGCGTTCGCTCTTTGATAAGGTTGGTGCAACCAGCTCACTCCAACACAATCTTCCGCACCCTCTGCTACCCGCCCCCAAACTTGTACATAATTAGGATGCCATGCTTCCCGCCAGTCCGCAGAATTATTAGGATCGGATGCTATCCCCTGTAACTCCATCCATTCCGCAGCAATTTGTCTCACTTCATTAATAAACCCTGCAACGCGATTTAAACTCGAAACCTTAGCCGCCTTGCGTAGCGAACTCTTATCCCACTGCCAATGACAACCTATCAGTGGTTTGGCACGGTTCGATTCGTAATATTCCTCATAAAATAGTCGATGATCTGCCCGTCGCCAGGACTTGCCAAAGCCACCAAATAGCAGAGCAAACCCCATTAAGGCTTGCAAGAGTTTTTGCAGTTTTTCCTGTTTCATTTCATCCAATTTGTGGGGTGACATCAATAGCCAACGCAACTCGCCAGCGACTTTGTAAGTTGGTTCATTATGTCCCAGTGTAAACTTACCCAGTTCTAAAGCAGACGCTTGGAAAGCACAGGTTAATAACCCCTGGGTTCCACCATTCTCCACCCCACCGAATAAATTTTCCACTAACCTCTCGGCTTCCTTCTTCTTCGTTAAGCCGCCAAAAATTCGCAAAGCGTGTCCCCGCAAACTCCCCCGAAAAATATTAGGGCGGAATTCGCTGGTTTTATCAATTAATGTGGGCGCTTGCCCTTGTCCTTTCAAAAATGCCCTGTAAAGTTGTTCGCCTTGAAGAGAGATCGGACAATCCACCTCTCCCGACTCATTTAACCGTTCCTTCGGTAATCCATACCCACTACTAGTACGACAGCCAATCCCATACCCTAAGGCTCGTTCCCAAATTGCCCAAACTTCCTCCCAATCAGTATTGGGCAACAGGCTAGAAATACCAAATTTAATCGCAGGTTCCCACAGAGAAATTAAAGCAAAGCCTGTCTCATTACTCGGTCTTTGACGAGTGTTAGCAGTTTGTACCTGCCATTTCTGCTGCGGGTGAACGATATCAACTAAATTTTGTTTCCAATCATTTACCGGATAGCCGCCATGAAACCGCAATAAACTCGGTTCATCCCCATTTTTAGTCAATCGGTAACGTTGCTTTTGTTCCTCTGTACAAGCTTGACAAAATAATCCTTTCATGCTGCTGCCGGGATAAAACGGCAAGCCAAAAGCGCCAAGCGCCGGGAAAATAATCCCCTCAAATTGTCCGCCATTAGTCACGAACCGCCACCGCATTGTATAGGTTCTGGCTGCAACAGTATTACCCAATTCTGGTGGGTGGGGATAAGCTTCTTGCGTCCACTCAGATGCCCATCTTTGGGAATCTTGTACCTCGGCATCTTGAGCGATGTATTGAAGTTGCGATCGCCCCTGGACTTGTGCCTGAAACATCAACGGCACTAATTTACCTGCATTGGGAATATTGACCATGTTTAATTCTCCTTAAAAAATTGTTAAAGGGGACGAGGAACAGTGAGGTAATAGGTGGTAGGGAGTAGATAAAGGCGATTTTTCCTTCCCCTATTCCCTATTCCCTATTCCCTCCTAACTTTCCTCATCACTGGGTAAATCACCCGGCCCTTTATACCGCTGCGTCCACCACACGATCGCATCGCATAATTGAGTCAGCACTGGTAAGATGATGTCCTGGTCTTCTAAACTTATTTCTGTCCACAGTCTCTCGGCCATATCTTTGACCGTTTTGGGTTTTTTGACATCAACTGCGTCATTGGGAATTTTCACCCCGGCTGGTTGCATAATGCTGACTAAAGCATCCCAAGTCGCTTTCCAATATTTACTTTTACAGTCAAATTCATCGCCGTTGTCCTTAGACCTTGCCTGCAACCGCAGATGTTCGCCCCAAAATCGCTCTAACCCATAAGCTACCGCTTCCCGCATTTTGAAGGATTGATTTAAGGATTTGCGATCGCGTCCCCTTGCCTCTAAAACTAGCGTTTGGGCAATTTGGTCTAAACTGTGAAACTGTCGCGGCTTTTGATCTTTACCTTTATCTTCATCTCGTTTTAAGGTGTAATATTTCCAAGCCATTGGTTCAAACCTCCTGTTTTAAAGTCTCAGTTTGCTGCTGCGAAAAAGCTTCCCCAGCTAAAGTTACCTTGCACCGACCAAACCCAATCGATTCCAACCCGCCAAAATAAAGTTCTTGGGAATAAGGCTGATTGGATTCTGGTTCTCCAAACGGTTTCCAGCCAAGTTTTTTTAATGCCACGGGAAACACTAAAACACTCCCCACGGGTAAAGCTTCCACATTAAAAAATGCGCCCGTTTGGGTATCAACTTTCTTCATATCATCCAGCATCTTAATCCGGCTTTGGCGATACAAGGCCATATCATGCAGCATGGCAATATTATTATCATGCACCACTACCAACTGCTTGACTTGCAAGTCAGCACCCGCAGGCACCCAATCTGCTAAACTTTGCGAGTGTTCAATTCCTAGAAAACCTAGGTTAAAGAATAAAACTTTTTCCTTAGTTCCGGGTACGGCACGGGCTTTCAATTCAGGGTCAGCGGTGTAAGGTTGAGGTATTTCTGCCTTAATTTCAGCAATTTGTTTATAGCGTTTTAGCAGCGATGGGCAGCTAACCCAGACAATCGGTTGTCCCGGACAAAATACAGGCAACCAAACCAAAGAGGCATATTCAAACTTGACTAACGCTTCCGTTGTCCCGCCATCTTTTCGATCGGGGGTGGCGATGGCTTCATGACCATACCAGGTAGCAACATCACCGTTGTGCGAGTGCGATCGCATATCCGCCCGAAACCGTCCCCGAATCGAACTCCCTGGTATAATCCCGGTCTTCGTAAACTGATCTCGAAAAATCAGATTCAAATTTCCCGTTTCTTCTCCCGCCGTTGCTCCCACATGTAAAGGTGCTTGCGTTTCAATAATACCGTAAGCTTTGTGATACATCGTTAACTCTCCAAATGATTTGAATGCAAAACTGTTACAGGGGTAAAGCTAATCCACATCCCCAACGTTTATAGGAATAACCCTCACAAGGGAACCAAGACTTATCCCATTGAAACCAAGGTTGGGAAATTCCCTTTTCCAGGACATAGACAGTTCCAGGCGGAACAGCGTAACGTCCCCTAGCTAGACGTTTGGTTTGGCCCGTTCCCCCTAACCGATAGCGAAAAGGGAGAGGACGTTCGGTGAAAACTTGGGCTTTTTCCCATTCTGCTGCTGTTTTCCAATCTGTGCCTTGCCCAATAGCAGGAAATCGGTAAGATAAGCGATTGGAACCCCACACAGCAGGTGTAATCAAGGCAAAATTATCTCCCACAGGTTTATTCAATAGTCTTAAAATCGTTTCATTAGTAATTTGCTCACACTTTACCTCTACCAAATGTCCCTCTCCGCCAAAGCGATACCAACCATTATCAATGGGGGTATTGGCCAAATAAACTAAACAAGTATCGGGGTGCATTTGAATTGAATTTTCCAAAAACAAACTGCCCCGTGCCAAACTGGTATCGACTCGACGCTGTTCGACTTCTAAACGCGGGTGTAAATGGGGTAAATACTGCCAAGGCGCTTCCGAAACAGTTTCAGCTTTCTCCCATTGGTTAATCGGCAGCCATGTTTTAGTATCAAATTTGCCAACTTTTAGTGGTTGCCATTGTTGACTTTGGCGGTTCCAAGTTAATTTTTCGGTAATTTTCCCTTGCCGAATTGCTTCCCCATCTTCCGGAGGATTTATCTCGGCTAAATAGTTAAAGGGAGTTGGCACATAAAAGTTTTGGGGATTATCAGTATAAGCCCAAAAAGGTCCGGCTAGGAATAAATCCGGTAAGTTTAAGTTGTGGGTAGCTTCACCTCTTTTGTTAGTTCCAGGTTGGCTTTGTTGAGCCGCATATAATCCCGATAATGTTGCTGCACTGGGAGGAAAGCTATTTCCCGATCGCCCCACTAAGTTATCNNGAAAGAAATGGTCCAGCGCTGCCATAGAGAAAACCGAGAGGTTGGATAATAATTAGGTGAGCAAACTGGTCAGACATAATAATGCAAGTTGGTAATTGGTCATATCCCAGGTGTTAGGTGCCGATTAGCTTATTAACCGCTAACAAAAACCCAAGTTTATCTTGTGCCTTTTGGCTGTAGAGTAACTTATTACCTTACGAGGCTAAATGAAACCCAACTTTAGCCAGGTTAATCACCCAACTATTTAAAGCTTTGATATTTTGCTTTTCCTTGTCATGAGGTTGATTACCTAAAATTCCAGTTTTGTCGTCTTTATCCCACAGATGGGTTTCTAAACACTGGCGATTTGCTTGGCCAAAGTAAATCTCAAATAAACCAAGAGCAATCTGAGTTTGACCCTCAAAAGCATGGCGAGATTCTAGAGTCGCGATATCATTATAAAAATGCGTCCAGTTGTTGCTTTTATTAGGACTACTTTCTAAGAATTGGGACAAACACCACCAAGGACAAACCCATTCTAGGTAATTTCCGCTATTAAATAGGATACGGATAGCGAGGCGATCGCGTCCCTTTTTTTTAGCCGATTTCTCCGCGTCTCGACAGTGTTGCAGCACATCTCGTTGCGGAACTCCGTGACCTGCCCAAACTAAGCCTACACTCACTGTAATGCGTTGGTCATGCTTTTTCCAAATTTCGGGAAACTTGTAGAACCAATTCAGGCACTCTTGTGGTTTTAATTGTGTTTGATCGTGCCGATATAGTACACCGAGAAAATCATCTCCTCCTGCATAGATAATGCGTCCATCTGTCACATCTAAATTTTGCACTTTAGCTCTTTCTTTACGATCAGGTGGCAAATCATACTTCAGATTCTTACCCCATTTCATCATTGCCGAGCTAAAAGTATTGAGAGATTTAGCTTCATCTTGATCTTCATCTTTCAACTTCCGCAGATACTCACCAATTTTATCCCCATCCCCCTGAAACCATCCCGTCCATAAATTATTGTCATGTCGGTTTAATTCAACAAAACTTTCGGGAACTTCAATACTAGGCAGGTCTTTTTCGGCAATATTTAATTGCTTAGCAATAACATCTAACGTGATTAACCGCTTAATTAGTTCCGGAATACTCAATCGTTCGGACGGGTCGAGAATAGCTTCCCCTAGTGTCTGGCTCAGTTGTTGGTAGAATTGATTAATTTCCTGAGTTTGTGCTGCCTTGCTCGAGTCAAGGGGATGAGTTTTATCGGTCATGTGCGGATGGGCGATCGCTTCCGTCCCTGATAAGGTTGAACTCTCTCCCTGCCAGTTAATCGCCGTCCAATTCCGTTGAGTTTTAATTTGATTCAGCCTGCGGCGGGCATGAGTAATTAGAGTGACATTTTTTTCAGTTATGCCATCTGACTGTTCTTGACAGAGTTCTGCTGCTGTGCTTTGTGCCCAAAAAAACTCCCAGGCATGATTGGACCAAGCATTCCATTGCCGCTGCCAGGTATAAGTAAAGGCGTTTAATTCATTCTCGATATATTGACGGCAGACTTCTACCACTTTTTGCCAAGCTGTATTAAAAGTTTCCTCAGCTATGCTTTGGGGAAAGTCCCTGGCAATAATAATTTGGTTTGGCGTTCCTTGCGTTACATTAATTAACGCTGGCGATACAACCTCACATTGATTCTTTTCCGCCTCACGACAAATCGCACAAGCTAGATAGGACAGGAGAAAAGAACTGCCATACAAATCTCGCAGTTTCCGCGATTTTTCAATGAAACCTTGTACGGGAGCAAACGTTATTACTGTGTAACATTTTGTATCCATGAACCAGCCCTATACAACTCAAAAGGAGAATCTAAAGTTGAAAATCGAGTAGTCGGTGCGAACAGCTAGGGAATGGCACGCTTTGGTTTAAACCGGGCGTGCCACGTCATTGCCTGCAAGATCTGATTGCTGATGTTAATAGTATACCAGGGAATAGAAAAAGCCTCTTCCAATATTGTATATCCGTGGCAGCTTGAGGGCTTGTTCCCTTTTCAACTCAACCACCGCAAAAATAACAACCACAAGTGCCTAAATGGTCAGGATTAGTCTTAAGCCAGTTAGAGCCAGGAAACTCGTAAATCCAGTCAAGACCATTATCTACATCCAGAAAACCACTGAGCATACTGTGGATGATGCCTACTCCCGTACTCGCACACAGGCTATTCAACCAGAATACTGCCGGGTCACCAATGCCTTCGACATAACCGACACGGGCAGCTAGATGATTAATCTCGTCGGCAGCGGACTCTAGGGCAGCGCGATGTAAGTTAATGATATTGCCGCACATGAGACACCATCCGCCCCCAAGCGGCGGTACAGTGACGCGACAATACATGCGCGGTGTACGATCCGGTTTCATGTCGATGTGAGTACCCAGACAAACCAAGGGACGCATGTAGGTTAGGGCTAATTCTTGGGCAACTTGCCGGGACGAGTGGTTGTCAGTGGCGACAACGATTAGATCGGCAGCAGCTACTTCTTGTTTCGCCAGAGGATCGGTAATGGATGCGGGTATAGCTTTCACAGAAGAACCCGTAGCATAGATGCGTTTGATCAGATGCTTAACATAATGAACCTTGTACCACTGCTGGCTAGCCATTTCCTCGGTGGCAGCAGGCAGACGATTCAGGTTAACCGATTCTAAGCGATCGCGATCGATTAATATCCATTTTTTCACCCCTAAACGCCCTAGCAGTTCGGCAAAAACTGACCCAATGCCCCCACAGCCAATCAAGGCGACGGTGAGTTCCCCTAGCTGTTTCTGCACCCCTGCACCAAAGGCTTGTTGGCGGGCAAACATCAATTCTGTCGTATTGCGGGAGTTTGCCTCTTGGGTTAGTTCAAACCAAGATTTGGAGCAATTAATGCTCATCGCAGACTTTCCTTGCCTGTCCCAGATGCGGAATTGAGACTGTTGCAGTGTTTCGTCAAAAACCCCAGAAATTAAACGGGGCTTGTTTTTGAAGTGAGATGACAGAAATCGAGCATATTCTGATTCATAGAGGTCATCAACTAGGGAAAATTCTGGTTGGCTGCGATCGCTATGGGTATGAATGTGAACAACATCTAATTTCTCCTTTTCCAAAAACGTCTCGAGCAAGTACTGGTGAAATTGCTGTTTCATCACTAAGCCACTAGCTGATTGACGTTCGTAGCAATCGGGAGAAGGCACTACCCAAGATTGAGGCAGATATCTGATTTTATGTTTTGATACTTGATGGCGTTTGCAGAATAAGAACCCAATTACTTCTTCGTTAGTTGTGCGAGCATTGCTCATAGCGCGGTCAAACTGATACCACATTTTCGGGGGAATGTGGAGGGAAATTTGGGCAAATTTTTTTGGGTTGTTCATGAGTTTTTCGGTAATGAAAAGTGTATCGAGAGAACTTGGTCGCCAGGGTGAGTAGGACTTACAGGTTGCATCTACTACCTGACCCGCCAAGGAATTAATTCCTACAGCAATTAGCTCAAGTCCTCCGAAGAGGACTAAGCATTTCAAAAGTTAACCTCAATCATCTGTATTAATGGCGTGGCGTGCGGTGACAAATAAGGTAGCCAGATTGTGTCCTTTTTCGGCTTGGTTACTAGGTCGCCAGGAATTAAGCCATCTATCTCGATTAAATCCACCGCCGAGTCCAACGCAGTACCAGTACCAGCCTTCATCGCTGAGAAAGGGTGCGCCATAGTAACTCTGATGGGTGAAGTGATGGTCGCCCTGTCCTACCGTATTCCACGGGTAATTAAGATAGCAGCCAATTGGAGGCAGACGGGGGTAATCGGGTGGTAGTAGGAACAAGACATCACTATTAGAAACGGTAAATTTCTGAGAAGATAAGGGCATTCCTTTAACCAGCACAGCTGTATATTGAATGCCGCCAATAGTTTTGCTGCCGACGAGTACATTCTTGGCTACTTTTTCTAAGAGTTTGAGTTCAGTCCGGAGTCTGGTATTGGGCACAAAATCTGTTTGGCCGCGATTAATTGTTACTGTCATTTGGCTTTATCCTTTAACGATTTTGGGAACTGTCCAAACTTTAGAGCCTTCTTTAATGGCTTCATTTTCTTTTAAGGGTTTAGTGCCGCCAAATCCTTCTTCCATGACATCATCATTGCCAATTTCGGGAAGTTTGGCTCTCAGTTCTTCAACGGTTGCGCCCCTCGGTAAGTCCACTAATTTGCCGTTGACAATTGCTCTCACTGTAGTCTCCTCGATTGGGTTTGAGTTAGTCCGGTTAAAGTGCTGCTCAATAACGGGTTGCGGCTCGTTTAATTCAGGCGATCGCCTCCCGGTAATTCGATTTAAAAAAGCTCTCATTGCCATCTCCTTGAGAGTATTTGACTTAACAAATATCTAGAGGATGTTATTGTAAACATCCTCTAAGAGAATCGCTTAATAACGGTTTACAGATGGTTGAGTTAAGGCGCTGTCTACTGTGGCTTTGACCTGCTTAGCTCGGGCTTGGTCATGATTAAGACCTAAGACAACAGACCAACTTGCTAGGCCAATAGCTACCAAAATAGTTGTCGATAGCAAGCGGTTATAAATTCGTTCTAATTTTTGTAAAGACAGTTGAACAGAAACCATCTGTTGGAGATAGTCTGTCTTGTCATTTTCACTGATTGTGGTCATCTTTAATTCCAATTCTTCAAACTGTTGAGTGAGATTTTCTATTTTTTGCTTGAGTTTATCTAACTCGGATGGCTGGTTGGAGATTAATTTGCCGTTGAGAGTCTGCATAATTATCCTGGGGTGAATTGAGGTAAGCTTAGAAAAAATAGAGCGATAGCTGGGAAAGGGACGAGATAAAACGTTCATATTTTTTAGGGATAGCATGGTTCCTGGCTCCTTTTTAATCAAAAACATTAGCGTGACCAATTCGGTGAAAGTTTTGCTGGTTGTTTTGCTGCTCAAAGCTATCGAAAACTCCAATCAAATCGACAATACTACTGGCAGCAACTTTGAGGTCGTTTCCCAAAGATTGTTCGACGGAGGCAACTTCTACCCGTATTCCCCGCCTTCTCAGTTTTTCGGCAAGATAGGCAAAATCTGAGTCTCCGGTGACTAAGACGACGATATCGGGACGAACTTCTAAGGCTAATTCCACAGCATCCATCGCCATGACGATATCAATGTTGGTTTCGTAGTCATCGCCTTTAGTTTTGCCTTCTTTTTGAACAACTAAAAACCCGTTGCTTTTGGCCCAGTAAATGAATTTTTCTTTGGTTCTGCGTTGTTCTTCAAATCGCTCTCTGGCGGGAGGTAAACCGACATAGATGACCATTTCAATAAGTTCTCGACCTTCTCTAGGATTGGCGAGATAGTCGCGGATTTTCTGCCAGTCCAGCTTGCGGTTAAAGCTTTGGGCGGCTAAAAAGGTATTGTCACTATCGGCAAGAATCAGTACCCGACGATTTATTCCCATCTATTTGGTTGAGTCCTTTTCTTGTTTGTGTTGCTTGTATTAAAACTCAAGGGTGGAAAAGGGGTTTTCTTGCAGGCGATCGCAACTCATCAAACTGAGTGTATCTAACTATGCCCTATAGCCAATTCAAAACCATCGCTCAAGCCAAAGCTGCCTTCCAACTGACTATCGTTGAAGGCAGTCGCTTCTTGCCTCAAACGCCTCCCGTTACCCCCTCGCCGACTCTCTCAGACTACTTACAGGAAACCTTGCCGATCGTGGCAACCTCTGGTAGCGAGAAAGCCCGTTCAGAAGGTATCATCTATCCAGTTTTGGTCGATGTCAGGCGATCGCTCAATCGCCAAGTCAGTCTCTTCTCTGGCGAGGAATTCAATGTTGACGAATCGGTTGGACTTAATGGCGTGTGCGATTTTCTGTTGACTCGTTCAAAAGAAGTGTTGGAAATTGAAGCACCAGCGGTGATTGTCGTGGAAGCCAAAAAAACTGACCTCAAATTGGGCTTTGGGCAGTGTATTGCCGAAATGGTTGCTGCTCAACGCTTTAATCAGGAACAAGCACAACCCATTTCAACCATCTATGGCAGTATCAGTAATGGTAATCAGTGGCAATTCCTCAAGCTGGAAGGCATAACTGTGTTCATTGATTTAGCCGTCTATCCCTTGCCACCAGTTGAGAGCATTCTTGGCGATCTCGTTTGGATGGCTCAAGCTCATTAGGAGAAAATCCCATGGCAACCAACACTTCTTTAGAAGAACGGATGGCAGCAGTAGAAGCAGCGATCGCCGAATTGCAGAAACAAGTTGCAAATCCTCAACCGATAAATTGGCTACAACAAATTACAGGGTCTTTCAAAGATGAACCTGCTTTTGAGGAGATACTGGCTTACGGACGAGCAATTTGCCAAGGGGATGAGTCTGTACTAGAAGCGCAAGACGAGATATGAAATATTTATTAGAGCTTGCGCCCTCTGATTTCCGATCATGTCAATCATCTAGTCCATTCGGCTGACACAACAAATTCATACAGCTCTTTTTTGGAATTTCTCTTTCTTAGCACTTCACTTTTGACCTGACTAAATCCAGACTGCTTGAACAGGCTCACATAAAGAAGCTCGACGGGAACAATCGTTTCGTAAAACTTAGAATTGCCAACAATATAGAAAATTTTGGCTCCAGGAGTAAGTACACCGCTGAGGTTAGCTAAATGAGTGGCAATATCGCAAAAATACTTGTGAACGTAATTGGCTAGGATTGGACTATGAGTGCGAATTTGTTGAATAATATCTAAAAATCCATCGTGACAGATTTCCATTGAACTCGACTTCCATTCTGCCAAGCGCGATGTAGCAATGCCCCACGTCCCCCCAATGGCTTGCCAATCTAATTCGCCCGCTTCCCGCGCCTCATTGAGAAATCCCAACCAGTACATATAAGGACGGACTTCCCGGATATAACTCATTCGATTCGGGTAAGGCGGTGAAGTAATGACGCAATCATAGCTTCTAGGCAATAACGCATTACAAGTGCGAGAATCCCCCTGGTGGATGGTCACTTGACTCAAAAGAGGAAGCCTTGCAGATACTATAATTTGCTGGAATTGCCAGAGAAAATCATCAAGAATTAAGTCCCGTTCTT
The DNA here is from genome assembly GCA_003505715.1 of Cyanobacteria bacterium UBA8803. GTDB lineage: Bacteria > Cyanobacteriota > Cyanobacteriia > Cyanobacteriales > Coleofasciculaceae > UBA8803. The sequence continues at coordinate 14,208 of DNXU01000569.1, read as the reverse complement.
CTAACTGAAAAATTGGCAGCTGTGTTTCTTTGAAGGACATCGATTGATGATTAAAGGCGGCTGATGACCAGTTGATAGCCACCCGACAAAAGGCAATCAGTGCTAGTTTGACCGCTGGAGTTTCTCCGACATCCTGACGGCGGTTTTGGATCTCTTGAAATAGAGCAGCTAAGGTGATTAATCTGTCGGGAAGCCACCAACGTTCGATGTGATTGAGTGGTGGAATCCAAAGATTGTCGCTCTTAAGATTGAGACGGGTTGGTGTGGCTACAGTCCGGGCTAATTCGTTAGCCGCCTCTAGTTCAGCATTGGTGTAGTGATATGTCTTGGCTGCTGCTAACCAAGCTAAAAAGGGATTGAGTTCTACTAAATCGCAATTAATTCCGCGTTCTGCACAGACTAATCCAGTGGTGCCAGTCCCCGAAAAGGGATCGAGGACAAGTTGGGGAAAACTTACACGCTCAAGTAGATTTTCAACTATCTTGATTGAATAGGCTGGAGTTAAGCGCAACCACCCATGCCGTCCTTGCTTGAGGTTGTGTTTGAAAGTTAGGTCAGACCTTTGAGATATCATGTTTTTTACTGTAATAAAGCGATGAGAACTGCTTCTAATTCTTGTTTTAATCTTGTTGAGTGACGTTGAAAGAAGTCTGCTAAATCGTAGTTCAGCACTTGACGGAAAAATTCATAGGTGGAGTCGGTGGTAGAACCTGTAATTGTCCCGTATAGAATTAACCACCTAGCATTTCTGTAGCGATCGGCAACGTCAAGGTCGATTTGCGTCGAAAGCAGAAGTAACACTGGTAAATAAGCTTCTGAATAGGCAGCAGCGGCATTGGCGATGTCGGCATTTTGACGTTTTGAATCTTTGCTTTTATAGCCTTGCCTGACTTCCAATACTGCACCTTTAAGAATTCGGCTCACTTCGACGGAAACGCCTGTTATTCGGCAAGCTTCTTGTAACCAAGATTCGACTAACGAGCCGTTTTCTAATTGTAAGTCAGCGATCGAGATTCTACAGTCGAGGGATAAAGTTCGTATTTTGTTGCCAGTTCCTTGAATTTGATAAGACCATATAGATTGCTCGGTTGTAAGTCCTAGAGTATCCATTAAAATCCGTTGGATAAGGCGCTGACACCCGATGCCAATTTGTCTGTAAACTGAGGTCATACCGCCTGCGGCTTTGTGAGCGGTGTACATCAGAGGTGAGTCTAATCCAAACCAGAAGTAAAAAGGGTCGGCTTGATATAATCTTTGAAATTCAGATAAGGTTAATCCGGCTCCGGTGCCAAACCTGGGTCTGTAATTTATGCAGCTCAAAAGCGGGCTGGTTATGATTCTGATATATTCTTCATCTGTGTTGGATTGACTCATTCTGTGAAAAATATTTTGGATTGAAAATAAAACAAATATTAGCTAATATTATGATAGCGCAAATCGGTGAATTTTTAAGTTAAATAACCCAGACCTGAAACGGATATGACTACAGAGGATTAAGGGACGTTGGTGACTTTCAACAAGTAGTTTATTGATTTAGCAGTCTATCCCTTGCCACCAGTTGAGAGCATTCTTGGCGATCTCGTTTGGATGGCTCAAGCTCAATAATTAATTTGCGATCGCTTTTGGCACCCCTCATTGGGCGATCTCACTCGATATCCTGTTTGCCTCTCCTACAAGGTGAAAAATCCCGATTTCTCTGGCGAAACCGGGATTCTTATTCCAACTAATCTGATTTAACCCAATCGGTAGGGTAACGGCATTGAGGAAAGTTGAAGGAGACACTGAAAGTTTCCAACTAATCCGATTTAACCCAATCGGTAGGGGTGACAGACGATCGGATTGCTGGTCTTTCCCAGCAAGTTTCCAACTAATCCGATTTAACCCAATCGGTAGGGCTTAATGCACTCGCCAGCGAAACGGGCGTGACATTCCAGTATGGTGTTTCCAACTAATCCGATTTAACCCAATCGGTAGGGTAAGCTGGTCAAAAAATACGAAATAGACTTACGTTACAGTTTCCAACTAATCCGATTTAACCCAATCGGTAGGGTGCTCCTAACGAGGTTAATGATTATCGTACAAATCCAGTTTCCAACTAATCCGATTTAACCCAATCGGTAGGGCCAACCCGCAACTGCGGTCGGATATCCAAAACGTTTCCAACTAATCCGATTTAACCCAATCGGTAGGGCAGACGAGTTGCAAGACAAATGGGGATGGTGTTGTGTTTCCAACTAATCCGATTTAACCCAATCGGTAGGGGGTAACAGTAATGTGACTGCTTCCCCTGAAGCCAAGGGTTTCCAACTAATCCGATTTAACCCAATCGGTAGGGGTTCTGCGCTTCCATTGCAACGGCACAAGAAACTTGTTTCCAACTAATCCGATTTAACCCAATCGGTAGGGTCGAGTTGCCAATGGTACTCGACTCTATCTTAATTACTGATTGGTTTCCAACTAATCCGATTTAACCCAATCGGTAGGGAGAATACTTCTACGGTACGGACGATGTCGCACTTAAAGGTTTCCAACTAATCCGATTTAACCCAATCGGTAGGGTGTACATGAACATGACTCGCAGAAAGAAACGGTTAGATCGTTTCCAACTAATCCGATTTA
>DNXU01000569.1:8626-11531 GCA_003505715.1 Cyanobacteria bacterium UBA8803 | reverse complement strand
GTTTCCAACTAATCCGATTTAACCCAATCGGTAGGGAGTTCGTCTAGCAGCCCTTACCCAGTAAGGGTTTCAGCCGCCAAATCGACACCAGTGCAAAAAGTATAACATATCGGCCCCAAAACTGGCAAAAACACATACCTCAAATCCTTACCCTGTAAGCCATCGACACCACTCAACGAAAAATATAGGGTTTCAGCGATTTGGCGAGTGGTGTCGATGACGCCCCAAACACTCATGCCTAATTTTCCCCAAACCTAGATAACATAGTAATGTGGAGGGGGTTGGGGTGCTTCCCCACCAATCACTAACGACCTCGACACCGCCTCCTGGGATATCCAATAAAACCGCACATTATCCTCCACAGGCTTAACTAACTTTCCCACCTTTTCAAAAAGCTGCCGCATCTCCTCTAAGCTTAAGAAACATTCAAATACAGAAAATTGAACTCTTCGCCCATACCCCTCTAGGAAGTTGGACAATTTTGTGCGCCTTTTATCATCAGGAATATCATACACAACAACCACTAACATCTACATAGCTCTTAAAAAAGCTTCATAGGGAATCCCAGACAATAAACTACGTTTATAGCGTCTGACTTGTAATTGAATCGCATGACGATATGTGACTTTTGACTGCAAATCGGGATGAGAAACTTCTTCATTCATCCGCATTTCAAATTGTTTAATAAACAAACGTCGTCCTGCTTGATTTAAATAGACCCCTCCCGTGCTAGGAACGATATCAAAATCTTCTACTTTGAACAAAGAATGATTAACAATATTTAAAACTAAGCTATCGACAATCACAGCTCTCATTTCCTCCATCAAATCAAAAGCTAGATAATGCTTTTGCTTTTCCCCATAGTGAAAATTTCCCAAATAAGGAGAAAGCCCTTCCGCAATAATTAAACTCAAGACATTATTAAACAAAAGAGTGTAGCCAAAACTCAACAAAGAATTAACTGGATCTGTAGGCGGCTGACGGTTACGCAAAGAAAACTCAAAATTAGAATTAGTAATCAACTTGCCAAACGCTGGAAAATACCTCGCAGCACCTATCCCCTCATACCCCCTTAAAGTATCTAAATTATCGATTAACTCCAACGCCTCAATATCTTGACTAATACCGACAATAGCCTTCTCTACTTCCCTTAGTTTACGCTTCCGGTTCAACCGCAACAAAAGCTGTTTGGAATTCATCAACTTACCGTAGACAATCGCTTTAGATACATTAAATTGGAAATAAGCATCATCCCGTTTTGCAACTTGTACCAACTCATTCTCTAAATGTCTTGACTCAGCACTCCATAAATGACCGTGATATTGACCGCTTTGGCTGAGAAACAATACCGCTATTTCTTCTTGCAAACAAGCTTGAATTACCGGAGTCGATAATTGAATATTGCCAAAAACCATAATTTGCTGTACTTCCCGAATCGGTACTTCAACCTTGGGCTTTTCCGATACATGGATGATAAAGCGTTGGTAATCTTTATAGATATTCGTCCCTTGTTCGATTAAATAGATAGCTGCCATTTCCCGATGCCAAATATTTTTTTGAAAAACACTATTCTCTTCCTCGCTTTGGGGCAGTAATTCTGTTTCAACTTCTGCCAGGAAGGGTTGATGTAAAGTTGCAATATCTTTTAAAGATGCAACATATCTTGCCTCTATACCTAATCTTTCAACATCCCCATCCACCTTGGAAACCACCGCAGGATACTGCTTCTCATCACCTTTTGCAGATAAAACCTCCTGGACTACCTGGGCAGGCACAGAGAAACTAGCAGAAACTGCACCTAAAACCGAAATTTTCTTTTGTCTCTCTTTCCCAGAGTCACGGCTTTTTTTTTACGATTATTCTGGCCTTTATTTCCCCGACGAATTATCTGATGAATCTTCTCTAGAGCTGACTTTAGACTAACTTCGTTGGCATCAACAGGGAAAATAGCATTTTCAAAAAAACCATGGCCTAAAAACCGAAACCCACGCTCGAAACTAGTAATTTGGGTTTTCTGGTCATTCATCATCAATCCGATTGAATCCAACAGATTAGTGATTTATAACTTAGCTTGTAAAATCCGCTCTTGAGTTCGGGCTAAAATAAGGAAATCATCCGCATAGCGCACCAGCTTTAAATCAGTTGCTGTTACCAATTGATCAAACTCATGCAAATAAATATTCGCCAAAAGTGGCGAAATAACCGCACCTTGAGGAATACCCTTTTGGGGCAGTACTAATCCTTCTTCAGTTAAAACTCCCACCGATATCCAAGCTTTTATTAAACATAAAATCCTGGGATTATCAATATGTAACCTAACTTCCTTTAATAGCCTGTGGTGGTCGATATTATCAAAAAACTTTACAATATCGGCATCTAACACCCAACAATACCCCAAATCTCGCCACTCAGCAATTTTCTCGACCGCATTGATGTAAGATAAATTAGGACGATAGGCAAAACTAGCAGGGGAAAATTTCTCCTCCATTAACGGATAGAGTACATTTAATAAAGCCTGCTGGACAATCCTATCCCTGACGGTGGGAATTTTTAACTCTCTTTGCGTACCGTTTTTTTTGGGAATAATCACCTGCTTGTAAGGGAAAGGTTGATAAGTGACATTAGCAACGGCATCGCGTAGTTGATAAATATTAATGGTTTGATTACGAGCAAATTTATCAATACTTTCCCTATCTCCTCCCGCACAACCGCGATTTTCAGCTACCTTTTCCCAGGCGCGTTGAAAATTTTCTAAACGGAGGAACTCATCAAGGATAGCAGTTGAAAAAAATTCTCTGTTGTGGTAAGACCCGTTTGGAATTGTACTAGTCATAATTTGGTTAATGATCAGGTTTCCTGCATTCCGTCCGTAACTCAAAAACTTCCCCATTCCCCTTCGACTACG
>DNXU01000569.1:0-8569 GCA_003505715.1 Cyanobacteria bacterium UBA8803 | reverse complement strand
GCTCAGGGTAAACCCATTCCCCTTCGGCTAATTTCACTATGACATGGAGTAAGAAAAGGGGCTTTCCAACACCTAAGATAATCAAAGAGTAGTAGATGATTACAGGGATTGCCTCATGTCTAATGAACATTTTTTCCCGACGGTACAACGTTTAGAAAAACTTGTACCGGAATTACTACAAGTTTCTAATCATCCTTCTCCTCAAGCCAAATCTAATTGCCTTATGCTTTTAGCCAGTGGAGTGAGACGATGGGTAATTTTACGGTCTTTGTATGACCGCGACAGTAATTTTTTCGTCAAATTTGAAGCCGAACTGTTTAACTGTGCTGATTGGTTAACTCAATTTAAGCAAGCCATTAGTGATTATCAATCTCGTTCTTTAGAATCTTGGTTATTCAACGACTACACAGCAGTAGTTAAAGCCCAATTCATTTCAGCCTTAAAATCTAGATATAAGTTAGATGATAACGACATCCAAGAACTATTCTCAACATGCGTTTTTGCTGTTACTGGCCGAACCTTCCGCAATCAATTTACTCAGTTAGCCACTCTGAAAAATCACTTATTGGAACGAAAAGCTATCAATGAAAAAGCTTCATCTAAGAAGCAAATTCACAAATTTCGTAAGCGATTACCTGCGGCTATCCTGGAAATATTAGCAACCGAACAAAGCTTTGACTCTGATGGAGTCTTAGATGTTTTCACCAATGAAGTCTCAGCAATTGCCGAACTTTTACTCACCAAAATTAATGGTGAACAACGCTTATTTATCCATCACGAGTATGTGGTAAATGAAGACCTGCGTGAGGCATCAGCCGACTTAGCAGATCGATTAAAAGAAATCTGGAAAATTTCCCCGACCCCGCCCCTGCAAATTACTTATTATAGTGCCTACTTAAATCAAACTCAAAAGTACATCATTTACCCAGTCTGTCTTTATTATTATCACAGGGCTTACTACCTTTGCGCATTTGGTCAAAGACCACAGCGAAGTGAAACTCAATCGCCCTTGGGTTGGTATAACTACCGTTTAGAACGGATAACCCGGTTCAAAATATTGTCTTGGGATACCCTCAATTTACCCTTGCCCAAATCAGAAATTCTTAACCATCCTGAAAACTACAGCCCAGATTATATTCAACAAGAATTAGACTCTGCTTATGGCTTTGACTTCTCGGAAAAAGTAGGTTTAATGCTCCTCCGTTTTGAGGCAAGTTTTGCCCAACGCTACATTGACAACTCTTTCCGCCACCCTACCTTTGAGAAACTGGGTAGCTATAAAGATGCTATAGCTTTAATTACTCCATTAAAGTTACCCCAGCCAAGAAAACTCATAGCACGCATTAACCAGTATCCAGATGCAGCTTACTATACCCTTCGCTATCGCCAACAGGACAATAATGTCATCATGCGACTACAAGCCTGGGGGCCTAGAGTAGAAGTAATTTTCCCTTATGAGTTACGACAGTGCATGAGGCAGGAAATTGAACAAACCTGGCAACTCTATCAAGATGCTCTGGATGAAGCTGTGAAGGGGTGAGGGATGAGGGATGAGGGGGTGAAGGGTTGAGCGAAGTCAAAACCCATGGTTGAGGGTTGAGCGAAGTCGAAACCCGCCCTCCACCTAGCAAGTCAATAATTTCAGCACCGCTTTCAGTAGCTCATCCGGTATCGAGAGTGTCTCCCCTCGCTCCCAAGGTCCGGCAACAATTTCCAAGAATTTTTGATTGGGTAACACCTCTAAGCGCTTCTCCCGGACACTGTGAATTACAACTAAGGGTTTGAGTCCACCTCGCTTACCGCAAAAGTCATGCCATTTCGGAATCTCCTCTGGCTTACTACTAATAATGATGTAGTGAGTGCAACGGTGCAGCAGTACGACATCTTTTGGCTTGGGCATACCACCAAAATCTACCAATACTAGCTCCATCCCTTCACGCATACTGCTAACAGCATTGGCATGATAAAGAAAGAACTGTTCTGAACCTTTGGCACGAGAACGCTTACTGAGTTCCTCTGCTAAGGGCCGATTTTTCATTTGGGCAAACCAGTTGCCTTCCCCATCCCACTGCGCTCGCTGCAAGAAAATGTTTTTATCTGCTATCTCTTGCTTGAGAGTGCGAGCTAAAGCATAGCAGAGAACACTCTTGCCACTGTTAGGCGGTCCGCCAATTAAAATCGCCGAGCATTGTGATTTATTCACCAACTGGAATGCATCACCAGGAACCATCTCTTTACAGCGACTAGCAACTATGACAAACGACCCTAAAGGCACGCTGTAGCAGCCTACCCAAGGCAATGCTCGGCAACGCTTGATCAGATAGCTGTATAGCCAAATCGGAGCTGAACCCCATAAGACTAACCCCCGGCTTTGGTCTAACTCAGCTGGCAAGTCTAGCTTACCTAAGACAGCAGGCTCAAGTTGGGGCACGGTAATATCAATTTCCAGGCATTGGTAGCGAGTGCCATTGCGACCAGTAACTTCCGTGACCGTCAGTTGCAACGGTTTATTGAGACAGGCAACCATCGTCAACGATCTCCCTAAATTCTAGTGTGGTAAGGTTAACTGGACAATAGAACCCACTGAAACTTGGCGGGTATGGGTTTCTACTACTACAGCTCCTTCTAATCGAGGGTCATAGCATCCTACCCAAGCCGTTGCATGACATTCGTGGACTAGGTAGCCATACAGCCAAATGGGGCCTCTGCCTTCAATCACAACACCTTGGCTGGACAGAATACCTTCCGGCAGTTTCAATCCCTTCAAGTCCTCCGGTTCGATGATGCCATCTAAGCTAGGGAGGTGAATGCGCAGGTGCCCATAAGGCAAACCATCTGCGGTTTGATGGCGAATAAGCTGAAGTTGAATCTTACTCATCAGTAGACTCAGCGATAGAAATATTGGTACTATAACAGTTATATGGAAACGCCCTTTTCCGAATAGTCTAAGCGATGACCCAACCGATTTTCTCAGACCCTCCAACAGTGGAACTCCTGCAATGGCTAGCACGAGGTTCTCTCAAGCAAAACCTTTTAAGAGCGGTGCGCTTCTGGGTATTGCTGCGTCTGCTTTATGGTGATGAGTCCGAACGCCTCGACCTTAGCAATTCCTTTAGTTACTCTCAGTGGCGGGATGCTTTTTTTAGTCCTACGCATCCTAAAGGGGAAGAGGTTCCCCGCCATCAAGACACTCAATGTCTTTGCCATAAGAAGGCAGCCGACTGGCTATTTGCGGCAAAAACGGGCATTCAAGAAGCCGAATGGCGATGTTTAATGACACAACATGCAGGGATTGACGCACAGACATTAGATACCTGGTTGCAAATACCCCTATTTGCTCTAACCAGACGGATGCTAGCTGGGGACTTGCAAACCCTCACCCAACTCCAATGGCTCAAATACAACAAGCCGAAATATCAACGAGTGCAGTCATTTCCCAAACGACCCGTGACTAATTACGAACGGTCTAAAGAGCGTCCACTAATAACTTACAACTTCAACTTTTTGCCTCCCGATTTAGCCCTTATTGCCCAGAACTATTCCCAGCAAACTGACGGTATTCAGCGCTTCTTTCTCCACGTTGACTATGTAGTGCCATCAGAACTATTGGATAAGGTGGAAGATTTTCAGGAGCAACTGAGAACGCTGTGGGCGCAAATTCCCGTTCCGCCTGTGTTGCTAGTTTACAAAAGTGCTAAACACGATCGCAATATAGAATGTATTGTTTACCCCGTCTGTATCTACTATGTACAAAGGGCAACTTACCTGTGTGCCTTAGGACACAATCCTAATCAGGAAGTCAACTGGTGGAACTATCGCCTTGACCGACTTCAGTCTCTGGCTCCCTTAACTTGGACAGATGACCGTATTCCTGCTTCTTTGCTACAGCAATATCGAGATAACACGCTACCAACACCGGATTATATCCAAGAACAAATGGCTCAAGCGTGGGGATTTGACTATTACCAAACTGCTTGTGTGATGTTACTGCGGTTTGACCGCATTCACGATCGGCGCTACATTCAGGGGACAGTGCGCCACGAGACGTTTAAGTCGGTGAGTTACCAAGAGGCAAAACGCCTGATTAAAAAGCTAACTCAGCCACCCGAACAAAAGATGTTGCTAGAGATTTTGGCTCGTTTTCCTCAGGATGCTTACTATACAGCGACTTACCGTGAAGGTGATCCCAATGTTTTGCAGCGCCTACAGGCTTGGCGTCCTTTTGTAGAAGTTCTCTTACCTGAAACGTTGCGGCAAAGGGTTGCTGCTGATGTGGAAAAGGAGTGGCGGCTATATTATTAGACCTATCTTGAATGGGGAATGGGGAATGGGNNGAATGGGTTTACCCTGAGCGTAGTCGAAGGGGAATGAGGGAATAGCGGGATTTCATACTTTTGCAAGAAGTCTATTGAAACTAAAAGTTATTGGAAAATGCCCCTTCCAGAGGTGGAGTAGACTGGAAGAGACAATAGAGGAGATTAAAGATGAGAAGTACGCTTATTTGTACGGTAGGTACTAGCCTGCTTAATAATCTGAAATATGCCGAAGATGCCATTAAACAGGTCTTTGAGGCTCAAAACTGGAATCAGCTAGCTTTGCTCCTGCTCGATCGCAAAAACTCTGACCGTTTGTGTGGTGCAGAAATTAACTCAATTACGAGTATTTGTGGCCAAGGGTTACTAGCCCAACGAATACGTTTAATTTTTTTAGTCTCTGATACAGAAGATGGTAAGAAAACAGGCGAGCTGCTCAAGCTATATTACAACAATACTAATAACCCACTGCGGTTCGAGTTTGTTGAGGTGAGAAAGCTGGAAGGGTTGCGAGATGATAATGTCAAAGCCTTTAAACAACAAGGCTTAAAAAATCTCGTCCGTGAGATTAGTAAGGAAGTCAGGAATTTCTCGCCGGAAGCGATCGCTATTAATGCCACGGGGGGATATAAAGCCCAAATCTCTTTCGCTGGCATGGTTGGGCAAGCTTTGGAGATTCCAGTTTACTATCTATTTGAGAAATTTTCTGAGGTGATTGAGCTTCCCCCACAGCCTGTTGCTCTCGATTTAGCCTTTTGGCTCAATAACTATGTATTATTTGAACAGTTGGAGAGCAGCCAAATCATTGATAAGTCACAAGTTGAGCATAGCCTTCAGAATGAGTATTTCCAGTCTATCATTGATGAAGAAGAGATGAGCGATGGGATAGCAGTAATTAGTCTTTCAGCCATGGGAATGCTGTTTGATGAGCGCTGCCGACTCCAATTTGCCAAGCAGGAGACGGCAATACTATCTTTAATTCCCAAAGATAAAACTGACCCTGAACGCAAGCCCATCAGTCTGAGAGATGACCACGGCCAAGATATTCTAGAAGCCTTTGCCAAGAAAATGCGTCGCTCTGCCTATGTCAAAAAAATTATTAATTCTCTGCCCTTCAATCCAGCTCAGACTAATCCAATTCGGCGAACTTATCCTAATGGAATTGTAGAGTTTGTGCTGACTTGGACAGATAGCGGACTCGGTTTGTGTATTCAAACAACGGGACGCAATCTAGCGGAGACTAATAGCATCGCCTTACATCTACGAAAAGAGTTCGCCAGTTGATGTTTTTCAACACCATCTAGAGTCGGAATGGTGCGTTAGCGTAGCGTAAGGCACCCTACGGAATGAATTTTACAGCCAATTTCCCACGAGAACAAACGGTGCCCAGTAAATCGGATGCTGAGACTGATTTTCCTTCAACAGCTGAACTTGAGCGCGGCGTAAGGCTTCGGCTTTGGTGATGCTGGTATCGCTTAACTCCTGATAGAACCGAATCATTAATTCGGCGGTTGCGGCATCATCAACGAACCATAGCGTTGCTAGGGTACTCCTGGCTCCCGCCTTGACAGCTACCCCAGCTAGTCCTAAAGCGGCTCGCTTGTCCCCAGCTGCTGTCTGGCAGGCGCTGAGAACTAGCAGTTCAATAGGGTTGCGATCGCTTCCTTCTCTAGCTCGCAGTAAGTTATTGATTTGATTGATATTGAGGCGGTCGTCCCAGGTGAGAATAAATGTGTCTTCTGCTTTGGAACTAAACTGACCGTGGGTGGCGAAATGTACGATTGGGAAGGGAACCAAGTCGATAGCCTGTTGCACGGCGGCACTGGTAAAGTTCTGATTGAGCAAGAGTTCGCCGGGAACCTGCAATTTAATTTGCTCCAATTCCTGCTTAACAAATTCCAGGGACGGAAAACCTTGGCGAGATTCAGAAATTCCTCCTTCCAGAGCCGAGAGTTCTCTCCGTGCTAAGGGTTTGGGATCGAGTAGTTGCAGTCCCGGAGTGTAGGCGATCGCATATTTTTGCACCAAGAACTCCTTGCCATCGTGCAGGACTGCCATTGGTAAATTGAGCAGGGAGCCATCTAGTACGAAAACTAGGGTTTTGGTTTCGCTAGCAGCAAGATACGGCTCGGCGGGTCGAATTATCCAATCGTAGACTTGTTGAGCTAGGGGTAAGTACTGCTCCTTAGTAGAGGAATTTCTGTTGCCTTCGAGTCGGATTCCTGCTCGTACCTGCAAGTTAGAAAACTGATAATCATGGCGATCGGTTGGGAAGGAATTTAGAGTATCTTGACTCCCTTGCATGGCATTCAGAATTAAATCCACGATCGCGATTTGGGATGAGCTACGGTTGGGGTTAATACTTAAGGGAGCCACAACTTCTCGCAGTTGATTGAAGGTATCTTGCACCCGCTCATCAGGCAAGGTAATCCCGTAATGGCGTACAGGCGCATCGGGTAGGGACAGTACTACCTCTAAGCGCTCGCCTAAAACAATTGGATAAATTACAGCTGCTTTGGGATCGACTTGATCGATAACGATCCTGGTGGCATTTAAGCAGTCTTCGCGGAAGAAATTAATTAGTTCTGCTTGTTGGAGGGATTCGATCGCGTCGCGAGCTTGCTTTAGTTCTTCTTCAGTAGGTTCGCCGCCTTCAGAGGAAAGCAGCAATTGGACTAACTCCCGATACACTGGTTCAACGCTGTCTCGAAAGGAGAATTGCACGTCGGGGTTGATGCTGACCAAATCGCCGCGTAAGGACTTGAGGATTTGAACGGCAGAAGTGTAAGCTGCGATCGCACCCTTCCTTTCTCCTTGAGTTTTCAGCAAGCGTCCCAACTGCCACTGTAAGCTATAGGCTATATCTGACGCATTAATAGATTGAGCTAAAATGAGGGCTTGTTCTGTCAATTTTTGCGCCTCTGGGAGTTGCTGAGTTTGTTCATAGAGCGCCCCTAGTTGTCCCAAGGCATAAGCTTCGCCTCTTTTATCTTTAATTATTTGTGCTTGTGCCACCGCCTGCGCTAGTTCCTCGGCAATTTCTGGCAGAGCCGAATTTTCTACCATCCCTTGTTCGCTCAATTCCATTAGCGATCGCGCCCAGTTAATGCGGGCGTTCACCGTTGTGTGGCTAACAGGCAATTGCTCAATCTCGGATTGAATATCTAACAGAAGTGTAGAATCATCTAGGGGTTTTTTAGCAGCCACTAGTAAACTCAGATAATTGAGTTGAGCTTCAATTTTGGTACTCGCTCCTATGGGAGCAGCTGCGGCGGCTTGTTGGTAGTAGTTCAACGCTTGCTCAGTATTTCCTTGCGCTCTAGCTGTATTCCCCAATCCCAACCAAGCTGCACTGATATCTGAAGGAGATGGCACTCTTTCAGCTACAGCCAGACTTTCTTGTAAAAACCGTTCTGAATCAGCCAAATTCCCCACTAAGCGCCAAATATTTCCCAAACTTCTTTTGGCGATCGCTTTGGTGGTAGAGTCAGGCTGTGCTTGTAGTTGAGCATTAAGCTGCCGCAAAATATCCAAAGCTCTAGGATAAAGACCCATAGCTTGCAAGGCTTGAGCTTGATTAATTTGGCTATTGGTAGCACCTACTTCATCTCCAGCTTTAGTATAGTTAGCCACAGCCGAGGAAAAACTAGACAAGGCAGATTCGGTTTGGCCTTGAGCGAGATACAACTGTCCCTGAATATCAAAAGCAGCACCTTGAACTTTTAATTCCTCCGTTGTCGCCGCATTGGGCAGGAGTTGCAAACTGGCAGTAATGGCGAGTTGAGCAGCACTAAACTGTCCGAGTTGCTGATAGGCTAAAGCGAGATTAGAGAGCGCGATCGCTTCTTGCAAAGTATCTCCCTGAGTTTGAAAAGCCTCAGCAGCTTGTTGTAAAACAGCTGCTGCTTCAGCAAATTGTCCAGCCTCGTAAAGGATTTTTCCTTGTTGCACGAGGGTTTGAGGGTTGCTCGGTAGGCGATCACTCCCTAGGGAAGTAGCATTGCTAACTGGAATACTCGCCAAGGTAGTAGACAGGAAGGTCAACCAGAAGACTAAAAGGTAAAAAATACTAACCTTCACTTTGGCAGAATTAGATTTAATTCCAGTTTCCCCCAGATTTTGGGGACTAGGGGGACGTTTGCGTAAGTCCTGTCTCAGCAATCTTTTCAGCATTTGCTCCTCCGATCCTCTCCCTGGTAAACGTTAAAACCAATAGGACTTACGCATAGCTTCTATTAGCGGGACTTAAACAAAAA
>DNXU01000572.1:13181-14528 GCA_003505715.1 Cyanobacteria bacterium UBA8803 | reverse complement strand
AAATTTGTTTAAGTCCCGCTAATTTTTTTATGGGTAAGTATCCAGTAACTCAGGCACAGTGGAAAGTAGTTGCCTCCTTACCTCAAGTTAACCGCTTCCTAAAACCTAATCCCTCTCAATTCAAAGGTGATAACCGTCCGGTGGAATGTGTCAGTTGGTACGATGCGGTGGAGTTTTGCGATCGCCTCTCTCANNTGGGAATATGCCTGTCGTGCTGGGACAACAACTCCCTTTCACTTTGGCAAAACAATCACCGCAGAATTAGCCAACTATCGTGCAACCGAGACCTATGGTGATGGGCCGAAAGGAGAATACCGCCAACAAACCACACCAGTAGACCATTTTGGAGTTGCTAATGCTTTTGGCTTGTGTGACATGCACGGCAATGTCTGGGAATGGTGTTTAGACCACTGCCATAACAATTATAAGGGCGCACCAGATGATGGAAGTGCTTGGTTAACCTATGATGAGGGTGCCAGTGTGCTACGCGGCGGTTCCTGGGACTTCAGTCCTTGTAATTGCCGTTCCGCGTCTCGCAACTGCACTTATCCCGGCTTCGACTTCAACTCTTTTGGTTTTCGGGTAATGTGTGAGTTGCCGAGGATTCTGTCACAGGGCGGGTTTTGATTGAAATCATATCTGCGGGGTTCACAATATTGGTCACTAAACCCGCCCCTACAAATATTATGCGTGTTTAACCTAAGCAACAACGGGAGAGTGTCCAGCTATGGCTGAATTTATTAAGAAATGATTTTATGTAGTCAAATAAAAAGCGATCAAATACTAGGGAGTGCGCAAAATAAAACACCCATTATATCTGTAGGGGCGGGTTTAGTGACCAATATTGTGGACTTCACAGATATGACTTAAATCAAAACCCGCCCGGTCTGGTTTGAGGGCGGAGAGATTGAGAGCGGAGAAAACATAGGTTAACTAGCCGCGTATTCTGTATGTTGTCGTAGGTAGGGCGGAATCTCCTCAAGTTCCTCACCAATTACCCATCACCCATCACCCATTACCACTTCAAAAATGCTGCTTCAGACCCCTGTTCTCGTCGAATCTTGCTATCCTTCTCAAACCAATCAATTACTTGCTGATGAGTTAACTCCTCAACTGGGATACCAGTATCTCCAGCGATATGCTTCAACAGCCGCAGGGATGAAATAGTTAATCGGGTTAAAAACTTCTCATGGGAAGCTAGTAGTGCCTTGTCTACATCTGCTGACTCTTCTGGAGTTAAAAATTGTACTGGTTGTTGTTCGGGTTGAGTCATGGTTATTTCCTATTCCCCTTCGACTACGCTCAGGGTAAACCCATTCCCTATTCCCCATTTCCCTTCGGCTACGC
>DNXU01000572.1:8327-13061 GCA_003505715.1 Cyanobacteria bacterium UBA8803 | reverse complement strand
ATATTGTGGGCCCCGCAGATATGGCTTAAGTCAAAACCCGCCCTGCTTTAATTAAATACCCACATTCGTGTTGTCCATTATTAATCCAGTGAGTGCGCTCAACGAGACAATCTGGTAATACAGCTGCAAACATTTCTAACTCATGACCGCAAACACTAGGAAATGATTCGGCTACATTAGAAATTGCACAATTGTGTTCTTTTAAAATAAACTGCTCGGTGCCGTGGGGATTAGCTTCGTTTGGTTCGAGGAGATACCACTCTGCCATATACCCTTCACTTTGGCGCAGTTCCACTAACTTGGCGACTCGCTGCTGCAAGGTTCCTTTACCGATGCGATCGCGGTATTCTCTCGCTTTACGTTCCCACTGCTTTTGCAGGATAGTGCTAACTTGCTCCTTCCCTACAGTTTCGGCGAGGGTATCTAGGAGGGAAACGGCAAATTCACCGTAGCGGTTAGGGAAGCGATCGCGTCCTTTGCGGCTAAGCTGGTAGATATGTTGCGGACGCCCCATCCCAGCTGAAACCGATTGATACTCAATCAGCTCTTCTGCTTCCAAGTCCTTGAGATGTCGCCGAATGGCTTGCGGACTAATCTCCAAGGCTTCGGCTAAAGCCTGTGCTGTGGCTCGATCCTCTTTGAGTAAATACTGCAAGATGTCTTGCTTGGTAGAAGATTGCTGAATGGTGGTCATCGGCTTTCCGTGGAATCACGCTACGACAGGCCAGAAAAAATTGAACTTGACTTTGACAACATCCTAGTTGCTAATATAACCTACAATAGAGTTAAACAACAAAAGTGTTGTTTAACTTAACTCCGAGCCAGTACCCCGACAGTCTGACTTAAAGCGGGATGCTTCCGCCCACCTCCCATCCTGACCGTTAAACGAAGAGAGAACACTTAAGCGAATGACTGCTACTGTCAAGAAACTAGTCAATCAGCCCTATAAGTACGGCTTTGTCACCGACATTGAGTCCGATACCATTCCTCGCGGTCTCAATGAGGAGGTCATCCGCCTGATCTCTGCTAAAAAGAACGAACCAGAGTTTATGCTGGAGTTTCGCCTCAAAGCCTATCGGCAATGGCAGAAGATGGCGGAGCCAACCTGGCCTCACGTCAGTTATCCACCGATTGATTACCAGAATATCATCTACTACTCGGCTCCCAAACAGCCCAAGAAAAAGCTCAGCAGCCTGGAAGATGTTGACCCAGCCTTGTTGGAAACCTTTGAGAAGCTAGGTATCCCCTTATCCGAGCAGAAGCGGTTGTCTAACGTGGCAGTAGATGCCATTTTTGACAGTGTTTCTATTGCCACCACCTTTAAAGAAAAGCTGGCAAAAGAAGGGGTCATCTTCTGTTCCATCTCGGAAGCGCTGCAAGAACACCCCGAACTGGTACAGAAGTACCTCGGCAGCGTCGTCCCTGTAGGAGACAACTATTTTGCTGCCCTCAACTCCGCCGTCTTTAGTGATGGTTCCTTCGTTTTCATTCCCAAAGGGGTCAAATGCCCGATGGAACTGTCCACCTACTTCCGGATTAATAACGGCGAAACCGGACAGTTCGAGCGCACCCTCATTGTGGCTGAAGAAAGCAGCTACGTCAGCTATCTGGAAGGCTGCACCGCTCCCATGTACGATAGTAACCAACTCCACGCTGCTGTGGTGGAACTGGTAGCTCTCGACAATGCTGAGATCAAATACTCCACGGTACAGAACTGGTACGCAGGGGACGAAAATGGGAAAGGCGGTATCTATAACTTTGTCACCAAGCGCGGTTTGTGTAAGGGCGTCAACTCCAAAATTTCCTGGACGCAGGTGGAAACAGGTTCTGCTATTACCTGGAAGTATCCCAGCTGCGTACTCGTGGGCGACAACTCTGTCGGTGAGTTCTACTCTGTCGCTCTCACTAATAACTGCCAGCAAGCAGATACAGGCACCAAGATGGTGCATATCGGTAAAAACACCCGCAGCACTATCATTTCTAAAGGGATTTCCGCTGGCCGTTCCCAGAACAGCTACCGAGGTTTGGTCAAAGTTGGACCTAAAGCGCAAGGTGCCAGGAACTACTCCCAGTGCGACTCAATGCTGATCGGTGATAACGCACAGGCCAACACTTTCCCCTACATTCAAGTCGAAAACAACACCGCCCGGGTCGAACACGAAGCCTCTACCTCCAAAATTGGGGAAGACCAACTCTTCTACTTCAGTCAGCGGGGGATCTCAGAAGAAGATGCCATCTCCATGATGGTTAGCGGTTTCTGTAAAGATGTCTTCAACGAACTTCCCATGGAATTCGCCGCCGAAGCTGATAAATTGCTCAGTCTAAAACTAGAAGGCAGTGTTGGTTAGTATAAAGAACTCTGCCCACCTCTGAGATTACCTCCGCCTTTTTTAACGCAGAGGATACAGAGGTAGGCGCAGAGGAGCGCAGAGGCAGCAAGAGGAGAAGGATGATTAAAGAAAATAGTGAAGTAATACTGTCGGTTCGAGGTTTGACGGCGAGTATTGAGGGGAAGCCAATTCTGAAAGGCTTGAATCTGGAGGTTAAGGCCGGAGAAATTCATGCCATCATGGGGCAGAATGGCTCTGGGAAAAGTACCTTTTCAAAAGTTTTAGCCGGTCATCCAGCTTATGAGGTAACGGGAGGTGAGGTCATTTATCAGGGGCAAAACCTTCTGGAACTAGAACCGGAGGAACGGGCACTCAATGGTATTTTTCTGGCGTTTCAGTATCCCTTGGAAATTCCGGGGGTGAGCAATTTAGATTTCCTGCGCGTCGCTTACAACTCCCGCTGCAAGCACCTGGGATTGGAAGAAATCGATACCTTTGATTTTGAAGATTTAGTACAGGACAAGCTGGATATTGTCAAGATGGATGCCAGCTTCCTAGAGCGCAGTTTGAATGAGGGCTTTTCCGGCGGTGAGAAGAAGCGGAATGAGATTCTGCAAATGGCCTTACTAGAGCCGACAGTGGCGATTTTAGATGAGACGGATTCCGGTTTAGATATTGATGCGTTGAAGATTGTCGCCAATGGGGTAAACCAACTCACCACTCCAGAGAATGCCACCATTTTGATTACCCATTACCAGCGCCTGCTCAATTATATTGAGCCAGATTACGTCCATGTCATGGCAGCGGGTCGCATTCTGAGAACGGGTGGTAAGGAACTGGCATTAGAATTGGAATCCCGTGGTTATGACTGGGTGCTGGAAGAAGAGGCAGCCGAGGTGAGCGCCTGATGAGTATGCAAATTTCTGTAAAGCCAGAGGTTTCTTATCTAACTGAATTGTTGACACAGTGCCGCCCAAGTGAGCCAGTTCAGGCAAATTGGCTGGTAGAGTTGAGCGATCGCCCGCTCCAGATGCTGCGCGATCGCACCGCAGCCATAGTTCAAGAACTGGCGATCCCCACGCGGCGGGATGAAGAATGGCGGTTTACTGACTTATCGCCCCTGTTGGAGGTGAAATTTCAAGGGGTTAGTGCTGTAGAGACGCCCCAATTTGATATTGAGCCGTTAATACTGCCGGAAGCTGCTGAGAGTCGATTAGTATTCGTCAATGGTATTTATGCACCCCATCTTTCAGCCGTTAGCGGGTTGCCAGAGGGCATTTTTGTCGGCAATTTAGCGGCACTGCCCTTAAAGTATCACCAGACCATCTGGAACTATTTAGCCCAGCAACAAGGAGCATCGGAAGTCTTTACGGCTCTTAATACAGCTGGACTAACCGATGCGGCAGTAGTATGGGCTTCTAAGAATCAGCTCATAGAGCAGCCGATCCACCTGCTATTTATCTCAACTACCAACCACGCACCCGTTATTTGCCAACCTCGTTGTTTAGTAGTTGCCGAAGCAGGCTCTCAACTGACTCTGATCGAGCATTACGCCGCCAATGTGGAAGGTTGTGCCGATATTCCCGTCAATCATCCCTATCTTACTAACCAAGTGACAGAGATTTGGGTCGAGGAGAATGCTGCGGTGAACCACACCCGGAATCAGCGGGAAGCTGCCAATGGGTTCCACATGGGCAAAACCGCAGTTACTCAAGGCTCAAATAGTCAGTACACTGGCACGGCTATTAGTTTGGGAGCAAAACTATCTCGGCATAATTGGGAAATATTCCAGAAGGGTGAGGGAACCCAAACAATTCTCAACGGTCTGACCATGATTAGCGGCGCACAGTTGGCCGATACCCATAGTACTGTAGCGCTAAATCATCCCAACGGCACCAGCAACCAGTTGCACAAATGTATTGTAGATGACCGCGCCCATGGGGTATTTAACGGCAAGGTTTTCGTACCCCAAGCCGCTCAATTCACCAACGCCAGTCAGCTGAACCGCAACTTGCTGCTATCCTCTAAAGCTCGGGTTGATACCAAACCTCAATTAGAAATCACCGCTGACCAAGTAAAATGTTCCCACGGTGCTACAGTTAGCCAGCTCGACCCAGAGGAAGTCTTCTACCTGCAAAGCCGGGGACTTAAGGAACCTGACGCCCGCAGCCTATTAATTGATGCGTTTGTAGCAGAGATCCTGAATCGCGTTCCCATAGCCTCCCTGCGTCAACGGCTGTTTCAGTGCGCCACATGCCGAACGGCTTAGTATTTTGTTATTTGTTGTTGGTTGTTGGTTGTTGGTTGTTGGTAATAGGTAATAGGTAATGGGTAATGGGTAATGGGTAATGGGTAATTGCCATGGAGAACAAACAACAAACGACAAACAACAAACAACAAACAA
>DNXU01000572.1:0-8279 GCA_003505715.1 Cyanobacteria bacterium UBA8803 | reverse complement strand
AACAACAAACAACAAACAACCAACAACAAACAACAAATAACCAATGACTATTACTCAGGAAAAAACTCTTGCGGCTCAGGTGCGTTCTGACTTCCCGATTTTGCATCAGGAAGTCCACGGCAAACCGCTAATTTACTTTGACAATGCTGCTACCTCTCAAAAGCCTTTGGCAGTATTGAATGCACTGCACCATTACTACGAACAAGACAATTCCAACGTCCATCGTGCCATACATACCCTCAGTGCTAGAGCTACAGAAGGCTATGAGGGAGCTAGGGACAAAGTCGCCCGATTTGTGAATGCGGCTTCGCGGCAGGAGATTATTTTCACCCGCAATGCTAGTGAAGCAATTAATTTAGTCGCCTATAGCTGGGGATTGCACAACTTGCAGCCGGGGGATGAGATTATCCTCACCATGATGGAACACCATAGCAATATCGTGCCCTGGCAAATTGTGGCTCAGAAGACGGGTGCGGTGTTTAAGTACGTACAACTGACGGAAACTGAAGCATTGGACTTAGAGCATTTTAAGTCCTTAATCTCCCCTAAAACCAAGCTGGTGAGTTTGGTTCATGTCTCCAATACCTTGGGGTGTATTAATCCCGTAGCCGAAATTATTGCGATCGCTCACCAATACGGTGCGAAAGTCCTGATTGACGCTTGCCAGTCCATGCCGCACATGCCGATTGACGTTCAGGCAATGGATTGCGATTGGTTGGTGGCATCTGGTCATAAAATGTGTGGGCCTACAGGTATTGGCTTCCTGTACGGAAAACTTGACCTATTGCTAGCCATGCCGCCTTTTATGGGGGGTGGGGAGATGATTTCGGAAGTCTTCCTAGACTACTCGATCTATGGAGATTTACCCCAAAAATTTGAAGCGGGGACTCCGGCAATTGCGGAAGCGATCGCCCTGGGTGCAGCAGTAGACTATTTAACTGGGGTGGGGATGGATAAAATCCACGCCTATGAGGAAGAACTAACGGCCTATTTGTTCAAGCAATTGCGCGGCATTCCGGGCATCAGAGTTTATGGACCACCACCCACAGCAGAAGGTAAAGGTCGAGCAGCACTGGCATCCTTTACAGTTGAAGGGATTAACGCCAACGATTTAGCCACAATGCTGGATCAAGAGGGAGTTGCCATCCGTTCCGGCAATCACTGCACTCAACCTTTACACCGAGTCTTAGGCGTACCGAGTACGGCAAGGGCGAGTTTGTATTTCTATAACACGCGGGCAGAAATTGATGCGTTTATTGTGGCGCTGAAAGAGACGATTGACTTTTTCAGAAGTGTCATGGAGTAATTGGCAATGGTACAACAAGCTGGCTTTTTTACAATGATCAATGACCAATTACCAATTACCAATTACCAATTACCAATGACCAATTACCAATTTTCTAGAAAGGCTTCTACCTCTTGTGCTGTAGGTTGAGCTGCGATCGCTCCTGGTTTTAATGTCGTCAGCGCTCCTACGGCACTGGCATATTTAACAACATTCTGTGTTGACTCAGGAGTAGCCAGACATTTGAGTCCGTGCTGACAAAGTTGGTGGACGAAACCTGCAACGAAGCCATCGCCAGCTCCTGTGGTATCCTGCACATTCATAGCAAACGCTGGTAAAGTACCTTCATGTTCGTTGAGGCAGTAGACACAACCTTTATCTCCATCTGTGACCAAGACACCTTCTACTGAATCAAGACGATGGGTAATGGCACCTGCATCGGCAGTCTCAAAAAGTAACTCTGCTTCTTCTTTGGCAATTTTGAGGAAATCTACTTGCTTTAAAAGGTCTTGAATCAGTGGCACAGCTGCACTGGGGTCGGGCCAGAACATGGGACGCCAATTAATATCCATGACAATTTTGAGATCGTAGCGATCTGCCAATTTCAATGCTTTGTGAATAGCTTCACGAGTTTGCGGATAAGCCAACTCCAGGGTGCCTAAGACTAAAAATTCGGCCTGTTCAAATAAAGGTTCTGGTAGCTTTGATGCATCAAGGAAGGCGTCGGCAAATTGGGACGTATCCAGACCCCCAAAACCAGCAAATTCGCGATCGCCATTTTCCGAACGCACGACATAAACTTGTCGCGTTGGCGCTGTGGGATGCCTTTGGACGCCGTTGCTATCTACCCCAACCTCTTGCAAAAGCTTGACCAGACTATTTCCCGGTTCGTCAGATCCCACACAACCGATAAAGCCAGCAGAGGTTCCCAGCTTCACCAGGGCACAGGCAACATTGGCAGGAGCACCGCCCGGGTAATCCGTCCAAGATTCAACTTGTTCGAGCGATCGCCCCAATTGATCGGCGAGACGGTCAAATAATATTTCACCAAGGCAGAGTACACGAGAATTGGTCACGGTAGCATACATTTTAACTTCACCATCAGACTACCAGAGGGTTACACCCTAGTTAATGGCATCTCTATTTTTGGGGTCTATCCGCTCCCAATAACAGGTTCTACCTTTGAGAGCAACTTAGTATGACAGCAAAGCAGCAATCATTTACGAGCGCTCCCTAATAGGAATAAACTATATTAGAGGGCTTAAAGCTGAGAGCATAAAAAGTTCAGTCAAATTAAGCGAACTTCCTTTAAAAGCTTAAGGTTAACCCTATGCCTATAGAGTTTCCCAACGATCCATTACCGCTCAACTCAGAATTTTATATCGAGCGTCCCCCAGTTGAGGAGCTTGCTTATGCTGAACTGGCCAAACCAGGGAGTGTCATTCGCCTGAAAGCACCTAGAAAGATGGGGAAAAGCTCCCTTATGCTGCGCCTTATTGCTCGCGCTACCGCTTGGGGATATCGAACCGTCACTGTAGACTTTCAAAAAACGGATGAGGTATTTTTTGTCAACCTAGATAAATTCTTGCGCTGGTTTTGTACCGATGTCAGTAGGCAATTGCGGTTAGAGCCAAGGTTAGATGAGTATTGGGATGAGGATATTGGCAGTAAGATTAGCTGTACCGTTTATTTTCAGGGATATTTGCTCGATCAACTCAACTGTCCCCTAGTGTTGATTTTAAAGGAAGTTAATCGCGTTTTCGAGCATCCCAACATTGCTAAAGAGTTATTGCCGTTGCTGCGCTCGTGGCATGAAGAAGCCAAGCAAGGGGAAATTTTGCAAAACCTGCGCTTAGTAGTAATTCACTCCACAGAAGTTTATGTCTCATTAAATACCAATCAATCACCCTTTAATGTTGGACTGCCCCTACAGTTACCAGAGTTTACCTTAGCACAGGTACAGGAGTTGGCAAGGCGTTATGGATTAGATTGGGCAGATGGTCAAGAGGCCAAGAAACTGATGGCGATGGTAGGAGGCCATCCTTATTTAGTGAACCTCGCTCTCTATCATCTGGTGAATCCTCCCCTTCAGCCAGAAAAGCAATGGGACAGCCTAGAACAATTATTGCAAGAAGCTCCTACAACCGCCGGAATTTACAGCCATCATTTGCGCGGTCAGTTGGTAACGCTGCGAGAAAATCTTGAACTAGCGGACGCGATGAAACAGGTAGTCACAGCTTCTGGTAGCGTGCGCTTGGAAGCGATCGCGGCCTATAAGCTAGAAAGCATAGGACTGGTCAAACTCAATGGTTCTGAAGGGACGCCAAGTTGTGAGTTGTATCGCCTTTATTTTAAAGAGCAACTCTGGCAAGTCCCATCCTTGAGCGATCGCCTCAAACAGTTGGAGCAAGAAAATCAAAATTTGCAGCGCTTGTATACCCTAGATGAACTCACTCAACTCGGCAATTGCCGCTTTTTTAAACAAAACTTGGAACAAATGTGGCAGCGGTTAGCTCGTGAAGGAACTCCCCTATCACTAATTTTGTGCGATATCGACTATTTTGAATATTACAACGACAACTATGGAGATCGGGCTGGGGATGCCTGTTTGCAACAAGTTGCTCAGGTAATTCGCTCGGCAGTAAGCAGTGCGACTGATGTGATTGCTCGTTATCGGAATGAAGAGTTTGCCGTGCTTCTACCGCACCAAGATGTTAAAAGTGCCGCTGAACTTGCCGAAAGAATCCGAGTCCAAGTCAAAAGATTAGCAATTCCGTTTAAAAGTTCCACCATCGGCGGTCTACCAGCTGCTGTTGTCACCCTTAGTTTAGGGGTTACTAGCACCATCCCTAACTCAGAAAGCGATCCAGCTCTCTTAGTTCATGAGGCTAATAAAGCTCTCTACCATTCTCAAAAATGGGGTCACAATCGCGTCACCATCTACGATACTCTCACTAAGTACTCTAAAAATTTTATAAGTTAGATTACTAACCAACAACAAACAACAAACAACCAACAACCACCAACCACCAACAACAAACAACAAACAACCAACAACCAACAACCAATGCTTAATGACCCCTTATCAATACCAAGTCGGTGGTAGTTTAGCAACTGAAGCACCTAGCTATGTAGTGCGGCAAGCAGACTCGGAAATTTATGAGGCTCTCAAACAGGGTCAGTTTTGTTACGTCCTCAACTCCCGGCAGATGGGCAAGTCCTCGCTCCTAGTCCAAGCCAGACATCGGTTGCAACAGGAAGGCTTTCGCTGTAGTACTGTTGATATGACGCGCATTGGTAGTGAAACAATTACTCCGGCTCAGTGGTATAAAGGGATCGTGACTGAATTATGGCGCGGGTTCAATCTTTTAGGTAAGGTAAATTTAAAATCTTGGTGGCTTCAGGAAGAAGAACTGCCTTTACTGCAAAGATTAAGCAATTTTATTGAAGATATTTTATTAGAAAAAATTTCCGGAAGTAAAATTATTATCTTTATTGATGAAATCGATAGCATTCTCAGCCTGGACTTTCCCATTGATGATTTTTTTGCCTTCATTCGCTTCTGTTATAACCAAAGGTCAATCAATCCTGACTACAACCGGATCGCTTTTGCCATATTTGGAGTAGCAACTCCATCAGATTTGATGGCGGATAAAACTAGAACGCCTTTTAATATTGGTAAAGCGATTGAGGTAGAGGGCTTTAAACTAGAGGAAGCTCAACCATTAGCCCTAGGGTTAGCAGCTAAGTTTGAAAATGCCAAAGCCATTCTCAAAGAAATATTAGCTTGGACGGGAGGACAACCCTTTCTCACCCAAAAGCTGTGTCAGTTGATATCAAATTTAAATCAAGAGGCTGTTAGTGAGGTTCTACAAATTCCGGCGGGCGTGGAAGCATTCTGGGTGGAGTCAGTAGTGCGCAACCGCATTATCCATAAGTGGGAATCTCAGGATGAGCCAGAGCATTTAAGAACAATACGCGATCGCCTCCTCTGCAACGAGCAACGCACTGGCAGATTGCTTGGTCTCTACCAGCAAATCTTACAAGGGGTAGAAGTGCCAGCAGACGACAGCAGAGATCGCATTGAATTGCTACTATCGGGGTTGGTGGTTAAACAGCAGGGGTTGCTGAAGGTAAAAAACCGGATTTATCAAGAAGTCTTCAATACAGAATGGGTAGACAAGCAATTAAATTCTCTGCGCCCTTACTCCCAAGCCTTTGAGGCATGGATAGTTTCAAAGCAGACAGACCCCTCGCGGCTATTGCGGGGACAAGCATTAATTGATGCCCAAAAGTGGGCGCTAGGTAAAAGTTTGAGCGATGAGGATTATCAGTTTTTAGCGAAGAGCGAGGAATTAGATCGGCGCGAAGTACAACAGGCATTAGAAGCTGAACGCGCCCAGGAAATTGCTGCCCGACTGACAGAAGAGCAAAAACGACTGGCAGAACAGAAAAAAAATGCCAGACGCCAAAGGGTATTTTTGGGCATAATTAGTTTAGCTTTGGCAATAGCTTCTGGGTTGGGGGTGAGTACATTTGTGCAATACCAACGAGCAGTCATCAGCGAACGCCAAGCCAAGATCAGCGAAATTGAAGCGATCGCTACCTCCTCAGATGCCCTGTTTGCCCTAAATAAAAGGTTCGATGCCCTCATACAAGCCTTAAGGGCGAGACAAAGATTGCAAGTCCTCCCCGATCCTGACCTAGATACTAAAACTCAGGTTGAGAAAGTACTGCGGCAAGCTGTTTATGGAGTAGATGAATACAACCGCTTTTCCGGACATACGGCTGGGGTGAGGAGAATTGCCTTCAGTCCCCAAGGGCAGATCCTAGCCTCGGCAAGTGATGACAACACTATCAAACTTTGGCAGTTGGATGGCACCTTACTAACGACTCTTAAGGGACATACCGCTACCATCAGGGGACTTGCCTTTAGTCCTCAAGGTAATAGGATTGCCTCAGCAAGTGATGACAATACCATCAAACTTTGGCAACTTAACACTACCAGTCACTGGGAAACCTACCCTGACAAAACTCTCCAGGGTCATAGTGCCGCTGTAGGGGGAGTGGCGTTCAGTCCTGACGGTCAAATCATTGCCTCGGCCAGTAGTGACAAAACGGTTAAACTTTGGAAACAGGACGGCACCGAACTAGCCACCTTGAAGGGACATAGCGATCGGGTGCTGGGCGTAAATTTTAGCCCCGACGGTCAAATCATGGCTTCGGCGAGTGGGGATAAGACAGTTAAACTCTGGCGCATTGACGGTACTTTATTGACAACTCTGAGCGGCCATACAGACGACATTAACAAAGTTGTTTTTAGTCCCGACGGTCAAATTATTGCCTCGGCCAGTAGTGACAAAACGGTTAAACTGTGGCAAAGAGACGGTAGATTGCTGACTACCCTTAAGGGACATACAGAACCGGTTTGGGGAGTGGCGATCGCTTCCGACAGTCAGGTCATCGCTTCAGCCAGTGACGACAAAACGATCAAATTTTGGCAAAAAGACGGCACCCCGTTCTTAACTCTTAGAGGACACGAGGATTGGGTGAACGACATTGCTTATGCGCCCTCACGCCCTAGCAGCAGTTCTAATGAGGCGATCGTGGCTTCCGCTAGTAGCGACAAGACGGTTAGGCTGTGGAGGCTAAAGAACGACTTACTAACTATCCTCAGGGGGCATAATAATCGGGTAATGAAAATAGCGGTCAGCCCGGATGGTCAAACCATCGCTTCCGTGAGTGGCGACAAGCTGGTCAAACTGTGGAAACGAGATGGCACTGAATTGATGACCTTGAAGGGACATAGTGAAGAAGTCAGGGGAGTAGCCTTCAGTCCTGACGGTCAAACCATTGCCTCGGTGAGTAGCGACAAAACTGTCAAACTGTGGAAAAAAGATGGCACCGCACTAGCGACCTTAACGGGACATCGCGATCGAGTTTGGGGAGTTGCCTTCAGCCTTGACGGCCAAACGATCGCCTCGGCTAGTATTGACAAAACTGTCAAACTCTGGAAGAAGAATAGGGACAAGTGGAACGACCGCCCCGATAAAACCCTCAACGGTTATGGGGCAGGGGTTTTAGCCGTTGCCTTTAGTCCTGACGGCCAAACGCTTGCTTCGGCAAGTATTGACAATACCGTCCAACTCTGGAAAGCGAACGGGGGCGAGTGGGAAAATCACCCCTACCAAACCCTCAACCGCCATGAAGATCGGGTTTGGGGAGTTGCCTTTAGTCCCGACGGCCAAACCATTGCCTCGGCAAGTGGGGATCAGACTGTCAAACTTTGGCAACGGGATGGCACCCTATTAAAGACCCTAACAGGTCATAGCAAAGCAGTTAGGGCAGTTTCGTTCAGTCCCGACGGCCAAACTATCGCGACAGGAAGTTCTGACAGTACCATCAAACTCTGGAAATTAGACGGGACAGAGTTAGCAACTCTTGCAGGACATAGTGACGGAGTTTGGACAGTTGGGTTCACTCCTGACGGAAAAACGATAGTCTCAGGCGGGAATGACTATAAGGTGATTCTGTGGAATGTCGATGGGGTTGTGGCTCTAGATAAAGTCCTAGCCTATGGTTGTGCTTGGGTGGGGGATTATTTGAGGACGAATGGCGAATTAAAGGAAAGCGATCGCAATCTTTGTGAGGGATTGACATCTCCCCTGGATGGAATCACAGGGGATTCTAAAAAGATGTTACGCCTCGGTCTGAAGACTTCGGCGTGAGCGCTCAGTCGAACGACACGAGGCTTCACTTCTTTTACGATAAGATTTACTCAAGCGACTGAACAAATCAATTCGTTGTGGCACTGTCAAGGATGCCCTACCCACCTCGGCTAAGTTAAGTTTTAGCTGTGTGGCTACTTTTTGCATAATGTTAGCGCTACCGTTGCAATCAGCGTTGATAACCCAACCATCGCGGCTTTTGTACAATCCGCGCTTTACTCTTTCGCCTGATGCTCTCCAACCTGTTAGGGTCGAGTGATAGGTCG
>DNXU01000330.1:5199-7377 GCA_003505715.1 Cyanobacteria bacterium UBA8803 | reverse complement strand
ACTAACAACCAACAACCAACAACCAACGACTAACAACCAACAACCAACAACCAACAACCAACAACCAACAACCAACAACTAATTACTCACTGCGATAAGCTAGAGCAAAGCGGTCAATACCTGCTAGATCTGGGATGATTTGAATTTGACAGTAACTGCCTTGCTGATGCAGCAATTGGGCAACTGTCTCGGCTTGTCCGGCCATCATTTCAATTAACCAGATACCGCCTAGTTGCAAGTAATCGGGAGACATTTCAATGAGCTGTCGGATGCAGTCGAGACCATCAGTACCACCGTCGAGGGCAAGATGGGGTTCGTGGTTTGCGACTTCCGGTTGCAGCTGCTCTAGCCAACTACTAGGGATATAGGGTGGATTTGAGACCATGCCGCTTAATTGGCCTTTGAGGGTCTTTAAGGGCGAGTACCAAGACCCTTGGTAAAACCGAATTCTAGCAGCCAAGTCAAGTCTTTGAGCATTTACTTGGGCAATGGCTAGGGCATCAGGACTGAAATCTACCGCATGAATGGTGGCACCTCTGAAGGCATCTGCCAATCCCAAAGCGATCGCACCACTACCAGTGCCCAAATCTGCCCATTGTCCTAATTCCAGCTGAGGGGTTGAACTGTGTTTAACGGCTTCCATGGCTATGTCAATTAGGTACTCGGTTTCGGGGCGGGGAATTAGAACCTCAGGCGAAACCAAGAGAGAAAAATGACGCCAAGGAGTTACCCCAGCTAGGTATTGCACCGGACATCTTTCACTAACGCGCTTCTGCCAGAGTTGGGATAATACCGATAGAGGATAGGGCAATGTAATTTGCGATCGCTCTTTAAAGGACTCCAAGCGGAGTGATAGGGGGTCAAGTTGCGCTACTTCTTGGAGTAGCCAATCTACTTCAGCCACCGGAACACCAGCCTCTAGGGCAGACTTACGGGCACTCCAGCGCCAGTACCAGAGGTCTAAACCCGATACCACAGATAACTCTTTCGTCTCAGAAGTGCCCCTATCTTGCATCCTTACCTGGAACGGTTATTTCCGCCTGATTGCTGGGATAGACTGCGCAAAAATTCTATGGACTCTTGGGAAGGAACTAATACTATGCTGTTGAGTTGGGGATTATTCTCACTTTGCAAGGTTTGAATGACACCCTCAAGAGGTACAACTTGGATTTCCACCGTAGAAGAGAGGTTAGGTTGTTGCTGCTTAAAGCGCTCAATCATCCCTTGCAATTGACCTTTGTCAAAGAAGAAGGGGATGACCTGTTGACCATTTTGTTGAATGGTTAGGTATCCTTTATTTTCACCTCCTCTGGCTACAAACAGGGGGACACCTTGAAATCGCTGGCCTTGTTGACCATTTTGGTTCATGAGTGCCTCGGCTAATTGCACCTGCTGTTCTGCCGGAATAAAAGCAAAATCTAAGCCATTGGGTTGAGTATTGTTCTGTTTATCCAGCTGGTATACTTCTCCTAAGGAGACAGGTACGACCTGTACCTGGTTACCCAGATTAGGATTTTCCTTCTTCAATCGCTCGACGAAGGCTTGAGCATCCCGACGGCTAATAAAGACCCCTGCAACTGATGCCTCCTGATTGTTTTGCTGAGGAACCGAAGCGACCAGTGGCGATCCTTGGGCATCAGTGATTGTAAAAACTGGCACGGGTTGCAGCTTCTGCATAACCTCTTGTTCTGTCAACGCCAGTGCTTGGAGATTTCCTGTTAAGAAGGAGCCGAACAGGGTAGTACCCAATAAGCCTAATGTTGTACTCCAGCGAATCAATGATTTCATGGAAATTACCTCAGAGTTTAATCTTAGCGATCTCGTCACAACTAGAATACCGCTCTCGCTTTAGGATGACATTATCACCGTTCTTGAATAACCTATTGAGCCTCGAGAGTAAAATCAGCTCGTGTTAATCAATCCTTTTTCACCAGTCTTATCAATTTTACGGTTTAATTTCCAGCCTAACCGGATCGGCGAGAGTTGGGCAGAGGCGATAAGTGCCTGCCCTGTTCTAGATCGGTCACCTTTCCTGACTCTGTTCAATCTTATAGAGTTCCAAGTCTTCGGAGCCAACCTCATGAAGCATCAATTCTCAAGATAGATAGCATGAGCGCTCTTCCACAACCTCAGGATGAAAATCTTCCTTCTTCTCTCCCTCAACCCTCATCCCTCATC
>DNXU01000330.1:3076-5143 GCA_003505715.1 Cyanobacteria bacterium UBA8803 | reverse complement strand
CCCTCAACCCTCATCCCTCATCCCTCATCACAAGTGAGGAATTCTCTCGAGCTGTGTTAAATTTGGCAATCGGGATGACAGGATTTGAACCTGCGGCATCTTGCTCCCAAAGCAAGCGCGCTACCAAGCTGCGCTACATCCCGATACATACTTTTTTAAGTATAACCGAATTTTAGCTTACTTAGGATCAACAGTCATGAAACTCAGTCAGGATACCAGAACATGCCTTTAATGCCTTCTGGATCGGGCATGAATCCCATTCTGCGATAAAAATTTACCACATGCGGATCGGCAAATAGGGTGATATTGCTGATATCTTCGCTGCGAAGCTTCTTGATCGTGTACTTCATCAAAGCCTTCCCCAGCCCCTTGCCTTGGAATTCCGGGTGAACCACGACATCCCAAATTGTGGCATTAAAGGCATGGTCAGAAGTAGCACGGGCAAAACCAACCAGGCGTTTTGTGTTGCCGAGTTGCTGCCACATAGACACGACCAAGAAACTATGCTGAATTGCCTTCCTAACTTTGCGCATGGGACGCCGAGACCAACCAACAGCATCGCAAAGTTCTTCTAATTCGTAAAGGTCAATTTCCCGCTCCGTACTAAAAAGTATGCGGGCACTATTGTCAGGGCGAGCGCCAACTACTGGAGCTGCATCCCCTTCAAACTGCGTCTGCGCCGAGGCAGCGTCAGCACTGCCAAAAAAGCTTTTCCAAAAACCCATGCAGGTGTGGCTGTAGCATTTTTATACTGGGAACCCCAACAACTAGCAGTTTAACCCATCCTCGCAGATGAAATGTGCTGCTCGATCGAGACCCTACTCCAAATAGCAGTTTATCCCAAACCCTAGAGTTACAGCCAATAACTTCCTATCAAATTTCCCATAGCCCTCACAAGTGGCATACACTTAAGATTTGGCGATATATCTTAATTCCAGCAAAATTAGCCAAAATGCGGTGAAATTGATGGTAACACAACGACCCTATTGTCCAATCTCAGTAGCCGTAATGAACAGCGTACACCAGCAGGAATCAAAACGTCTCTCCCTCTTCTTCCCTCTTTCCCTCGTCCCTCTCCCTATTCTCAAGCTAGTAAGCAGGGACTCAAGGCAAGACTTTCATTAGCTAGACTGAGGCTAGTCATCAGAATCTGTGAGCAATGAACCACATAAGGCAGGTTCTTTCCTTAAATCTGACCTGGCTGTTTTATTCCAAAAAGCTTTTGATAAAAGCAAACGCCTCTACCCCCTACTTATGGCTGCGGGTTTGAAATCCTCAACACTAGAACTTCTGAAGCGCTTTAACCGGGCGTTTCCTGAGTTTTATGAGCAGTTTGTCAGTAGCGAGATTCAACTCCAAAACCTCCGGCTGGCCTACAAGCTTTACAAAACTAGGCGCGTGGTTATAGACATCAAACCGGAAGGCTCTAAAAGTGCCTTGCATTTTGCCTACCGCAACCAATCGTTTCTCCTGAGCGATATTTTTGGCGTTCTGGCTGCCTATGGGCTGACGATCCACAGTCTCAGTCTTTACGGCCAGATCAATCCGCCGATGCTAGTCTTTATCAAACTGGTAGTGTCTCGTGGCAGCAAAGCTCTGACAGGCAAAACGGCAGAAAATGTCTGCCGCGCCATCCGCGAAGCTCTGGCGGGGCGCTTTGAAGTGGAAGAGATGCTAGCAGTGGAATTTAATCTGGATGCGGGTTTAGAGAAAGTCGAAACAGAATTCTATGTAGACCCAGTTTTCCACCTCCCAGCACTGTTGATTGAGGCAGAGAACCAGCCAGGATTGTTCTACAAAGTCATGTACGCTATCTGGCAAGAGGATTTACTGGTCGTCAATGCCAACTTGTTGGTGTGGCGCGGACGTACTCGTTTAATTTTGTACTTGCTTGGCCCCAACGAAAACTTGATCCCCGAATATCTCGGCCAAAAAATTGCCGAAAGTGTCCGGCAGCGATTGCTGGGTCGTCGGTTTTAGGAATAGGGAATGGGGAATAGGGAATGGGGAATGGGGAATAGGGAATGGGATAAATTCTCTCTTGCCCAATTACCAATTACCAATTAC
>DNXU01000330.1:0-3063 GCA_003505715.1 Cyanobacteria bacterium UBA8803 | reverse complement strand
CCAATTACCCATTCCCCATTCCCCATTCCCCATTCTCAGATAGGATGGATATATGGTAACCATCGATATTCTAGGATCTACCCACGCTTACCAATTAACGCCTCCTAGGGCATCATCCTCTACGGTTCTGGTGTTCATCCATGGCTGGCTTTTGAGCCGTAATTACTGGCAACCATTGATCGAACGGCTAGCACCAGATTATCAGTGCTTGGTTTATGACCTGCGAGGATTCGGTGATTCCCAACCTCAACCAGATAAAACTCAGATAACACCCTCGAAACTCAAGTGTGAATTACCAAACGCTGTCGCTGCTAGCCTGTCTCCTCCCAGCTACACCTTAGCTGCCTATGCTAAGGATTTGGAAGTCTTACTGCAAAAGTTGGATATTGGCCATGCTTGGCTGATCGGCCACTCCTTAGGAGGCAGCATTGCCCTATGGGGAGCTTCTGTGGCTTCAGAGCGAGTTAAGGGGGTAATCTGTCTTAATGCTGGTGGTGGTATTTATCTCAAAGAAGGGTTTGAGCGCTTTCGAGCGGTTGGTAAAAGCTTGGTGAAACGCCGTCCCCGCTGGCTGTGCTACCTCCCTTTGATAGACTTGTGGTTGGCAAGGGCACAGGTAGCACGTCCTCTTGCCCGCCGATGGGGCAAGCAAAGGATTATTGATTTTGTAGTCGCTGACCCAGAAGCGGCTCTGAGAACTTTATTGGACTCTACTACAGAAGCCGAGGTTCACCGCTTACCTCAGGTAGTTTCACAGCTCAAGCAACCAGTGTATTTCATTGCTGGTGCCAACGATACGATTATGGAACCCAAGTACGTGCGCCATCTGGCCAGCTTTCACAAGCTATTTCAAGACTTCGGGGAGAATGTGATTGAAATTCCTAACTGCGGGCATCTGGCTATGGTGGAGCAGCCAGATATCGTTGAGACTGAAATCCGTAAAATTATAGCAGATTATGCATAGTAAGCTGATTTCTGAATTTGAAACTGATAACTTGCTGATTTCTCGGCAACTTGCTGATGAATTGGTAGCTTGATGATAAATTCAGTAGCGTTCTTCTTTATCGGCAATTCCTTAAAGGGACTTAACATTTTTGTTAAAGAAATAAGTCTTAAACCCAAGCTAGGTAAAAATTATAAGTAATAATGCTTGGCTACTCCAAGATTAAGGGTTCCAGAATATTCTCTGAGGCATGGGGATTTTATTGTTAGGTTGTTGTTAGGTCAAACGCCTGTAGGGAAAAAACCCCACACCCTACACCCTACACCCTATGCCCCATCAGATTGGTTACCGAAACCGTAACAACCGAGTGCCGAGACGATAGAGCAGGCATACTAGCAACAGGATTACAAGCTCAAAGCGGAACAATACAAAAATAGGGATTGGGCATAAGGAATAGGCTGGCTTCTTATCCCTTCCCTATTTCCTATGCTTTATGGCCTAACATGCAGCAACGAGATCCCAGAGACTATCAAATTTTATTTCTCTCCCTTTTCCTAATCTTGGGTATTGGGACAAGAGACTGGACACTACGAGCTGACTTAATTGGTGTTGCGATCGCTACCTGTCTCCTAACTCAGTGGCTCGTAGTATCTTTAGGTGGAAAGTTTCAGGTGGGGTTTCAATCCCCACCCTTTACCCCCACTGTTAATAGTTCCTGTTCAGACTTCGGCGCGATCGCGAAAACTGAGCCTGTCGAAGTTCAGTCGAGGCGCAAAAGCCTGTTCCCTGTTTCCTTTAACTTTCCCCAACTTACTTCTCTTAAAAGTGCCGCCATCACGGCTTTGAGCTTAAGCCTACTACTGCGAGCCGATAGCTACACCACCATGATTTTGGCAGGCGCTCTGGCAATCTTGAGTAAATTTCTGTTGCAAGTTGGGGGCAAACATTTCTTTAATCCGGCAAATTTTGGCATTATTTCAGTCTTAGTCCTGACCAACGATGCTTGGGTATCGCCCGGACAGTGGGGGGATGATGGCTGGTATGCGCTTTTATTTGCAGGCACTGGTGGCCTCATCTTAAAACGGGTAGGTCGCTGGGACACAACGGCAGCCTTTTTGGGTGCCTACGCTGCCCTAGAAGCAATTCGCAATCTTTGGCTGGGCTGGACTTGGGATGTATTTATCCATCGGTTGATGAGCGGGTCTTTGTTACTGTTTGCCTTGTTTATGATTACCGATCCCCGTTCAATTCCCAATGCCAGGATTGGCCGTCTAGTGTGGGCAGGGTGCATGGCTATCCTGACATTTATCTTGCGCAATCAATTCTTTGTTGCCACTGCCGTTTTCTGGGCTTTGTTTGCCCTTTCTCCCTTAACGGTGCTTGTAGACACGATCTGGTCATCGTCGAGATTTTCCTGGCATGAGGTTCCTGGTGATGTATCCGGTAAATCTCAGTCGCCGATCAATCCCTTGGTGTAAATAGGGAGCAATATTTCAAAGCTTAAATTCCTATATTAAGGAGGTAGCAATGAGGTTATTTCGGATCGCGATCGCTTTACTGCTGGCTGTTGTAGCAGTGATGTGCTTCGCGCCTAAAGCTCTAGCGTTTTGTGGTTTTTATGTCGCCAAAGCGGATGCCAAACTCTACAATCAAGCATCTCAAGTGATTATTGCCCGTAATGGCGATCGCACAATTCTCACTATGGCAAACGATTATCAAGGGGATGTCAAAGACTTTGCCTTGGTCGTACCCATGCCTGTAGTGCTGCAACAAGAACAAGTTCATGTGGGCGATCCTAAGGTGATTGAAAGGCTAGATGCCTTTAGTGCCCCAAGACTGGTGGAATACTTTGACCCAGACCCTTGTATGCCTGTTCGAGTGTTTGATGGTGAATTGGCTCTACCATCAGTAGCGGTTGGAGCAGGTAGAGCTGAGGAGCGTTCTTTAGGGGTCACAGTAGAAGCTCAGTTTACAGTGGGGGAATATGATATTGTCATCCTGAGTGCCAGGGAATCTAACGGTTTAGAAACTTGGCTGAGGCGTAACGGTTACCGAATTCCTAGGGGTGCTTCTCGACTACTGCAACCCTATATCCGACAGAACATGAAGTTCTTCGTCGC
>DNXU01000142.1 GCA_003505715.1 Cyanobacteria bacterium UBA8803 | reverse complement strand
CCTCACCCCCTCACTCCCTCACTTTTTCCTCAATATCTTTATATTCACCCTCTTGAAAACTTCTCCACACAAGCGGACACTAAGACTGGAAAATCTACCAGCTCCCGGAGGGGTCTTTTGTGAAAAGAGTCTTAGCGATCATTCTCGGAGGTGGTGCTGGCACCCGCCTTTACCCGCTCACCAAGCTACGTGCTAAACCTGCGGTGCCTTTGGCTGGTAAGTATCGCCTGATTGATATTCCCGTCAGTAACTGCATCAACTCGGGAATTTACAAACTGTACGTTCTCACCCAATTTAACTCGGCGTCTCTCAACCGCCACATCGCTCGTGCTTATAACTTCTCTAGTTTTACTGATGGGTTTGTTGAGGTGCTAGCCGCTCAACAAACCCCCGAAAACCCCAGTTGGTTTCAGGGAACTGCTGATGCAGTGCGTCAATATCTGTGGCTGTTGCAGGAGTGGGATATTGATGAATACCTGATTTTATCCGGAGACCATCTCTACCGGATGGATTACTGCCAATTTGTGGAACGCCACCGCCAAACTAATGCCGATATTACCCTTTCCGTTATACCTATTGACGAGAAACGAGCATCTAGCTTTGGCTTAATGAAAATTGATGACACTGGCAGGGTGATTGACTTCAGCGAGAAACCCAAAGGGGATGCTCTCAAACAGATGCAGGTGGATACAACCACTTTGGGACTGACATCAGAAGCAGCCAAGGCCAGCCCTTATATTGCTTCTATGGGAATTTATGTCTTCAAAAAAGAAGTCCTGAAAAAGCTGCTTTATGAAAATCCCGAGCAGACAGACTTCGGTAAAGAAATTATTCCATCAGCAGCGAAAAACTATAACATTCAAGCTTACTTGTTTGGCGGTTACTGGGAAGACATTGGAACCATCGAAGCGTTCTATGACGCGAATTTGGCACTAACTCGTCAGCCGGAGCCACCCTTTAGCTTCTATGACGAAGATGCTCCCATCTATACCCGTGCCCGTTACTTACCTCCGACTAAGCTTTTAGATTGCCAGGTGACCCGATCTATTATTAGTGAAGGCTGCATTTTGAAAGATTGTCGAATTCATCACTCTGTACTAGGAGTGCGCTCTCGCATTGAATCTGGCTGTATCATTGAGGATAGCTTGATCATGGGTTCCGACTTCTACGAACCTTTTGCTGAAAGCGACTCTGACATTTACACCGAGCATATTCCCTTGGGAATCGATGCTGATACCACAATTCGCCGTGCCATCATTGATAAAAATGCCCGTATCGGTCGCAATGTTCAAATTATCAACAAAGACCGAGTCGAAGAAGCTGACCGCGAAAAACAGGGCTTTTTCATTCGTAACGGTATTGTAGTGGTACTCAAAAATGCTGTCATTCCGGATGGGATGGTAATTTAGGAGAAAGGGAGAGGGAGAGGGAGGAGGGAGTTTGATCTCTTCGTCCTCCCTCTTAACAGTTCCAGGTGTGGAAATTGCGATCGCCTCCATGAGAAAGAACCGAACTTAACAGGTTTAGTGGGTTTGTTATTCTAGCGTTGAGGTAGAAAAATAATATCCTAACTCTTAGACTAAATCCTTAGATGTAAAGGAGAGATCCTTCATGGCTGCAACCGACTTCAAAGACTACTACGCTGTTCTGGGGGTGAGTAAAACCGCTAGCGCCGACGAAATTAAAAAAGTCTACCGCCGACAAGCCCGAAAATATCACCCCGACATGAACCCTGGANNAAAGAGCTTTCGGCGTCTGGCACGGAAGTACCACCCCGATATGAACCCTGGCAATAAGCAAGCAGAAGCTAGCTTTAAAGAAGTCAATGAAGCCTATGAAGTATTATCTGACCCCGAAAAACGTCAGAAGTACGATCAATTCGGTCAATATTGGAAGCAAGCCGGACAAAGTTGGCCTGGAGGCGGTGGCAGTGGCGTTGATTTCGGCAACTTCGATTTTGGGCAGTACAGCAGTTTTGATGAGTTTATTAACGAATTGCTAGGGCGCTTTAACACGGGTGCAACAGGATCGCCTGGAGGTACTCGCCGGACGTATACCTACCGTACTAGCACAGGTCGCTCTCCCGGTTTTAATGACGTTGGTGGTTTTAGCAATGGTTTTGGTGGCTTTTCTGAGTACGCTGCTGGCGATCGGAGTACTGCTAGCGCTACCACAGGAAGTGACCGAGAAGCTACTATTACTCTAAGTTGGTCTGAAGCTTTTCACGGCATACAAAAACGTATCAATCTGGGGAATGAAGTCATAGAGGTGAGGATTCCACCAGGAGCTAAACCAGGTAGCCGCATTCGCGTCCGAGGTAAGGGTCAGGTAAATTCCTACAACCAGCAACGGGGGGATTTATATTTGAATGTGGAACTCAAACCTCATTCCTTCTTCCAGTTTGACGGCGAAAACCTCCTTTGTGAAGTACCGATCATGCCCGATGAAGCGGTGTTGGGAGCGTCAATAGATGTGCCAACCCCCGATGGCCATGTCAGTGTAAACGTACCTGCGGGTATTCGTTCCGGTCAATCCCTGCGGTTGCGTGGCAAAGGTTGGCCGCGACCTAAGGGGGGACGTAGCGACCAACTTGTGCGGATTGCGATCGCTACACCGAAAGATGTTAGCTCTGTTGAGCGGGAGTACTATCAAAAAATCCGTGCTAGCCGTACTTTCGATCCTCGCAGTTACTTGTCACAGGTGCAGTTGTAATTTTTCATAGTTCATGGTTCATAGTTCCTAGGTAAGCTACCCAGAACTGTACTTTCGTACATACAAATTGATGTGCCGAATCTGGGTATAAAGGGCGATGTCTTTGGCGGGCTTCGCCTTTTTCTCTGAGCAGATTGAAAAAATAACTCAACACAAATCTTAATTTATAGTCTGCCGGGAATTTACTTTACTATAAATTCATTAGGTATTATTTTTGATGTCTGCCAGATCGAGGCTGCGTATCTGGGTTATAATACTGTTAAATTAACCCAAAAACCTATAGAGCGTGTTGCTGATTGGCAAGAACAAGTCGATTGTCAAGACAACTAGGCTTAGTTATTCCAAAGCCAACGTAGGTGGGTAAAGACCCACTAATCCGTGAAATACTATGGGTAAGTCCGGTATGTTCCCTTGGTGCCGGGAACGGAATCAGGCTCCCTCTATTATCAGTATCATTTGTAAAAAAATTACCGCATTCTAGGGCGTGAAGGAGATGCTTGGGGAATCAGAAACCTTGCACCAGAATATTCTCAGCACTATTTCCGATACCGTTTTAATAACCAATAATAGCGGTGAGTTTACCTTTATTAGCCCTAATGTTAACGTAATTTTTGGTTATTCCTGGGAAGAAGTATATAAATTAGGTAACATTACCCAACTCCTAGGCAAACTTGTATGGGATGGGCAGGAGTTAGAAACGTGCGGGGAAATTCGTAACATTGAGCAGAAAATTATCGATAAGGCTGGCCAAGAGCATATCCTATTAATAAATGTAAAGTGCGTTGCTATTGAGGGGGGTACGCTCCTTTACAGTTGTCGCGACATTACTGAACGCAAGCAAACAGAGGATGAATTACGAATATGCCGCCACTGTCTAGAAACGAGAGTAGCAGAACGCACCGT
The DNA here is from genome assembly GCA_003505715.1 of Cyanobacteria bacterium UBA8803. Taxonomy (GTDB): domain Bacteria; phylum Cyanobacteriota; class Cyanobacteriia; order Cyanobacteriales; family Coleofasciculaceae; genus UBA8803. The sequence goes on along the minus strand of DNXU01000142.1, from coordinate 4,217 downwards.
CGATTTGGTTAAGGCCAACGAACAGCTTCAGCACGAAATTGCCGAACGACATCGGATTGAGGTAGCACTACGGGTAACCCAAACCCGCCTACAGCATCTGCTTGATGCTAATCCCATCTCCATCTATAGCTGTAAAGTTGGCGGGGATTATGGGGCAACTTTTGTGAGCGAAAATGTTACTGCACAACTGGGTTATTACCCTGAAGAATTTTTAGCAGACTCCAGGTTTTGGGCTGACCGCATTCATCCCGAAGATGCCTCCCAGGTCTTTGCCCAGTTACAAGATTTGTTGGCAAAGGGATATCAAACTATCGAGTATCGTTTCCGGCACAAGGATGGTAGCTATCGCTGGATGCATGATGAGCTAAAGCTGGTGGCAGATGTTGCTGGTCAAGAGTTAGAAATTGTTGGCTCCTGGCAAGATATTACCGATCGCAAGCTCTCAGAAGAAAACCTCCGGGAGAGCGAAGAACTCTATCGAGCTGTGGTCGAGCAGACGGCGGATGGAATTTATCTCGTTGACACGGTAACCAGACAGATCCTAGAAGCCAATTCCGCCTATTTGAATTTACTGGGGTACAAGAGCCAAGAGATTTTACAGCTAACCCTTGACGATATCGTGCCAGTCAGCCAGGAAATTTTGGCCGCCTGGATGGAACAGGTTTTGACAAATAAACATTTATACCTGCGCGAAGTAAAGCATCTTCGGCAAGATGGTTCTCTAGTAAATGTTTCTGTGAGTATTAGCCCGATTTCCTATCGGGGCCGACAGGTATTATGTTCTGTTGTCCGCGATATCACCCAGCGCAAGCAGGCGGAAGATTCGCTGCAAACGCAGTTTCTCAAGCAGAGGCTGGTGGGAGCGATCGCTCGGCGCATTCACCAGTCCTTGAACCTGGAGGAGATTCTTAACACCACCGTGGCTGAAGTTCGCCACTGTCTTGGCTGCGATCGGGTGATTATTTTCCGTCTCCATGACGATGGCAGCGGCACTGTGGTTGTGGAATCCGTTAGTGCTGAGTGGATGCCAATTTCAGGAACCATTATCCACGATTGCCACTTTGCCGAAAACTATATTCAGCTTTACCAACAGGGACGAATTCAGGCTATAGAGGATATCTATGCCGCTGGTTTGGCTCAATGCCACATCGAACTACTAGCTCAGTTTCAAGTGAGAGCCAACTTGGTGGTGCCAATCGTGCAAGAGGAGGAATTATGGGGATTGTTGGTGGCTCAGCAGTGTAGGGACACGAGGTTGTGGCAGGTGTGGGAAATCGATTTGCTCAAATCCCTTGCCACTCATGCGGCCATCGCCATTCACCAGTCAGAATTGTATCAGCAGGCACAAATTGAAATTCATCAGCGCCAGCAGGTTGAAATCGCCTTACGGCAGCAGTTTCAACAGGAGCGGCTAGTCGGGGCGATCGCGGGACGCATTCGCCAATCATTGAACTTGGAGGAAATTCTCAAGGCTACGACAGGAGAAGTACGGCAAGTTCTTGGTACTGATCGGGTGATTGTTTTCCGCTTCCAGCCAGACTGGAGTGGGAATGTAGTTGTAGAATCTGTTAGTGACACAGGGCTATCTATAATAGACAGGAATATCTATGACCCTTGTTTTGAAAAGTCCTATATCCTGCCTTATCAACAGGGCAGGGTTAAGGCGATCGAAGATATCTATAGGGCTAATCTGAATCAGTGTCACTTAGATTTACTCGCCAAGTTCAACGTGAGAGCCAACTTAGTCGTTCCGCTGCTGAAAGGGGAACAGTTGTGGGGATTGCTCATTGCCCATCAATGCCACGAACCTAGACAATGGCAACAATGGGAAATAGATTTACTCTGTGCCTTAGCCTCTCAAGTAGCGATCGCAATTCAGCAAAGTCAACTCTACGAACAAGCCAAATCCCATCTTTTGCGCGAGCAGGCTCTCAATCAGGTTACTCAAGCGATCCGCAGTTCTTTGGACTTAAACACAATTTTTTCAACAGCGACTCGCAAGATTGGCGAACTTCTGCAAGTAGACCGCGCTCAAATCTTGCAATATCTACCGGAACAAAAACTCTGGGTGAATGTCGCTGAGTCTTGTAAATACTCCTGTTATCCCAGAGCTATCGGTCTGGCAATCCCTGATAAAAATAATCCAATTGCCCAGCGGCTCAAGCAATTAGAAGTCCTTCGCATAGATGATACCAATTGTTTTGAAGATGAGATTAACCTCAGCGTTGCTCAAAAATTTCCAGGTGCTTGGTTATTGGTGCCCCTACACTTTGGCTCTTCAGTCTGGGGTGCGCTAGGACTAGTTATGGATACTGGGCCTTACCACTGGCAGGACTTGGAGGTAGATTTGATGTGTGAGGTAGCCGATCAGTTAGCGATCGCGCTCCAACAAGCAGAACTCTACAAGCACAGCCGCACTGCCGAGGCTAAGGCTCTTACCCAAGCTCAGCAATTGGAGCAAGCCTTAGAAAAACTCCAAAAAACCCAAACTCACTTGGTACAGAGTGAAAAAATGTCCAGCTTGGGACAGTTAGTTGCCGGAGTAGCTCACGAAATCAACAATCCCGTCAGCTTTATCTATGGCAACGTGACTCACGCCAGCGAATATACCGCAGACCTTCTGAGCTTAATCAAACTCTATCAGCAGCAATATCCCCACCCGACGCCAGATATTCAGGCGGCAATGGAAACCATCGAACTAGATTTCTTAGTTGAAGATCTACCGAAACTTTTGAATTCAATGAAGGTTGGGGCAGAACGAATTTGCGAGATCGTCCGGAGTTTGCGCAATTTTTCCCGCGTTTGTGAGGCAGAAATCAAAGCCGTAGATATTCATGAAGGTATTGATAGTACTCTCATGATTCTGCAAAATCGCCTGAGGGCTAAGAGCGATCGCCCAGAAATTCAGGTAATTAAAGAGTATGGCAACCTACCACCAGTAGAGTGCTACGCCGGACAGCTCAATCAAGTATTTATGAATTTACTCGTCAACGCCATTGATGCCATCGACGATCAATACCAAGAGCAGCTATCCTGTAGCAACGGTCTAGTGCATAGTCCAGCCTCTCCCAGTACAATTCGCATCATAACAGAACTCCTCAGCGATCGCGAAGTAGCGATCCGAATTGCCGATAACGGGCCAGGCATGACACTACAAATCCAGCAACAACTCTTCGACCCCTTCTTTACTACCAAACCTGTAGGTAATGGTACAGGTTTGGGATTATCAATTAGCTATCAAATTGTAGTAGAAAAACACCGCGGCCAGATACAGTGCCACAGCCAGTTAGGGCAGGGTGCAGAGTTTGTAATTCAGATTCCTCTCAAGCCAGAGAGTTGATTGAGATCTACCACGGCCTCTATTAGAGCCTCCCGATTCAGGTGGGAGAGAATGCTGGGGTTATCATCCCTACCTAAACCGCTTCGTTGGGTTCTGCTGTTCCTTGCAAATATTTTTCAAATCCCATGCGTTGTTCGGCATTGTGGAGGAAGTAGCCACTAATCATCGCAGAAGCCAAAAGCCGACCGAGATGTGCGCGACTCGTGGTAATGGTCACACCGAACTGTTCGTGAGGTAAGGTTCCTAACACTCCCGCCAGGTTACGTTCCATTACCTGAACCACTTCTACAGAAGGGTTGGAGAGTTGGGCAACCGTCTCTGGGTGTAAGGATTGAATGTATTGCCACAGTAAGTTGCCGCCTTCCCCTTCGCTACCAAGGAATTCTGGGATTCGATTTGACAAATTGCTCATGGTAGTAATCGGTAATTCGTGGAATTCTTGAAATCTTCTATATAGCAATGTAACAGGCAAAAGAGATTTTCTTCTAGTGAGTACAACCGAACCGCAACGACGGATTATTCTACTTTGGCATATACATCATCTGGTAGAGACGTTAGGAAACTATCAGTGGCAGAATCACTGTAAAAATTGCGCCTTGGCCTATTCCAGGGCTTTCTACTTGAATAGTACCTTTTTGGAGTTGTACTAATTGCCACACTAAGGCTAGACCTATTCCTAACCCTGGGTAAGATCTGGTTGTGGAACTATCCGCTTGACGGAAGGAATCAAACACATGAGGCAGAAACTCAGCGCTAATACCTTCACCTGTATCGCTGACTTGAATTTGGACATCATTATTTTTAATCAAGAGTTGGATATCAACTTGCCCTTCTTGAGGGGTAAATTTAATCGCATTAGCGGGACTTAAACAAAAAT
>DNXU01000404.1:16934-23477 GCA_003505715.1 Cyanobacteria bacterium UBA8803 | reverse complement strand
CCCATTCCCCAGATAAAATTCATCCCACTCTTTCTAGAACGTGGATCGAGGAATTATATAGATTAAGCTTCTAATCTATTAATACCCGACCGATGCTCTAGGGAGTGGGATGAAGGGTTGGCTGCAAAAATTAGAACCAGAGGCTTCAAATATCTTTTTCGCTTAACTCGCGGGTCATATAGTCAAACGGCTGATCGATAAATGAAGTATCCTCGATGCCAGCAGCTGCCACCTGCTCTTTAACAATGTTTTTCATAATCTGGATGCCAATCACGGTTGGCCCGATGGGAACTCCCAAAGAGTTGTAGGTTTCCCGCAAACCTTGTAGCACCCGCTCATCCAGCAGATCGTTATTACCTGCAACCAGCGCGTAACTGGCATAGCGCAGGTAATAGTCCATGTCCCGCAGACAAGCTGCATAGCGACGAGTCGTATAAGCATTGCCACCGGGACGGATCAGTTCCGGGATTTCGTCAAACAGCTGTGACCCGGCCTGCTTGACAATTGATGCGGCATTGGCATTAATAATCCCTGCTGCCGCGACTCTTGCTGTACCAGTGTTAAAGTACGACTTAAGTGAATCGAGGGCATCGCGATCTAGATAACGGCCTGTAATGTCGTAATTTCTAATCAGGGTTGTAATGGCATCCCTCATAAAATTGCTCTCCCAACTACAATCTGTATATCCATCTATTAATCATCACATAGGCTTGGCCTACAGAATTATCAATCCTAAGGCAAGTTGGTTGGGTTGGCAAAAATGTTACATTACACCTCAGCTTAGCCTACAAAGTCATGGAATTTATAAATTTTTGTTAAATTTACTACACTTTAATACTTTTGTTAGGATATGCAGAATCCAGAAAAGATATTCTGTAACTTTAGATACAAAAGCTCGTACTTTCTATCCATAGGATGAGTCAGATGTATGAGTAACATGTGGAGGCCAAGCTGACCAAGCATAGCAATACCTACTCCTGGTGAGGGGGAAATAACCCACGTCCACTGTCACTTTTACCGCTTTCTGACACTCAGGGTAAACACTGGCGGGGTCTATCCAGGTCTCCAGTCAGGCTGCAAACTACCACATTCTGCATCAACCCGATGCCCAGTTTCTGTAGAACTTGACCGAATTGCCCTCCATCGTTCAATATCGTTAAACTATTTGTCCCTTTTTTAAACCGTAGTCAAGCTGACAAAAGGAGTCATCCATGCCGGAAACCCCACAAGACGTCTTGAGGATGATCCAAGACGAAGACATCAAGATTATTGACCTGAAATTTATTGACATGCCGGGAATCTGGCAGCACTGCTCGTTCTATCGGGATCTCATCGACGAGAGTTCCTTTGAAGAGGGCGTTGCTTTCGACGGGTCAAGCATTCGGGGTTGGAAAGCAATTAACGAATCTGATATGTCAATGGTGCCCGATCCCAAAACTGCTTGGATCGACCCGTTCATGAAAGAGAAAACCCTGAGCATGATTTGCTCGATTAAAGAGCCGCGTACTGGGGAATGGTACAGCCGCGACCCTCGCAGCATTGCGCAAAAGGCACTTGAATTCTTAAAATCCACTGGCCTTGGCGATATAGCCTACTTTGGTCCAGAAGCAGAGTTTTTCGTATTTGATGACGTTCGCTTTGACCAAACCGAGAGCAAAGGCTTCTATTATGTAGATAGCGTTGAGGGTCGCTGGAATTCCGGACGGGAAGAAGCAGATGGCAACATGGGATATAAACCCCGCTATAAAGAAGGGTATTTCCCTGTTTCGCCTACGGATACGATGCAAGACATGCGTACTGACATGCTGCTCACCATGGCAGATTGCGGCGTACCGATTGAAAAGCATCACCACGAAGTTGCTACAGGCGGACAAAACGAACTGGGTATCCGCTTTGCCCCTATTATCGAGGCAGCTGACTATTTGATGACCTATAAATATGTCATCAAAAACGTTGCCAAGAAGTATGGCAAAACCGTGACCTTCATGCCCAAGCCGTTATTTAACGATAATGGTTCCGGGATGCACACTCACCAGTCGATTTGGAAGGATGGGCAGCCTTTGTTCTGGGGCGATGGTTACGCTAACCTGAGCAAGATGGCACTCAATTATATTGGCGGTTTGCTCAAGCACGCTCCGGCACTGTTAGCCTTTACCAACCCAACCACCAACTCTTATAAGCGCTTGGTGCCTGGATTTGAGGCTCCAGTGAACTTGGCTTACTCACAAGGTAACCGTTCCGCCTCCATCCGCATTCCCCTGTCCGGCCCCAATCCCAAGGCAAAGCGTTTGGAGTTCCGTTGTCCCGATGCTACTTGCAATCCTTATATTGCCTTTGCTGCCATGCTCTGTGCTGGGATTGATGGCATTAAGAACGAGATCGATCCAGGTGAACCCTTAGATGTCGATATCTACGATCTTTCTCCAGAGGAATTGAAAAAAGTTCCTTCTACCCCAGGTTCTCTAGAAGGCGCTCTGGAAAATTTAGAGAAGGATCATGCCTTCTTAACTAGCACTGGTGTCTTCACTGAGGACTTCATCGAAACCTGGATTGAGTACAAACTCGACAATGAGGTCAACCCCATGCGGTTACGGCCTCATCCTTATGAGTTTGCGCTCTACTATGATGCGTAGGATTCAGAGTAAGTGAAGGGGGAAAGGGCAAAAGTTGGTCTTGGGAACATGTCAGTTGTGGAGATCAATCCTTTAGCCCTTACCCCCAGCCCATCTCCTAAGCTTGGGAGAGGGGATCATTTACTTAATTAATGACCGAAAATTGGAGGGCGCAAGCCCCTAGTTTCTAACTATGGGGATAAGCCCGTAGCGAATTTATTCGCCTTGACACTCCCCACGCATTCCATGCGTGGGGAGTGTCAATAATGCTATTTTTATTCGTCATCTGATTCATCTATCATCGGTTTTTGAGCAGCGTGTCTCACAAAAATAATTTGAACGGTATCATCAACAATAGTAAAAAGAATCCTATAAGCATTTCTCCCCTTGCCATAAACAAGTTGCCTGATTTCCTCATCAAAAAAATTATTCTCAAATGCCAATGAACAACGCAGAGGCATATTTCCCAACGACAAGATAGCTTTATATAGTCCTTCTAACCACGTTCTAGCATTCTTAGGCGAATAATTACTCAACCAAAAGTAAGCCTCTTCTATTGCTTTTCGCGCTACAGGCTGTATAACAACTTGATATTTCTGATTCATGGGGAACTGTCTATCTTATTAAACAGTTCATTAAAAAAATCTTGGGCTTTTTGTCCTTGGCCTTTGTCCATTTGTTCCAGACCAAGTTTAATTCCCTTTAACGTCTCTAATAACTCAGCAGCATCTAAAAGTTTCTGATAAGATTCGGCATCTTGAACAACTAACTCCGCTTTGCCATTCACAGTTAGAATCAAAGGATGTTTGGTTTGCTTAATACGCTGCAAAAACTCAGCCGTATTACGTTTAAAGTCGGTGAGAGAATGTATATCTCTAGAAAGGTTTATCATAATGACGGCATCAGATTAGCATCTAATTAGATGTTATACGGTGCTGCGAAGTTTGTCAATCAAATAGAGAGCCGGACTATAGGTGTGTTCCACCTAGGAGAGAAGTGCTATAATAGCTACTCCTTCTCTACGGATGTTGCGGAAGAAACCGCTATTATGCTGCTGGAATTGTTCGCGAGTGGCAAAGGCACAGCTAATCAGAACGTTATACTCTAAACACAAATCAGCTATCAATACGCTGATGCGATCGCTTTCTTGAGAGTAATCAAAATGATTTTTGAGAACGATTAAGATATCAATATCGGAATCAGGTCTAGCATCACCTCTGGCTTGAGAACCAAATAGCACAATTTTGTCTAATTGTTCGCCGTAAAGCTTTTTTATAGGCTGGCAAGCTTTTGTTAGAATTGTTTGGATTTGTTCATCCATGTTACCGCAGGAAATATATTTAGATAATTCGCTAGCAATTAACGATTTAATTTTAATCTAACCATGACTCTCTGAAAGTTTGGCTAAATTAATGTACTTGACTTGGGGCGACAACGCATGAAGGGGGCGATCGTTCATTCTTTTTGGAAAGTAATAGCCATACAGTGTAGATCATAATTTTGGCTCTGTTTTGATTGAGGTTTGGGAGAGTGCGATCGCTCTCTGAGTAGTTGGAGAAAGAGAGGGGCTGAAGGAGTGATCGCTCTTGTCAAGGGACAATTGGCTCGCCAATATAAGAGAACGCTACAATATTGTTAAATAGGTTTCTGTTGGACTGATGGGCAAGGGCTTTAACGTTTGATTTTGCAGGTCTATTTCTAACCCCAATGCTTCTAAAGGTATCACTCCTAAAAGAGGATCTCCACCTCCGGGTAACTCCAAGCACTCAAAGGTTCCTTCTCGCCCAAATATAAATAGGGTAGCATCTCGGAAAATTCGAGCTTTGCCAATGCCCATTGCTGTAGCTACGTCTACTTCTTTCAGGATTTTTAGTCCCAGTTTGGCGATCGCGTCTGGTGGCAAGCATAAGGTAGTTGCTCCAGTGTCTACTAGGACGTTTTTCAGCGTTATCGACCTAATTTGTTCTTCTTGTATCACCCCCNNCCAAAATTTGGTCGGCTCGATTCACAATTGTTAGAGTGGCGAAAACTTTTCCCATTTCGTTGTTGCTTTTAATTTGCATAGTTGCCTCCCACTTAAGAGTTGGAGTTATTACATCCATTAATTGGAATTTGTATTCAGGGGCGAGTGCGATCGCACTTTAAATCATTAAGCTACCTGTTCTGATCTACGGCTAATAAGTTGAATGTGCCCCTTGCCCGGGAAGAGTCAGAATTGCTCCTTTCAATTAAGGATACAAAGGAGGAATATAGTCAATATTTGCTACGGCAAAATTTAGCATTTCTTCTGCCCGATATATTGTTTGCAATGCCTCTGTTTGTGTGATTTCTATATCTGCGTTATAGTCAGCTTCTAATCGAATGTTTTGGGCATCAATTAGATAACGATGGAACTGTGCGGGCACGCGCCCTGATCGAGCAAAGTTTTGACCGAAAGCGGCGATGACGGCGGAGTGGCGGGAATAAGATAATTTCTCGGATTCTAAAAAGGCGGTAGCTATATAAAACATCACATAGTAAGCACGGGAAGCAGCAGAATCAAAAAATCCTTGGGTACTTAAAACTTGTGCTGCTTGCAGGGTTCTGTCAGCTTTGTCGAGTAACCTTTGTTGCTCTGGGTTCATATGGGGACTCCTTCTCGACGAATATTGCGAAAGAAACCGCTTTCATACTCTTGGTACTTCTGAACTGTCGCAAATATACAGCTAATTACAACGGTATGTTCTAAGCAGATATCGGCAATTAATACTGATATACGCTGCCTTTCTTGAAAGTAATTGAATGGAGTTTTGAGAAGGATTAGAACATCAATATCTGAGTCGGATTTAGCATCACCTCTGGCTTGGGAACCAAAGAGAATTATTTGGGCTAACTGATCCCCGTAAATATTTGCCAATTCTTGGCGGGTTTTGGTGATAATTTCTTGGATTTTCTGGTTCATTATTAGAGTTGGTAAATTTTCCTATAATTTTAGCATTGGCACATGGACGTGATGGTGATTGGGTAGTTGTGCGGGTTTGCCAGTTTGCCAGCTTCGATATTGATGAGCGGATTGTGGTATGTTACTGCCAGTATCAGCCAATTGATGCTGAATGGGAGGAATTGCGGCGTGGTGCTTCTGTCAATGAAATACTTGAAGCGTCGCCGGAGAGAGTGTAAGTGGGAGTAATTGTACATTCTTTTGAAGGCTTATTGACGGAATTTTGTTAGTTAAACAGAGCAGTTATGGGGAAGGCGATTGCAGATTTTGTTGAATAGCGATCGCTTTTTGATTTTGGCAAATAGCTAGGGGATAATTTTGTGACTTAATTGGAGATTTGGTTAAGGTTTTGGTAGTCATAAAGTAAGGCTCTTCATTACTTGGTATGCAAAACTATCAGTTGAAACGGATGAGAAGCCTGATACCCCGCAATTTCCCGCAATTTATTGCCTCCGCCGCCCCAATTAACTCTAATAATGCCCAAAATTATCGCCCTGCAAGAATTTTGGGCATCGCATGAGGCGGATTAGCATACTAGGTACGGAAGAGCCTTGATGTCTTAGCCTGACTACCTACGGGATTAAACGGGTAAATTAAACTTAACAGTTTTATTGCTATCGTAATGGTGGCAAGAAAAAAGCTGCAACGATTTGATTAACGCGGAGTGCGACTGTGGCTCGAATTACCCTTGAAGTACCGGAAGAACTTTCTGAACAACTGGCTCAAGTGGGCGATCGCCTCCCAGAACTCCTCTCCCTCAGTCTCCAACAGCCAGCATTGTCAGCCCACATCTACCGCTACATCCTCAACTTTCTTGCCATTGGCTTTTTGCTCTTACCTTGAGGATAAGATAATCTGTACCCATACCAGAAATGCGATCGCCAATAAAGCTACTCTCCTGTAATTGCTTGATTATTGCTTGAGTATCCGAACACCCAGAAGTCGGGGTTT
>DNXU01000404.1:16688-16920 GCA_003505715.1 Cyanobacteria bacterium UBA8803 | reverse complement strand
ATAAAAAAACCCCGACTTCTAGGTCTTTGCCCTGCGCGGACAAAGTCTTTATGTTACAATTTTTTACAAAAAAATAACCAACTTACAACAAGCTCAGCAATTTCCATGTCCGATACCTTAACGAAACTGGCTTATCAAACGTTTCAGCAGGGTAAAAGCGTGTTTGCTCTTGCCCATAAAAGCATTAGTTCCCAGCTGATGAATCTGGTTTACCCGCCTGTCAATCAGCTCA
>DNXU01000404.1:15772-16675 GCA_003505715.1 Cyanobacteria bacterium UBA8803 | reverse complement strand
CAGAGATTTTACTCCAATTTCGGCAAAAATTAGAGCAAATTCAAGAAACTGATTGGCAAGATGCCGAGCGAGGCGTTTATCCGGAGAGCCTGCTGTTTGATAACCCCTGGGCAGACTTTTTGCGGTACTATCCCGAAATTTGCTTAGATTTGCCCAGAACTTGGGAAAGAACTCATCATAATCAATTTCAGGACTTCTCACCCGATATTGAGACGGATGAATTTCCCAGCTACTATCGGCGCAACTTCCATTATCAAACCGATGGCTACTTGAGCGATACCTCAGCCAATCTGTATGACTTGCAGGTGGAAATTCTGTTTAATGGTGCCGCCGATCCCATGCGGCGGAGAATTCTTTTTCCCTTAAAGGAAGGACTAAAAGCCTTTGATTCAGTTTCACCCAAACAAATCCGGGTTTTGGATGTAGCTTGTGGCACGGGTCGAACTCTACGCATGATTCGAGGCACTTTACCTCAAGCTGCTCTATTTGGCATCGATCTGTCACCAGCTTACCTGCGCAAGGCCAATCAGCTACTCTCTGACATTCCTGGAGAATTACCGCAACTGTTGCAAGCAAAAGCGGAGGAGCTACCTTATCGGGATAATTATTTCCATGGCATTAGTTGCGTGTTTCTTTTCCATGAACTGCCGCCTTCGGTGCGTCAGCGTGCGATCGAACAATGCTTCCGCGTCATGCAACCGGGAGGCATCTTTGTCATCTGTGATTCAATTCAGGCGATTGATTTTCCTCAATTAAAGCCAATGATGGACAACTTTCCAGTCATGTTCCACGAACCCTACTACAGGCACTATATTACGGATGATTTGGTAAAACGCCTCGAGCAGGCAGGTTTTGAGGCAATTACCACCCAAAACCACTTTATGAGTAAGTACTGGATTGCTC
>DNXU01000404.1:10671-15700 GCA_003505715.1 Cyanobacteria bacterium UBA8803 | reverse complement strand
GAGCGTAGCCGAAGGGGAATTAAGCTTTCATTCTTTGTTTTGTACGAAGCTCATGGGGGGTCTTGCACCATTCTCAATAACCGACCAGAACCATTGATTTTCCGTTGATGCGATCGCCAAAAATCTGGCTTTTCTAGGCTTAATGACATTGGTGCAAGACTCCCTATGGTGCGGAGAGCTACCGCATAACACACCCTACTAATAGAGGCTCATAGAGGTTCTGCGTAAGTCCTTTAAATTAAGAAAACTAATAGGCTAAAAGTGTCAACAAGGGCACCCAGAGGTGATACTGGGCATAAGCACCCCAAGATCATTCTACAGAACCGGTTATGACGACCCAAAAGCAAAATCCGGAAACGCTCTCCACTGAAACCTTGTCAACGGAAGAGATAGTCTCTACTGAGTTAATTGAAGATGTGGTAGCTACCAACCATGTGGAGATTATTGAAACGGTGATCTCCAGTCTGGCAGAAGAAGACAGCGCGATGGTGAGCCGCAACGAAGAAGAAGGCTACCTGTGGAAGTTTAAGTATGGTAGCGTCGAAGTCTTTGTGGAATTAACAGGTGTTACTGATGATGACACTTTAACCGTTTGGTCTTCCATCCTTCAGTTACCCGCTAAGAATGAGACGCAGTTGATGCGCAAGCTCTTGGAAATGAACTGGTCTGATACGTTTGAATCTCGTTTCGGTATAGTTGAAGATCAAGTGGTAGTGTTATCATCGCGGACTGTCGCAGAACTTTCACCGGGCGAAATTTCTCGTGCTATTACTGTAGTCGCCACGATCGCAGATGACAACGATGAAGCCTTACAGGCTGAGTTTGGTGATGCTTGACCTCTAGCTGGAAAATAGGAAACAGGGGAAGAAGGATTTTCATTGCGAGAGTTGTAAGCGATCGCTCATATAATTGCATCTAAGTACTTGCAGAACGAGGAAAAACCGGGATTGCTGATGAACAATCTACCACCGCCCGATCAAAACCCATCTAAACTTGGTCTGGATGAATTGATTGGTATAATCGTTGCCTTCGCCGCCATCGGTACAGTCCTAATTGTCACGCTCGGCCAAAAAAACAAAGGATTCGACCTGAGGCGATTAATTGCCTCACCGACTCCTGATCGCACAACCCAGGTAGAACCAGCAGCTATCCCAACCACTCCCCTACCCGAAGCAACCCCTTCCCCCCCAGCGACGGCGATCGCTCCGGTGACATCTCCTACACCATCGGCTCCGTTACCTGCCAAAGAAGCTAACAGCGGCTCTAGAGCTATAATTTTAGCTCCAGCGCCATCAGTGCCGATGGCAAAAACCACCACAGTAACACCTACCACAAGCCCTGTAGCAACTGTAAACTTTGTAGATATTAAGGAAGACTTTTGGGCACGTCCTTACATCCAAGCATTGGTGAGTCGTCAAATCATGACTGGCTTCCCAGACGGCACCTTCAGGCCCAATAGCTCGATCAATCGTGCCGAATTTTCAGCTTTAGTGAAGAAAGCGTTTGAGCAAAAACCCACATTGCAGGCATCTAACTTTAAGGACGTATCCCCTAAATTCTGGGCATGGTCAGCAATTCAAGAATCAACTAAAACTGGTTTTTTACGGGGATATCCTCGCAATACCTTTCAACCGGAGCAACCCATTCCCAAGGTGCAAGTTTTAGTAGCCCTTGCTAGCGGCTTAGGTTTAAAGAATACCAAAGCTCCTAGTGAGATTCTACAAACCTATCAGGATGCCAACCAGATTCCCAAGTATGCCACTCAAAAGGTGAGCGCTGCCACAGAAACTGGACTGGTAGTGAATTACCCCGAACCCAAGTCCCTTAACCCGAATAAGAATGCCACTCGTGCTGAGGTTGCCGCTTTAATTTATCAAGCTTTAGTGCAAACAGGTAAAGCAGAAGCGATGCCATCAAAGTATATTGTTAAACCGTGACGCTCCTGGCCTCATTGAGAATTAAGCTGCCCCTTGTTTACGTTCGCAATATGGGTCAGCTTAAGAAAATACACAGCTCTTGAATTCCCTATTCCCCTTCAGCTATGCTCAGGGTAAACCCATTCCCCATTCCCTAAAAACCTAGTATGAAACTTCAGGGTATGGAATAGGAGTTCATTGTTCGTAGTAACCACTGAAGTGATTACTACGAACTTTTTTTATACAAGGAAAGGTGCTACCGGACTGGATATCATCCTTCATCCCTCTCCCTTGCCCCTCTTCCTGAAAAACATATGGCTATCCTAGAAGTAGAGTAAAAAAGTTTAATTTGCGTAAGTCCTTGACATGGAAGACTTGACCTAGGAGATTTCTGAGAAGAAATTAGCTTGTGATGAAAAATAATCAAAAGTTTGTTAGTCTCCTGACCGCAGGACTGTTGTTAAATCTGTTACACATGGCGGTTGAACCGACAATTGCCCAATCCACTTCTAACAGTTCAGACTCGCTTTCTCCAGTCCTTTTCAAACCACCACCAGATGACGCCAAGCCACAAGATACAGCGGGTGCAGGATCGCGCGGGCAATGCCCTCAAGATGTAACCTCTGATACACTAACCAACCAACCTTCTCTAATGGCCCTCGTACCCCCTACCAACTACGGGTTGACCTTAGCTGCTCATCCAACATTTTGGGTTTATCTGCCAAAAACATCTGCCAAGCAAGTAGTGTTAATTTTCAGAGAGGAAGGTACTCAGTATTACTCGGAAACCTTCATACCCATATCTAGTGCGCCTGGTGTTATTAGTGTCACGCCATCCCAGGACTCCCCAGCTCTGGAAGTGGGCAAAAATTATCAATGGGCATTGGTGCTGATGTGTGGGGAAGTACTTGACCCCAACGATCCCATTCTCATGTCTTGGGTGCGTCGCGTTGCTCCATCCCAATCAACGTTCGATCAGCTAGACCAGACAACTCCCTTAGAGCAAGCTGTTTGGTATGGCAAGCAAGGCATTTGGTACGACGCTCTGACAGCTTTGGCTCAAGTCAAGCGATCGCAACCTAATAACAAAATCCTAGCCGACATCTGGGCTAAGTTTTTAGAGTCCGCAGGATTGGGCGTAGTCTCTACTGAACCGCTCCGATTTTAGGGGTTTTAAGGGTGCGTAATATCATGTCCGGTTAATTAACCCTAATAAAACCTATCGCCAGGGAGGGTTTTGATTTAAGTCATATCTGTGAGAGCCTTTAATATTGGTCACTAAACCCGCCCCTACAGATATTATGGGTGTTTAACTGGACATGATATAACACTGCCTTAATGCCTAAAATCCCTTGACTTTCACCCGTTGCCCAACTGGCGATCGATGAAAGTCTGATTCTCTTTACTTTCGGATTGCTTGAGGTATTCAATAGCAATACGTCCTGCCGTTGGATAGTCTTGGCAAACCTCTAAGAGGAACGCCAGCGTGCGGCGGAACTGGAGTTTTTCGAGTTGCTTGTTCGTGATGATGGGAAGGATAATTGCCGAACCCAAAAGCACCAGCAGCGAGGGTACAAAGGGCAACCACCATCCTAGCAAAAAGGCAAGGTAGCATCCTCCCAGAAGTCCACTACTAACAAAGATGATAAGGGCAGCGATCGCGCTAGGGGACTTCCACAGCCAGCTGATGGCTGTCCCTACCCCTGCCCAAGCGAAAATCCACAACCATTCTATGGGGTCAGTCCAAACGCGAAATAGCGCTCGCCCCTCCAAAGCCGCACTGATAATTTCACTAATAATATTGGCATGAACAGTTACCCCAGCCATGCGTTTCGGGGAATTAAAACGAGAGTCACTGTAGGGGGTGTAGAAAAAATCGTTGATGCTTTCGGCAGTTGTACCGATCGGAACGATGCGATCGCGAAAGCTATCAGGAGGGATATCGTTTGCCAGCACCTGCCTCAGCGAGAATGTTGAGAAATGCTCCTGATTGCCTCGAAAGTTCAGCAAAATTTGGTAGCCTCCAGACTGGGCGCGAACATAGCCACCATCGTTACGTTCAAAGCGCTCGAAGATGGCTTTGCCCAAACGCAGGCGATCGGGTTCACCTTCTAAAGGCTCTAGGATTAAGCCCTCAGCCTCTAGATAGTGCAGTGCTAGTTTCACGGCCAAACTGTAACGCACTTGGTTGTCAGAAGCAATAACTGACAACAAACCCCGACGCAACTTGCCATCGGCATCCAACACTTGATCGGCAAAACCCACCTGATCGAGCTGGCTAAGGACTGGGGGTGGGGCAATAGTCGGTTGCACCACTTTTTCAATGCCAAAGAGGTTGGGGCTTGATTTAAACAGATTAACCAACTCGGCATGACCCGGTTCCACGGCTAAATCTCGATAAATATCCAGACCAATTGCTCTAGGCTTGTGGGCTTTGATATTCTTAATGGCTTGAGCTAGCACCCCATCTGGTATAGGCCACTGCCCGACTTTGGTGATATCTAACTCATCAATGATGACAATAGCCACCCTCTGCTCTGGCGGCTCGGCAGGACGCCAGCGAACGAATTGATCGAACAGGTTCCACTCAGCACCCTGTAACAATCCACCCAAGCGCAGCAGCAGAATTGGCACGCTGACACCTGTAGCAACCAGCGGTATCCAACCCCACCCAATGCGCAGTTTCAAAAATTCTTGTTTAGCTCTTTGCCTTGCAGTTGCCAGAATTTGGCTGGCTTGTTCAACTGCTTCTAGCGCGGTTTGGGCTTGGCGTTTGGCTAAATCCTGACTGGCTCCTAAAAATTGATAATCCAAGTCACTAAGGCTTTTACCCATTGCCCAAGCCAAAGCATCTTGCAACGCTTGCCCCCGTAACAAGCAAGACTCATCCTGCCCTTGAGCAGCAATCCAGGCATCAAAGGTTTGGGAATAGGGACGCAGATGAGTGAGTTGTTTGCTCACCCATTGGGCATTAAAAACTGCTTGATAAATGGGGTTTTTCACTACCAAGCGCCCTCCCTGATTCACTACCAACCCCGATAGCAATAGTTCCATATGTTCTCGACTGTCATCTGCTAAGACGGGAGAGGGGAGAGGGGTGAGGGATGAGGGAT
>DNXU01000404.1:0-10518 GCA_003505715.1 Cyanobacteria bacterium UBA8803 | reverse complement strand
GAGGGATGAGGGATGAGGGAGGGGGGAATCCTTCTTCTGTTCCTTGCTCTTCCTCTGGAGTAGATTGCAAAATTTGCTGGTAAATACCCAACAGTCTGGCAGCGCGTTGCTGATTTCTTAAGAGGCGATCGCTAATGGTGCGTAAATGTTCTGGCTCGTCTTGGCTTTCCCAGTTGTGAATGATGTGGGAATAAATTAATTCAGCAATTAATGATGCATCATGGCTCATCGGTAGTGCTGGCTCATTTTCCCCATATCTCATGCCTCCTGCCCCATGTTCCCTTACCATTAACTGACACAATTTTTGCGTTAAAAATGGCTGTCCTCCAGTCCAAATTAATATATTTTGTAAAGCCTGGTGAGGGTCAGCGACAATGCCTGCTAAGCCATTAGCTAAAGGCTGAGCCTCAGCAGGTCGGAAGCCCTGTAGTTTGATGGCTCTGCCGATATTAAAAGGCGTTCTATTAGGGTCACTAATCAAATCTGAAGGTGTGGCTACTCCAAATAGAGCGAAGGTTAAACGTTTGTACTCGGGATTGATACTGCGCTGGTTGTAGCAGAAACGAATCAGGGCAAAAAAGTCATTAACAGGAAAATTTAATCCCAAAACACTATCAATTTCATCCAAAAAAATCACTAGTTTGGTAGGGCTATGTTCTTCTGTAGATGTCAGCCCATGGGGTGTTTCTACCTCAACCAGCAGCACTTCTTCAATAAATTGACCCAACCGATGAGCTAGAGAAATATCTAGTCGCTCGTTCCACCAAGCTTTGAAGTTGACCTGTCCGAATAACCCAAAACTCTGCCACAACTCAACCGCCAAGCCTTTATACCACTGATCGGGAGTGATGTTTTCACTACCAATGAGGGTCATGTCAATAGCTACACAGCTAATCCCTTCCTCCTGGAGACGATGCATTGTACGCACCATTAGGCTGGACTTGCCCATCTGTCGAGAGTTGAAGACATAACAAAATTCCCCCGCGCTCAAGGCATTATACAGATCGATATCAGCCTGTCGCGTTACATAATTGGGATCTTCGTTGTTGAGGCTACCACCAACTTGGTAAGTGGTCATTGGTTTTTGAGCTGATTTGAATTGGGGGAGTTAGGGAGTGAGGGAGTGAGGGAGTTAGGAGAGCTGGGGGAGTTGGGGGAGTAATTTGTACTCGGTACAGAAGGCTCAGGAATTTTCTAGCTATGACCATGAATTAGCCCTGCATCACCCCCTCACTTCCTCTCTCCCTAATTAATATTTTTATCGAAAGCTACCTGTAATACGACCGTATTACCTCATAGCTTTGTACGCGATTTTACTAGAAGTTATGAGGTTATTATGAGGTTTTATATGAGGTTTGTATGAGAGAGAAGGTCTAAGGAAAAGGTATCCTTTTTAGAAGAAAAATATAAATTCTTTTTAAAAATGCCTCTATTGGTGGGTTATTGAGGAGTTGAGGTACTAGACATGATTACGATCCGTGACGTTGTCAAACAAGCGATCGGAGCTGGTTACTTGACTGTAGAAGCTGAAGAACGCCTACGAAACCTTTTGACAGCTCGCTACGATCTCGAAGATCTCAAAGCTTTCATGTCATTGCAGAAAGCCGCAAGCGATGGTTTCGTCAGACAACAATCTCGTGAAGTACTGGTTAGCTCTATGAGTATCGAGTAATCCTTTACTTCCCACTCCCGATTATTGAGGCCAACCAACTGATTCAAAATACCTTCGATACAATTCACAACTCGCGATAGCTCCATTTCCAGACTGTTCGATCAGTCCCATACTGCTTAATTTGTATGCTAGGGGTGGTTCTAATGGCAAGGGTTCAGTAGCATTCATAACGGCATGAACGGCGATCGCTAATTCCGGCTGCTCTTCTAAAGTTGCCCAATGGCGCTGCAAGTGATGGTAATAAACTCCCCTAGATGTGGGAGCTGTTGTCAACAATTGGGC
This sequence comes from Cyanobacteria bacterium UBA8803, assembly GCA_003505715.1. Classification (GTDB taxonomy): domain Bacteria; phylum Cyanobacteriota; class Cyanobacteriia; order Cyanobacteriales; family Coleofasciculaceae; genus UBA8803. The sequence goes on along the minus strand of DNXU01000404.1, from coordinate 8,564 downwards.
GAGGGTCAAGTCTCCACGGCTGAGGTGGTAGAGAGCGATTTGCACCAGTGCCGGATGGCCTCCTACCATTGCCATAAGCTGTCTGGCTTCTTCGCCATCTGTCCAGTTGAGTCCGTAGCATCGGGCTAACTGCTTTACTTGGTCTAGACTAAAGCCAGTTAATTGAATGGGTAACCCGACATTGAAGGGGGACTGCTTCAAGTTGAGCGGGACATAAATTTCTGTAGAATGAACCACGATCAGGCGGAACTTTTGCCAGATGGGCAGTTTTTTTGCTTCTTCATACCACGAACGCAGCAAGGGTAAAACATCTTTTGCCACCTCAGGATGCTCGAAAAGCTGGTTCACTTCATCCAATCCCAGAACTAGGGGAGCATTAATCTGGGGTAGCAGATAGCTGCGGAAATAGAATGTACAACTAATTTTGCTGCCGATATCTTCATCCCAATATTGATCTAATTGCGGTTCCAGCTGCAACTGATGGGAGGCATTGGCACAAAGCCAGCGCAAAAATCGATTCAGATCGCTCAAAATAGCTTGGTCAATTTGCTCTAGGTTCAAGCTGACAGTGTGGTAGCCTTGGCGGTTGGCATAGTCCATAATCCTCAGCAGCAGTGAGGTTTTTCCCATTTCTCTGGGTGCTTTAATCCGCACTAGCGCTCCCGGTTTATCAATCTCTTGATAAATCTGCTCCTCAATGGGAAAGCGTTTAATGTAAAAGGGGGAGTCAAGAGGCACTGAGCCGCTGGGGTAGCTTGGCGATCGCTCTGGGTTAGTCGCAATAGGCCATTCTGCTGCCTCTTGTCTAGGCGACATTGGTGGCAAAGCACTGACATAGGATTCCAGCATCACCCGACAATTTTTTTTAGTAACGCGCTGGCCAATTAGTTCGGAGAGTCGCCGACATAACTCCGGTGCGACGACATTGGTTAAGTAACCAGGGCTATAGCCCCCCACTTGAGCCATTTGGCTGTAGGTCTGATACTGCCAGATACCGCGCAAAATGAGAATTTCTACAGTATTGAGGGGGCGATTTTGGGTTTCCAGCAGCTTGCGGTTGAGAATCTCCAGAAGAGCATCAAGGTTCATGGATGCTAAGGCTGGCCTTTAATAAGGGATGAGGGATGAAGGATGAGGGAGGAATAATGAATTTTTGTGTTCTTTCTATCCATCATCTCTCATCCCTTCATGGTTCGGTAAGATTAATTTTATATAGCGTTTTCCTTGGAGAGCTGAAACCAAAAACCTTATCAAATAAGGCTTTCAGCACTTTTGCTTTTCATAAACCCTTTCTCAAAGCTATATCAGGTTTTATATCGAGTTGTAGGGGATGTTAGGGTTAATGGTTCATTGTTGATTACCCAAAACAAGAGGGAACCATTAACCATTAACCCTGTTGATGTGGAGCGTGAATGCGCGGGCAACGGTATTAGCTTCTTGCTCTTGAAAGCCAACTCTTCACCGCTCCCACTACAATCCCGATACCTGTTTTAAAGCCAAACAGTTATCCGGCTCACGACCCAAAGTTTTTAACCAGCTATAGTTGGCGTTTAAAACCTGCCCAAAGGTTTCATACACTTTATAATCCACTCCAAATTCTTGACAAACCTCTGCCACAATTTTGGCTAATCTTGGATAATGAATATGGCAAATCTGGGGAAAAAGGTGATGAACTACTTGATAGTTCAAACCGCCTACATACCAATTGATAAAATGATTATTTGGAGCAAAGTCAACTGTTGTTTTTACTTGCCAAATCGCCCATTCATCTTCTAAGTTTTCTGCTTCTCTCTGGGGCGTTAAAAACTCAACTGAGTCCACCACATGAGCCATCATAAATACAACATTGATGACCAATCCGTAAGTCAGGAATGTGACTAGCACTCCCACAATTACCTGTAATGGCGTGTAACCCACAAGTAATGGGATACCGAACACATAGCCAAACCACAAGATCTTAAATCCCAACAGAGTGATTTTTTCCGAAGGGTTAAGGGGGGGAATACGATGCTCGTGATATTTACCCTTTCTTAAAACTAGATCAACATCGCAATAAGACCAGTAGAAAGGGACAAAGCAATAAATAAACCAAATGTAAAGATGCTGAAAACGATGATACCAATGATGAGTTTGAGTAGGATACATTCTCAACCATCCATCCCCATCAATCTCAACATCATGACCGGAGATATTGGTATAAGTGTGATGCAAAACGTTATGACGATATCTCCATAAATAGCTGGAAACTCCCATAAAATCGTAAGTCAAACCTAAGATCCGATTGACCAACTTGTGATTGGAATAACCTCCATGATTGGCATCGTGCCCGACGTTAAATACAAATCCAGCCATGCCAAAGGCGAGAATTACACAACCTACTAGTCTCATCCATCCTGAGATTGGGCCAAAAACGATTAAGCTCCACGCTGAAACGATCCAGGCCAACAAAATGGCCGTTTTGAGGTACATTGCCGGGTTATCTCGCTCGGAAATCTGTTCTGCTGCCAAATAAGCGCTAACTCTGCGATTCAGTTCCTTTCGGAAACCGATTTCTTTGGCAAAAATAATTTTGGAGGTTGTCATGTTGTCCAAGAAACACAAATGACCTGTAGTATAACCTATCGCAACATCACATTTGGTAGTCAAAACCTTTGGAGACGTTCTGCTAGAACGTCTCTACGACAATCTCCAACTACCCCCAGGTGGTCTGAGGACAAGGAATCGCGTAAAATTCAATACAATTAAGATTCTATCGATGAGATACCCTCAAAATAGCGACTCAGAGTGTTTGCCAGCTTATCGGCAATCCCCTCGATCCAATTCTCATCTTGTTTAGTGTAACTGCGTGGAGCATTAGCTCCTAAAATTAAAGCACCCTGATCGCCAATTGGCTGACAGATGACACCCTGAGTATTCTCTGGTAGGTAGTCAAATTCAATTCGCCCCGGATAAATCTTGAGATCGACAAGGTAGACGGGTTTTTGGGTATCCAGAACTCGCTTTAAGATCTGTCCCGGTTTCACCTCCGAGTTGATGCCCAAAATCCCTCGCCGCAGCAGCACTTTCCCTTGATAGAAAACCACCAGCGATCGCGTTACCGTGTTAGTCAATAGAAGATGCGACGCCCAAGCCAATTCCGTTCGTACCTCATCTGGTAGCATCGGCGCTAGTTCAAACCTCTCTTCCCCAATCAGATCCACTACATCTGGCGATCGCGGCTGCACCTGCTGCCACAGCAAACCTGTCAAAATCAACACCGCACTGACAATCACCCCCAGTACATCAGAACGAGCCTGGGAAGCGGTTAGCTGGGGCGCTAGCAACCGATTTACGAGCAGCAATATCCCTGCTAATCCCCCAACTACGAATGGTAGCTGCCGCAGCACAGAGTTCCCATCAGGTTTAGCCATAGTTCAACTAAAGTTTTGAGTTTCGAGTTTTGAGCATTGAATTAGTTTTCCCCAATTCATCCCTCATCCCTCATCCTTACTTCTCACTCCTCCCCTGGTTCAATAATCCGTTGGAACAAATACCCCGTTCCCCTGGCAGTAAGAATTAGTTCCGGATTGCTGGGGTCATCTTCTAGCTTCGCCCGCAACCGCGAGATATGAACGTCCACCACCCGAGTATCGACATGACGCTCTGGCGTATAACCCCATACCTCTTGTAAAATTTCCGAACGAGAGAACGGTTCTCCAGAGCGGCTGACTAATAACTCTAACAGACTAAACTCCATACCCGTGAGCCTGATCCGTTCATCTCCCTTATAAACCTGCCGCTTGTTAGTGTCAATTTTAATACTGCCAACATGGATGACCCCAGAACTGGGAATGCCCGAAGCTCCCACTTTGTCAACCCGTCGCAGCACGGAGCGAATCCGGGCTTCCAGCTCTTTCGGAGAAAAAGGTTTGACGACATAGTCATCGGCTCCTAACTCCAATCCAGTAATCCGATCGGCGACATCACCCAAGGCAGTTAGCATAATGATGGGGATGTCGGATTCCTTCCGCAACTCTTGACAGACGCCATAGCCATCCAGCTTCGGCATCATCACATCTAACACGACTAGGTCAGGGTCAGCACTGCGAAAAGTATCCAGGGCTTCTTCGCCATCGGCAGCGGTGACAACATCGTAGCCAATCATGGAAAGACGAGTTTCCAGGATGCGACGGATACTTGCTTCATCATCAACTACCAGAATTTTTTCTTTGTGAGTTTCCAATTGACCTAATACTCCTGAAATATGGTCAGTGAATTGTTAATTTATCAGTAGCTTATCTCTAAGATATAACGTTGTACGAAGGTTTTTTAAGAAGTCAGCGTTCTCACTGACCACCCTTTACGGCTTTTTTAAGATTTGTTTAATTATTGAGAATTTTTGAATAGTTTTTCACCTATTGAGATCGGGATGCCAAAGTCTAAGTCCATCTACGTCTGTAATGAATGCGGGGCAGAGCACTCCCAGTGGTTTGGCAAATGTTCATCCTGCGGCACTTACAACTCCCTAGAAGAGAGCGTGCTAGCTCCCTCCGTCAATCTTAGCCGAGGGGGTTGGCAATCCAATAGCCGTGCCCATCCCCAACCTGCAACTACAGGGCCTGCTCAACCGAGGGCGTCCCTCAAGTTCTCGGAAATTTCCAATAATGTCCAGATGCGCTTTGCCTCAGGTTATAGCGAACTGGATCGGGTACTAGGAGGCGGCATCGTTCCTGGCTCTTTGGTGCTGATTGGTGGCGATCCCGGCATTGGCAAATCAACCCTGCTATTGCAAGTGGCAAATCGACTGGCACAAGAGCACCGCATCCTCTATGTCTGTGCGGAAGAGTCCGGACAACAAGTGAAACTGCGAGCCTCTCGCTTGGGTGTTTGCGAGATACCCGTCGAGGTGGAGGTGGAGAACGGGGCGAGCAAAAAGCGGGGCAAGTCCTCCCACTCGAAAACTGCCGATGACACGAAAAGCTCCCCCCTGAACGAGCCAAATCTTTACGTTTTGCCAGAAACTGATTTAGAAGAGGTGTTGCGGGAGTTGGAATCTCTCAAACCCCAAGTAGCGGTGATTGACAGCATCCAAACCCTTTACTTTGCTGCCCTCACCTCAGCTCCAGGTTCCGTAGCCCAGGTGAGGGAATGTACTTCAGCATTGATGCAAGTAGCGAAGCGAGCAAACATTACTTTACTAATTGTGGGGCACGTCACCAAGGAAGGAGCAATTGCAGGACCAAGGGTACTGGAACACCTAGTCGATACCGTATTGTATTTTGAAGGCGATCGCTTTGCCTCCCATCGCCTATTGCGATCTGTCAAAAACCGCTTCGGTGCCACTCACGAAATCGGCATTTTTGAAATGGCCGACAAAGGCTTACAAGAAGTCCTCAACCCTTCCGAGTTGTTCTTAGGCAACCGGGATGAAATGAGTCCCGGCACCGCCACAGTCGTTGCTTGTGAAGGCACTCGCCCAATTCTGGTAGAACTGCAAGCACTAGTTTCTCCTGCCAGTTACGGTGCGCCTCGGCGCTCAACCACTGGCGTTGATTACAACCGCTTGCAACAAATTTTAGCGGTACTAGAAAAGCGAGTTGGAATTCCTCTCTCCAAATTAGATGCTTATGTCGCGACGGCTGGGGGTTTGGGGGTAGAAGAACCAGCAGCAGATTTGGGAATTGCCATTGCCGTAGTTGCTTCTTTTCGCGATCGCGTTGTCGATCCGCGCACGGTGATGATCGGTGAAGTAGGTTTGGGGGGACAAGTACGATTGGTTTCTCAGATGGAACTGCGCTTAAAAGAAGCTGCTAAGTTAGGATTTAAGCGAGCAATTATTCCCAAAGGCCAAATTTTACCGGACATGGGTTTGGAAGTGATACCAGTTGCCAGAGTCCTAGATGCTATTATTGCTGCTTTACCTGGGGGACTGCGTCAAAATTTCGATGATGAGGGAGATGACGAGGAATTAGGTCATAACTAGGCAGCTTGTTATTGAAGGGAAGGCTCCTAGGCTGAGGACTGAGAAGTGAAGGTAGTAAGGAAATGAAGGTTATCTCAAGTAGTATTCCTGATATTTTAATTATTGAACCCCAAGTATTTGCAGATGACCGTGGCTTTTTTTGCGAAAGCTACAACAAGAGACTATTTACCGAAAAGGTGGGAATAGCTACGGAGTTTGTCCAAGACAATCATTCCCGTTCAAGGCAAAATGTCCTGCGTGGTTTGCATTATCAAGTTCATCAACCTCAGGGCAAGTTGGTGCGAGTACTTGTTGGCAGTGTCTTTGATGTCGTCGTAGATCTTAGAAAAAGTTCTCCTACCTTTGGCCAGTGGGATAGCTGCCTGCTGAGTGCTGAAAACCAGCGGCAGGTTTGGGTGCCACCAGGCTTTGCTCATGGCTTCTATGTAATCTCGGAAGTAGCTGAAGTCTTTTATAAAACTACCGATTACTATGCCCCGCAATACGAGCGAACGTTGCTCTGGAACGATCCAGATTTAGCGATCACATGGCCGATAAATACTCCGCCCATCCTATCTGTTAAAGACCAAGTCGGTCAGCCATTGAAGAAAGCGGAGATTTACCCATGAAGCGCATTCTACTTACAGGGATTACTGGGCAACTGGGTAGAGAACTGCAACAGACTCTGGCTCCCTTGGGAGAAGTGATAGGTGTCGATCGCCAAACCTGGGATCTGGCTCAATCTGAAAAAATTGGTCAGCTCATCACTGAAGTTAATCCTGACCTGATTGTTAATGCTGCGGCTTACACCGCAGTTGACAAAGCTGAAACGGAAATCGAATTAGTTCATGCCATCAATGGCACTGCTCCTACTATCATGGCTGAGGCAGCGCAAAAGATCGGCGCAACTTTAATTCAAATTTCCACGGATTATGTATTCGATGGTAGGAAAAATACACCTTACACAGAGGAGGATATCCCGAACCCCATTAATGCCTACGGACAATCCAAGTTACTTGGCGAACAAGGGGTACAACACAATTGCGATCGCTATATTATTCTCCGCACCAGCTGGGTTTATGGCATTCACGGCAAGGGTAATTTCGTCAAAACTATGCTGAGATTGGGCGCGGAACGTGAGGAGTTGCGGGTGGTGTTCGATCAAGTGGGGACTCCGACGTGGACGGGCGATATTGCCAGAGTGATCGCTAGCTTAGGACAACAGATCCTCTGCGCACCACCCCATGGATCTTCTGTGGTAGGAATCTATCACTTCACTAATAGTGGGGCAATCAGTTGGTATGATTTCGCCATCGCTATTTTTGAGGAAGCCCAACTGTTGGGATTTCCTTTAAAAGTGCAACGAGTTGTACCAATTACTACTGCTGAATATCCAACCCCAGCCACTCGCCCCGCCTATTCGGTTCTATCTAGTCAGAAGATATCTGCTGTTTTGGGCAGCCATCCTCCCTATTGGCGCAACCAGCTCCGGCAAATGCTCAAACAACTCTACTATCAAAAAGTTCGATAAATGAAAGCACTTATTCTTTCCGGCGGCCAAGGTACGCGCCTGCGACCCCTCACCTATACAGGTGCCAAGCAACTAGTGCCAGTTGCTAATAAACCTATCCTCTGGTACGGGATTGAAGCTATTGTCGCGACCGGAATTACTGATATTGGCATTATTATCAGCCCGGAAACAGGAGAGGAAGTTAGAACGAAAACTGGTGAGGGCGATCGCTTTGGAGCCAAAATTACCTATATCCTTCAGGAACAACCAGCAGGATTGGCTCATGCGGTGAAAGTGGCTCAGCCTTTCCTAGGAGATTCACCATTTTTAATGTACCTGGGAGATAATCTGATTCAAAGTGATCTGTGCCTATTTATCGAACAGTTTATCTCCCGCAGCTTGGATGCCTTAATTCTACTCTGCGCGGTGCCCAATCCTAGTGCCTTTGGGGTGGCCAAAATTGACCAAAATGGCCGCGTCTTACAACTTGTAGAAAAGCCTAAAGTTCCTCCATCTAATCTGGCACTGGTTGGTATTTATCTGTTCTCTAATGCTGTTCATAATGCAATTTCTAATATCCAACCCTCTACCCGAGGTGAACTAGAGATTACGGACGCGATTCAATACCTAATTGACCAGTCCAAAAACGTGGAAGCTCGCCAACTAGATGGCTGGTGGCTGGATACTGGGAAGAAAGACGATCTTCTTGAAGCAAACCGGATTATTCTGGATACTCGTTTAAAAACTGCTGTAGAAGGTGAGGTTGATGAAAAAAGTCAGGTCATTGGTCGGGTGCAAATTGGTGCGAGGTCTAAGATCGTCAATTGCAGAATTCGGNNGACCTGTGACGATCGGTAGTGATTGCTACTTAGAAAATTGCTTTATTGGTCCCTATAGCAGCGTGGCCGATGGAGTTACCTTAATGGATGCCGATATCGAGCATAGTGTGATTTTAAAGGATGCGAAAGTGATTGGCATTCACCAGCGAATTGTTGACAGCGTAATTGGGCAACGTGCCCAGCTTAAGCTAGCCCCCCACCGCCCTAAGGCTTTACGTTTCCTAATCAGTGATGACTCGCAAATTGAGCTGGTGTAATTGGTAATTGGTAATTG
>DNXU01000402.1:10659-33985 GCA_003505715.1 Cyanobacteria bacterium UBA8803 | reverse complement strand
TGTCCAATTCGGTGATACCTGCTCTCCTCTCGATTGGTTCCCGTTTCTGGGCAGTATTCGAGACGATTAAGTGTACTTTTGCCTGCTAGGACTACTTGTTGTGTTCCGTCTCCTATTATTTGTCCTACAGCCAAGCCAAACATCGGGTCGTGGCGCAACTGGTCGTGGTCGTTTACATCTTCATATCCCTGTATTAACCCGTATACTCTTTGCGCTACTACAGTTGAGAGTGAATGTTAAATTCGATTTGGCTGTCTATAATCTTGAAAACATGATGCCAGCCGAGAGGTGATTTTCAGTTTTTGGTCTAAATCAGCAACCAGTATTAGCCCCGCATCTGATGTTACCGTTCCCCCCTGAAAATTTACGATGACTTGACGAGATTTTACTCGTTTAAATTGGAACTGTTCTGGGATACAATCTGTTGATGTTGGGGTCATGTGCTTGAACTGCTGGAATGCTTATCCAATCTATATTTTGGCAGTTTTTGACCCCCTTTTTTCCGAGTTTTGTGAGAAATCCGGGATCATGATTGTCCGATCGCCCGATTCTCTCGCTAGATTGTCGAATAACGCTTGAGAGTCGGGTGGGATGTTATCTCTGAGGCTCTCACCATCGTTGAGGACAAAGGCATTGAAGAAGATAAGCCGTCGAATGCGATCGCCAATCACTTCAGCAACTTTCGCAATAATCGTGCCACCGAAACTATGTCCGAGTAGGACGATATCGCTTAAGTCTTTGTCCACAATGTAATCGACGATCGATTGTGTGCATTGAGCATGGTTAACATTCTTATTCACGCCTTTGCCATGACCTGCGATCGTGGGAGCAAACGCTTGATGCCCTTTCGCTTCTAGCTGTTCGATCGCTTCGTTCCAAGCAGAACCCTCGTGCCATGCGCCGTGAACCAAGACGAAAGTTGACATAGAATTGCTCCTTAAAGTAATTCAGCGTTCTAATATCGAATCTGTGTTCCTCATTTTTGCTTGAACTCTTTCCATTACTTCAGTGCTGCTGTTGCTTCAATCTCAACTAATGTTTCTGGAGAGGCGAGTGAGGCAACACCGATGCCAGTCAGCGCGGGACGCGAGTCTGTTAGAAATTGCGCGAGAATGGGTGCAATATCCTCAAATAATTCTCCAAATTCACCGCGAATGTAGATGCGAAGGTTCAGTAAATTCTCGACTGAGCTTCCCGCTGCATCCAGGACGATTGTTAGATTGTTTAGCACATTCTTGAGTTGTCCTTCGACGGTATGGGACGAAACTTGGTGATTCATATCCCAGTCAACCTGACCCGAAATGTAAACAATACCTGATGCGGTATCGACAACAGCGTGGGACAATCCGTGCGGTCTTCCATCGTAGCGTTCTGGCGGATTAATCAGTTGCTTTCTCATTGTGTCTAAGTCCTTTTTCCTAGCTATCTGGAGTGTAGTCAGTTTTAGTGTTCGGTTTCTTTCAGATTCTTAGGGTGTAGGGTGTTTGCGAACTTGCTTGAGTGTCATTCCTGTGACTCGTTTGTTTGAACTGTTGCGTCAAATGGCTTTGGCTGGAGAAGCCGACTTGTAGGGCAATGTCTGCGCTCGCTAAATCTGCTGACTAGCACTAACAAACAAGTCAAATATAGATAGAGCTTAGTGACTTGCAGCAACAATGGCTGCCATCAACTCTGTTATTCTCCAGCGTCCGGTATATCGAATGTTATTGATAAATAGGACTGGAGCAGCCGTTATTCCACTGTGCAATCCACTTTCGATATCCTCATTGATGCGATCGACATGCACTTGTTTAGACAACTCTTTGAGAAATTGAGGGATATCAAGCCCTAAATCGTTGGCGTACTCGACAAGATAACCGTTCTCCAACCTTTGTTGATGGTCAAATAAAGTATCGCTCATTAACCAAAACTTTCCTTGGGCGGCGGCAGCAACGGCTGCTTGGGCTGCCCGTTGAGCATGAGGATGAATCTGTGCTTGCGGAAAATGGCGGAAGATAAAACATAAATAATCTTCTCCTAAAGAAGCACTAAGCTCTCGGTCGATCACTTTAATCATCTTGTAAACGTTCGCACTTCTAGAGCATTGATAGTCTCCATACATCACCAGCACTACCTTGGCACTCAACACACCTTGAATATGATCTTGGGTTGAAGGTGGTACAAGTAAGAAACTGTGGCTGCGATCGTCGTTCATTTTTCTACATCTGCATCAAGCATGGAATCTTGCAATTAACTTGCTCAATTCATTGCCTGTATAACTGTTTGCATAAATTCAATGTAAGTGATCACCTTCAAGCTGTCGTCTACAGCAAGTTAAAATTTTTGCAGTATAAATTGATAGAGCAACCATGCGATCGTGGAGTAGAAGGCTAGCTATAACTTAAGTTAGAATCGGGCGCATCAATTCGTTTAGGAAATACATCAGTTTGCAGATTAACTGTCAGATTAGGCAGTATCGTCTGTCAAACGTTTCTTTCCCAATAGGGCGGATTCCCAAATCGCTGAATTAGGAAATTAATAAACACCTGAACACGCCGCGAATGCTTACGACTCGGTAAACACAATGCATAAAAGCAGTTCGTCCAGATTAAATTTAATCTGGACGAACTGCTCAATTTATAGTTGAACTTTAGTTGCTAGCAGTGTGACCAAATCAGCATGAGCTAACACCACATCGGGGTTGCGTTGAAACGCCGCATCATACTTCACAGCAAAGTCATTTCCAGCTTCATCAGGTGTGAGTAGAATCCGAACATCAGCAATGAGAGCAGCGATCGCCTCGGAGGTGACAGGCTCATCAGAGTGGATTAACTCATCAATTTGCACAATCAATTCTGAGAGTTGATGCAACCAGGCAAATTGATCGTGATTGATCACCAGTTGCAGCAATTCACCTTTAGAAACCCGTCCGCGCACTTGTTCGTAACGAATGCGCTCTATATCCAACAACAGTTTATGCAAATGCAATAACTTGATGCGTATATCGGTCAGAAGTTGATGTTGGGTAATGCGGTGTTGAAGCGTGTTAAGCATGAATGTGTCCCATCCTTCCGTTTCGGTAATCATCGATCGCTTGCAGGATTTCGGCTTCAGTGTTCATCACAAAAGGACCATAGCGCACCACAGGTTCATTCAGCGGCACTCCAGCAATCAGCAGTAGATCAAGGGGTTGGGTGGCATCCGCAGGATTGGCGATCGCCACTTCCTCACCATCAGGTGCAAAAATTACCATTTGCCCATCCTCACCCCGTTCCTGCTCAGTGCCAAACAAACCAGACCCATCGAGGACATAGGTAAAGGCGTTGTACTCTTTCGGTATCGGTTGAACAATGCTTGCTCCCGGTTGTAGCGTGAAGTGCAGGTAGATAATCGGGGTGCGGGTTTCAATCACCGCTTTCGCCCCCAACGCTTCTCCCGCAATCACGCGCACCGTCACGGACCCATCTTTGGTTTGAGCCACCGGAATCTGCGCTGATGGAATTTCCTGATAGCGAGGAGCAATCATCTTGTCCCGCTGCGGCAAGTTGACCCAGAGTTGAATGCCGTGCAGTCGCCCACCCGTGCGGGTAAACTCAGCTTCTGGCATTTCGGAATGCACTACGCCTGCTCCAGCGGTCATCCACTGCACATCACCGGGATTGAGCAGTCCGGCATGACCGACCGAGTCCTTGTGTTCCAGCCGTCCATCCAGGACGTAGCTGACGGTTTCAAAGCCACGATGGGGATGATCCGGTGCGCCCTTTGCTTGACCGGGCTTCAGATTCACGGGACCCAATTCATCGAGGAGGAGAAAGGGGTCAAACTCGGAAAAGCTACTCTTGGGAAAGGGACGACGCACCAGGAAGCCCGCTCCTTCAAGCGTTTCTACACTATTAATGATTCCAGCAACGGTTCGGAGTGTTTGAGTTTGAGTTGTCATACAGTTGCCTCCAAGCAGACAATTTATAAGATTTATCCTATATGTGATTAATCATATATTAGCATAGAAGTATATGAATTCTAGGGGTAGGGTTTGTCCTCCCTGCTCGTTCGGTAAACCGCCTATGTCTCTTGCCCATGTGATTCTGGGTCTGCTCCAGCAACAGGAGCGGACCGGCTACGACCTCAAAACCGAGTGCTTTGACGATTGCATTTCCCATCTGTGGCCAGCAGATCAGGCACAGATTTATCGGACTTTAGACAAACTGGAGTCACAGGGGTGGATTACCTGTACCGTCGAGATTCAGCACGATCGCCCCAATCGCAAGGTTTACCGGATTACCGAAGCAGGCGAAGCAGAGTTAACCCACTGGCTTCAGACGCATCATCCGTTGCCCGTGTTGCGAGAGCCGTTGCTGGTGCAACTCTATTTTGCGGCTCAGTTGCCTAATGAGGCGATCGTGTATCTGCTAGAGCAGGAACTGGAAGCACGGCAAGAAAAGCTAGCCCAGTGTGAGGCGATCGAGGCTCTATCTTTGAGTAATCCGACTGCATCGCGTAAACAAAAACTGCATCAACTGGTTTTGGACTTAGTGAAGCAACGGGAGCAGACTTATTTAGATTGGTTGGAAAAGGCGATACGTGCTATGCACACGCTGCGCGACCGCAACAATCCGTAGCCAATCAACGTAAATTCCTTCTTCTAAGTTAGAATCCGAACTCGATCGAAAGTACACCCTATAAACTGACAATGCCGATTAGCCTGCTTGTTGGGGCTGGGGCATTACGGACACTCTTATCGGAAATGCGAGGCGAGGAACTGATAACCAACTCCTCGCCTTCACTTTTTTTATTTTGCGCGTGCGCGTTGCAATTAGGTGCTTTTACACAGGTGCCATTTGCCGATCGAGCTTGGTCTCCTGTCCATCTCGTTGCACAGATTGAGCTTTGTCATACCCCTCTTCTGTCACTTTCCGAGTATTCTGGCTAGCACTGAAGGCAAAGCCGTTATCAAACTGCAAGCGGTCTGCACTGCTGGCAACAAACGAACCACCAAGGTTGAGCAAGAGATGTATATGTATACTACCGGATCGGAAGCGAAATCAAGAATTCTGCTCCTTGCCCTAGTACAGAGTTACATTGCAATTGACCACCATGTTTTTCAACAATAATTTGATAACTGACTGACAATCCTAACCCTGTTCCTTGCCCGACAGGTTTAGTTGTAAAAAAAGGGTCAAACAGCCGTTCTTTTAGAGAATCGCAGATACCAGAACCATTATCAGCAATCCGAATCTGCACCCAATTTTGATTAACTGTTTTAGTGCAAATCTCAATTTGGGGAGTATCAGTTGTTTTTCCACTATCTACTGAACTCAAATCCCTATCCCCTGAATTTTCTAAAACATCAATTGCATTGTTAAGAATATGTTTAAATACCTGAATAAGTGAGTTAGCACAACACTTTACTAGGGGTAAATTACCATATTCCTTACTAACTTGAATTGCCCATTCCTCATTTTTAGGCATCAGTCGATGCTGCAATAGCAGTAGGGTATTATCCAAGCATTCATGCACATTGACAGGTTCCTTTGGCAGTTGACTAAGGGGAGAGAAGTTTTGCAAACTGTTGACGATTTGAACGATGCGCTCTGTTCCTCGTTGCATTGAATCTAAGAGTTTAGGAAAGTCTTCGCTTAGGAAATCAAGGTCAACTGCTTCTATTTCAGTTTCAATTTCTAGTACTGAACTTGGTAAATGCTGTTCATAGACTTTAAGTAAGTCAAATAAATTCTGGATGTATTGACGGGTAAGGCTCAAATTACAGTGAATGAAGCTGAGGGGATTATTGATTTCGTGAGCAATCCCGGCTATTAGTTGCGCCAAAGAAGACATTTTTTCAGCTTGAATCAGTTTAGATTGAGCCTGCTTAAGTTCTTTATTAGCTTGCTGAAGTTGTTGAGCTTGTTGTCGGAATTGGGCTTCGGATTGCCGTAAGGCTTCTTCAATCTGCTTGCGTTGATTAATATCTCGTACCGTTACTAATAAGCAGTTTCGATTGCCGATAACCGTAGATTTGATGTTAATCTCACCCCAGAATAGCTGACCTGTCTTACGCTTGAATAACCATTCAAAATTCTGAGGTTCTCCTGTTGTTACAGTTTTTTCAATCCTTTGTATGGCTTCAATTTGAGTGTAGGGCGGCTCTCCTGAAGCCAAATCATTGATGCTCAACTGGAGCATTTCTTCTCGTGTATAACCATACAAGTTGCAGGCTTGCTGGTTAATGTCGAGAAATTCCAAAGTGCTAATATCACAGATAAAAATGGCATCATTAGCATTATTAAAGATTGCCTGATAAGCTTGACCAATTCCTAATTTAAAGTTGCCTGTACTATCGAGGTTCAGGGCAATCTTTTCAACAAGCTTGTTCATGATAGCTTTGTGTGTTTCAGTACGAAGTACAGTAGCAGCAGCTTGTAAACCAGTGTCGTAAATGCTGAGGATTGACTAAATCAAGTGCAGTAGCAATAAGAGTATCAACCATCTTGGTTGTGGCGGGAAATCTTGGCGAGTGCCGTGACATTTGAGCGGAGGACTGAGAGTTCGATGTCACGCACAAGTTGGAAGAGTCCGCTCTGATGATCAATCAGCAGCAGCACGGCGTCGTTGGGATCGATCATGGTGTCGATGGTGTTGCTCATGGGTTTGTCTCCTTTTTGATTCAAATTCAGTCAATGTCATTTTTTCCTAGCTATCTCTAGCTATCTGAAGTGTAGGCAGTTCTAGTACTCAGCTTCTTTCAGAATAAATTCAATATAGGAGATCGCTTTTAAGCCGTCGTCTATAGCCAGTTAAAACTTTTACAGTACAAATTGATAGAGTAACCATTCCATCGCGGAGTAGAAGGCTGGTTATAACTTAAGTTAGAATCCGAATTCGATCGAAAGTACACCCTACAAATTCACAATGCCGCGTTTAACAGCAACAATCACAGCTTGAGTGCGATCGCTAACATCTAACTTATTCAAAATTCGATTGACATGAGATTTGACCGTGCCTTCACCGATACTCAAAGCAGTCGCAATATCGGCATTACTCATCCCCTGTGCTAGTGAACGGAGTACCGCCAGTTCTCGTTCACTCAGTTCTGGATTGCTGAGGCGCTGTACCAACTTTGCTCCCACATCGGGCGGAATGTACTTCTGCCCCCGATGAACGGTACGAATGGCGTTTAGAAGCTCGTCAGGTTCAGTTTCTTTCAACAGGTATCCTTTTGCGCCTGCCTGCAATCCTCGATAAATATCTTCGTCACTGTCATACGTGGTCAGGACAATAATCCGAGCCGATTTAGCAGCAGCACAAATTACGCCGATGGCAGTAACTCCTTCCACTTCCGGCATTCGCAAATCCATGAGTGTAACATCCGGTTGATGTTCCCCAAATAGTGCGATCGCTTGTTCCCCATTTTCGGCTTGGGCAATCACCTGCATCTCTGGATCACGGTCAATAATCGTGGCTAATCCTTGCCGAAAAATGGCGTGATCGTCCGCAATCAGAACCCGAATGGTTGTGGCTTGGCTCATCGTGATACTACTTCCAATTGACGGTGACAATAATCTCCGTTCCTTGTCCAGGTTGACTTCTAATCGTGAGTTGTGCGCCGATGCGCTCTGCCCGTTCGCTCATGCCGAGTAAGCCAAAACCCTCAGAGGCTGGAATATTCCCGACTCCAAAGCCCTGCCCATTATCTTTCACACGTAAGCAAACCTGTTCGCGATCGTATCTTAGCTCGACTCGAATTTCGTCAGCATTGGCATGTTTAATCGCATTGGTTAAGGCTTCCTGCCCCATCCGCAGCAGGTTACTCTCGACTTCAGTTGATAGAGCATACGCTGTCCCCTTGACCTCATAATACAAAGTGGTATCGTTTGCAGCCGCTCTGGTTTGAGCAACGAGACGATGGAGAGCGCTCTGTAAACTGCCTTCCTCCAAAAGCTGAGGACGGAGCGCGACAACCGATCGCCGCGCTTCAGTCAGTCCAGTTCGTGCCAATTCTTTGATCAGGTCTAGATGTGCCTCAGTTGCTTCTAAATCATCTGTTAGCACCTGTTTTGCAGCGCCTACCTGAGCCAGAATGCCTGTAAACGCCTGAGCGAGTGTGTCGTGAATTTCGCGTGCCATGCGGTTACGTTCTTCTAAAATCGAGGCTGCTTCAGCCCGTTTGCGATCGTCGATATCCGTAACAACTCCCAACGCTCGGATGGGTTCACCGAATTCATTCCAGGTAACAATTTTGCCGACAGCAAGAATCCATTTCCACTGACCATCCTGGGTACGATGGCGATACTCTGCCTGATAGCTGGGGACTTCTCCAGTAATACAAGCATGGTAAACTGCAAGCACTGATTCTCTATCGTCAGGATGCAAACTCTCAATCCACGTAGATTTGGTCACGTGAAATGTTGCTGGATCGTAGCCCAGCATCAAAGCATATTCTGGGTTAATCACGACTTCTTCAGTTTTGATATTGAGATCGTAAAGTCCTTGATTTGAAGCGGTTAATGCTAAGCGTAGTCGTTCTTCACTCGTTTGTAGAGCGGCTTCTGCTTGCTTGCGATCGCTAATATCCGCAATCACGCCTTCGACGTATCCATTAGCTGCATTCAGATAGGAAGAGAAAAGTCCCCAGAAGACTGTCCCATCTCGTTTTCGCATCTGGACTTCATAGCTTCGCACTTCCTTATCACGCTTCAGCAACTCAAGGAACTGTTGGCGCTCGCTGGGATTTACATAGTAGCTTGTGGTGCTTTCAAGCCCAATCATCGCCTCTGGTGAGTCAAAGCCATACAGATTGGCAAAGCGTTGATTGGCATCGAGAATTAATCCATCCGAGATGCGGACTCGGAAGATGCCGATCTGCGAGTTTTCAAAGATAGCTCGGAACTTGGCTTCACTGCGTTGTAACGCAGCAGTTCGTTCTGCGACCTGTTTCTCTAAAGTGCAGTTGTAGTCGGCTAGGAGTTTCTCGGCTTGTTTGCGCTCTGTAATGTCCTGAAAGGTAGCGATCGCATAAGTGATATTGCCCTGTTGATCGAAAACTGGTGTTCCCCGTGCCTCAATTAGAATTGTGACATGATCTCGACGAATTTCTATATCTTCAATCCTAATGCGTTCGCCCCTTAATGCCCGCACAATAGGCAAGCTCTCCGCTGGATAGATTTGATCCGTTCCCGCTACATAAAGCTGATAAGCCTCTGAGATCTGCTCCGGTGCTATGGAAGTATCAGTTTCTTTGCCCAGAAGTTGATTGCCGCATTGGTTGGCATAGTAAGGGCAACCCGTCGCATCCACGATCGCAATTCCCACCGGAATCGCTTCAAGGAACTGGGTGATCTTGCTTTCCTTAGTCCGTAGTTCTGAGTAAAGGTTGGCATTTTCGATGGCGATCGCTGCTTGAGTCGATAATAGCTGCAAGACCTGCGATCGCTCTGGTGTAAATACTCCAGTTGCCAACCGATTTTCTAAATACACTACACCGACCAGCTTGGCTTGATTCAGCAGCGGCAAACAGAAAACAGATTGAGGCTGGTTCTGTTGAATGTATGGCTCATTAATAAAAGCACCTTCACGAGTCGCATCATTTAAGGTGACAGGCTTCAGAGTCCGAATCACATATTGAATGATTGATTCTGGCAATTGATCGGCAATTGGAATAGACTGTAACACCTGAGTCGCACAAGCATTCTCGTCGGTATTGAGTTCACAAACCGCTTCAATCGACCATTCTCCTAAGTTTTCTAAAATTAGATATCCGGTTTGTGCGCCAGCATTCTCGATTACAATTTGCATCAGTGATCGCAGCAATTGCTTCAGTTCAATTTCACGAGAAATCGCCTGTGAAGCTTTCATCACTGCTGCTAAATCGAAAGCGGTATGGAAGGGATTAGTGATAGTTTCAGCAGTAATAGGAATTGATGTGGAAGCAGCTCTAGACGACTGAGGAAAGAATTGTGGATAGCGAGTTTCTAAGTCTTTGACTTTAGCGGTTGCGCCCCAGCGATCGTAGCAATAGTGCGCCTCTTTCATGTAGGTTTGAGCAATTTTTTCTCGACCTCGCGCTAGATAGTGTTTAGCCGCTAATTCATAAGCTAATGCTTCTTCCTGGATATACTCATTTTCAGCAGCACCTGCGATCGCCCGTTCATAAAACTCTTCAGCCTCAAGAAATTGCCCTAAAGCTCGCGCTTTCTCTGCCTCGATTAAATGGTATTTATGCAAAAAATTCATGGGGGCGTGGTATGCCCATTTCTGCATCTTCTCCTGATTGGCATTAACGCGATTCAACCAGGATGCTTTTTCAGAGTTTGCAGCATTTGCCAACACGCTCAGAACGATTAGGGAGTCATAGAAACGAAATACAGCAACAGACATTAATCCTGTGGCTGTGTTTAAATACGGTTCTACCAAAGTAGCCGTTTTTGCAGCTTGCTCATACTCTCCGAACAGGTAGCATAAAATCAGCTTATTTAAGTAAAAGAAGTGAAGGCCAGTTCCATCCTTTGCCGCGATCGTCCATGACAGTGCTTGCTCTTCGTCGTAGAGACCACCCACTAAGCGACTTGGGGTTTCAGATTGACCTCGCAGGTTCAGGATCGTTTGTTGCAACATTACCAGCCAGGTGGCAGGAGTCTCTCGTCTAATTTGATGGGTGGCTTTCCGATAAATCGCGGTTTGTTGTTCCAGTTCTGTCAGTTCTTGTCCTGCATAAAAGGGGTAATAACATAGGCCAATTGCAGAATAACCCGCAAATTCAAACTCTCCACTTTCTATACCGCTTTGCCAAGCTTCAGCAAAGCCAGGGAACGTTTCTTTAAGATGGTCTTTCCAGAGAATGATATGGAAACTCACCATCATCAATGCTTTGCAATTACCTCTCTTGTTATTTGATTGTTTCGCTAAATTTAAGGATAATTTGCCAAATCGATAGCCCAGTTCAAAGTCTTGTTCAACGCCACATAGGATCATGCCATAGCCAACATAACCAAGCAGCGACCAGATCGCGTTTCCATGGGCGATCGATAAATTCACTATCTTGCATATAATCAGCACCATCAGAGCGGGTGTCGAAATAAAAGCGGGAGTATATATGCCTACTAAAATGTAGACTGCTGCCAGTGACACAGGTTCAGTCATCTCTGGCAAATCAATCAAATCTTCGATTTCCCGCCCAGCCAATCGTGAAGCGGTTTCCTCTAATCCTGCTTGAACATCTAACTGACTTGGAGCTTCCACTAAACGAATTCCCAAGCGTTGCAGCACTTCCAAGCCAGTTTTCAGGGCTTCTTTAGGGTCTCCCCGCGACAGCCATGCTTGAATCCTGCTATCGTAAACTTTCACGGTATCGAGCATCGTCTTCGCACAGTTAAGCACTGCTTCTGCAAGCCGCTCCATTTCGTCAAAGTGACCGCTGAGGTAGGCTGCCTCTGCTGCCTTTGAATGCAACACCAAAGTTAGGTCATACTCACGCTGCCAACTTTCCCCATCAAGCAGTTTAAGCCCTGTATTGAAATACTGAAGCGCTGCTTCATAAGCCGTTGCTGCCTTTGCTTTCTGACCTGCCATTAAGTTCAATCTGGCAATTTCAGTTCGTTCTGATCGAGCAGTGACTAGCTTAAGTCCTTGATTGAGATGATCGATGATTTCAAACAGCCGATCGGATCGTTGCTCTGGTGAAGTTTTTTCGAGCAAATTGCGACCGATTTGGAGATGAACAACCTGTTTCTGCGATTCATCAATCAAAGCATAAGCCGCTTGCTGAACGCGATCGTGCAGAAACTTATACTCTTGAACCAACAAATCTTCGTCCAATTCAGACAAAGGTTGAATTAATCCCGCTTGTATTACTGCTAGTAGATCCTGGAAAATTGCTTTCGGTGATTTTTCGCAAATGATGGCTAACGTCTCTAAATCAAATTCAGCCCCGACACAAGCCGCGATGCAGAGAGTTTGCTGTGTTGCTCCCGGCAATTTTTGCAACTGA
Source organism: Cyanobacteria bacterium UBA8803 (assembly GCA_003505715.1). Lineage (GTDB taxonomy): Bacteria > Cyanobacteriota > Cyanobacteriia > Cyanobacteriales > Coleofasciculaceae > UBA8803. Next base: position 22,023 of record DNXU01000402.1, on the reverse strand, counting down.
CGCAGCAGTAACTCCACCACATTATCGGTGATATCTTGAGCTTCAATCTCTGCTAGGTTCCACTGCCAACTCAACTGTTGGGCATCAAAGGTCAACAGGTTTTCGCTATGTAGCAGCTTCAAAAATTCACCAACAAAGAAAGGGTTGCCCTCCGTTTTACGTGACACAGCTTGGGCTAGGGAGCGAACGATATCAGGATTGTGATGTAATGTCTCAGCTATCAGTTGACTCAACGGTTCCAGTGTTAAGGGGGTCAGGATGATTTCCTGGAATACTGCTCCCTGGTTTCGCAGGCTCTCTAGCGTTAAGACCAACGGATGCGTTGGAGTCAGTTCGTTATCTCGGTAAGCTCCGATCAAAAACAGATACTGGATTTGCTTATCAAGTAAGATGAGTTCGATTAACTTCAACGTCGCAGAATCGATCCACTGTAGATCGTCTAAGAAGATCACCAGGGGATGCTCTTTTGCACAAAACGCCCGCACAAACCTTTGAAACGTGAGATTGAAGCGATTCTGTGCCTCAGTTGCTCCAACTTCAGGGGTAGGCGACTGCTTGCCAATGATTAACTCAACTTCGGGGATGACATCAATGATGATTTGTCCGTTGCTGCCCAGAGCAGTGAGCAGGCGCGATCGCCATACTTCCACCCGTTCATTGGGTTCACCCAATAGTTGCCGCACCAATTTTTGCAGGGCATCGACGATCGCGCTGTAGGGAATATTGCGCCGGAATTGGTCAAATTTACCCCAGATAAAATAGCCGTGCTTTGCGGTGATCGGTTTAAAGAGTTCCTGTACCAATGCTGTTTTGCCGATGCCAGCATAACCAGAGACCAGCATCATTTCACGGACTGCCTTACTCCCTGCCACTCTGTCAAACGCTACCCATAATGCTGCAATCTCCGCTTCTCGCCCATACAGTTTTTGAGGAATGCGGAACTGCTCGGAAACATCTTGCAGTCCCAACGATAGGGTGTTAATCTGACCCATCTGTGCCAGTTGTTGGGCACAGCGCTCTAGATCCGCTTTGATGCCCCAGGCACTTTGATAACGATCCTCTGCATTTTTTGCCATCAGTTTCAAAATTAGGTTTGAAACAGGTTGGGGAATCGTGGCATTCAATTCATGCGGGGGAATCGGCGGTGTAGCAATGTGACAGTGGACTAGTTCCAGGAGATCACTGGTGGGAAACGGCAATTGTCCCGTCAACAGTTTGTAGAAGGTTGCACCCAGTGAATAAAAGTCGGTGCGATAGTCGAGCATCCGGTTCATTCGCCCGGTTTGCTCTGGCGACAAATAGGCGGGGGTTCCTTCTAGAAGATGGAGACTTTTGAATGTGGGATTGGTGCGACTGAAGCGAGTGGCAATGCCAAAATCAATGATTTTGACAACGCCAGTCCTCGGATTAAAGACAATGTTGCCAGGATTAATGTCTTTATGGATGACATGAGCGGCATGGATTTTGCCTAGAGTATCAGTAGTGGCGATCGCCATATTCAAAAAAAACGACAACGGCACGGGACAGAAGTCTAATTGTTGCCGCATCCAGCATTCTAAAGACTCTCCACCAAAGTCTTCCAAAAGAAGAACCAGCGTGCGCTGGTAGTCTTGTTGGCTGTATGCCTTGACTACGCCTTCAATGTTGAGAAAACGAGTAATTTCATACTCCTGCCGATAGCGAGTTAATTCCTGAGGAGAGGGATAATCCTGCTTGAGAACTTTGGCAATCACTGCACAGTTATCTTGCTCTCTGATACCCCGATACACCAAAGAAGCTAAGCTCTCATAGATTTTGCTGTGGATAGTAATTCCAGGCAGGGTAATCATTGAATGCTCCCCCGATGAAGGACTGTCATCCGTTTCCCAAAGTATATCGCTTGCCAAACTCCAGAATATAAAGCTCCTTGTGTAGATCTTCATATCTTGACTTGTAATTGCTCAACTCAGTAGCCAATCAGACTGGTGTGAGGCAAGGGCATGGGAAATAGCCTGGAAGGCAGAGATACATTCAAGATCTTCCACAGGCTACCTCGGAATCGAGAGCCGTATTGCTGAAGCGTTGAGGCAGCCAGGGTCTGTCGTCGTCGGTTCACGGCAATAGCTCGTAGTGACAGCCGCTTCATCCGGGGGGCAAACAGGTCGTCGCCCGCATCATAAGGTGTGGGACATCGCTACCGGATTTTGCATTCAGACATTGATGGTCGATCGGTTGTATGAATGTACTTTCGATCAAATTCGGATTCTAACTTAAGTTAGAGCCAGCCTTCTACTCCGCGATGGCATGGTTAATCTATCAAATTGCACTGTAAAAAATTTAACTTGCTATAGGCGACAGCTTGAAGGCGACCACCTATATTGAATTTGTGCAAACAGTCATGCAAAAGGGCTAGGTAATCTCCTTGCAGGGTTTATTCCTGACTACAAAAACCTGATGACTAGCTATGTGGCAACATCAAGTGCTGGCTCTGCCAGTCGTGAGCGCCTCATGACTCCTGTGTAACTGAGCGGGTGTTGTCATTGCCAAGTGATCAACTTCATTTGCAATATTGCAATGACACTTGATGATTTCGTGAATGGCTAGGATCGATTGCCAACTGTATGGTTGGTTATCCAAATCAACTATTTCAGGGTAATTGGTACAAGTAGTGCCATTACCAATGATCCCTTTAATGGAAACAGTAACAGCATTGTTGGGGATAGCTATAGTCTTACGGCTTCCTGGCTTGTTAACCCTGCTTTCAGATTGGGAGGATGGATAGGATATCTTGGTCATCTGTTACATCCAAGTCTAAAACAATTGTTTTTGGGGGTTTAGTGTATGACTCTAAAAACCATTCAACAAACAGCTTTTCTATGGCGGCTGTGTTATGTCCAATTCGGTGATACCTGCTTTCCTCTCGATTAGTTTCCGTTTCTGGGCAGTATTCGAGACGATTAAGTGTACTTTTGCCCGCTAGGACTACTTGTTGTGTTCCGTCTCCTATTATTTTTGTCTAGGGTGTAGGGTGTAGGGAAAATTGTCCGATAGCTCCTATGAGATATCATCCCAAAAACTTTGCGTTCCTGGAGCGTTAAAAAACCCACTATACCGATGTCAACGGATTTGATATTACTCATCCGTTACATGTGCTATTACATCAGTTAAAACGCTTACCCAAACTGGTAATGCTTTCTCACATCACTCCTAATGTTCCAAGTACAAGACATCCCTGCTGGAAATGTCACTAAATCCCCTTTACCCATAGCCACAGGTTCACCCCCATCCGGAGTCACAACCACATCCCCTGCTAGGAAATAGCAGGTTTCCTGCTCGTCATAAGTCCAGGGGAATTCCGATACTTCCTTTGTCCAAATCGGCCAACTTGACACCCTTAACTGGTTGAGGCGTTCCTGAGTTGGTTGACGCTCAATTTTAATCTCAGTTGTCTGCTGCGTTGCCATATGCTGTTCCGTGTAACGCGGGTGTTCATCATTTAATTTACACTAACGTCGATTCCGGTAACGCTCCTTGCATCTTGCCTAACCAGTCAATTAGATTCTTTAACTGCTGGTCAGCTTTGAGAACTCCCAAACCTCGCACCGTTACTTTTCCAGGAGAATAGACAAAACGCGATCGCAAATTGTCAGGTAATCTCTCTTTCAACAAGTTCCAAGCAGGTTCCTCCATCGGCGTTTCCAGGACAACATGCTGCTTTGCTTCCGGTTTAATTCGACTAAACCCCAAGGACTTGGCTAACTGTTTGAGTTCCACCACTCGCAACAATTGCTCCACCGAAGGCGGAATTGTACCGTAGCGATCGCTCCAATCTGCCGCAATTTGCAGCAACTGAGCCTTTGAGGCTGCTGCTGCCACTGCTCGATAAGCGCTCATCTTTTGGTCTAAGTCTGGGATATAGTCAGCTGGGATAAAGGCCGTGAGATTGAGATCGATTTGAGTATCATCTACCTTAGGAATTTCCTGTCCTTGAATCTCCCGAATGGCCTCTTGCAACATTTCCATATAGAGGTCAAAGCCGATAGCCTCCATCTGTCCCGACTGTTCTGCGCCCAAGAGATTACCTACGCCTCGGATTTCCATATCCCGCGTGGCCAGATGATACCCCGAACCCAACTGAGTGAATTCTTGAATAGCTCGCAAGCGCTGCCGAGCTGTTTCTGAAAGTGAGCTGTGCTTTGGGTACAATAACCAGGCATGGGCTTGCACTCCAGACCGCCCGACCCGTCCCCGCAGCTGGTAAAGTTGAGCTAGACCAAACTTGTGGGCATCTTCAATTAAAATCGTGTTGACTCTGGGGATATCCAACCCGGATTCAATAATGGTGGTACAAACTAAAATATCGGCCTCCCCATTACTGAAGGTGAGCATCGTCGCTTCCAGTTCCCCTTCCGGCATTTGACCGTGAGCGATCGCCAATCTTACCCCCGGCACCATCTCCCGCAATTGCGCAGCTACTTCTTCGATACCTTCGACTCGCGGCACGACGTAGAACACTTGTCCCCCTCGGTCTAGTTCGGTACGAATGGCCGTGCGTACTGCTTCCTTATCATAGGGAGCCAAATGGGTTTTAATCGGACGCCGCGAGGGGGGTGGCGTGGTAATCAAACTCATTTCCCGCACTCCAGAGAGGGACATGTAAAGGGTGCGGGGAATGGGGGTGGCGGTAAGGGTAAGGACATCTACTTGAGTTTTGAGACTTTTAATCTTTTCCTTCTGATTAACCCCAAACCGCTGTTCCTCATCGATCACTAACAACCCTAAATCTCGAAATGTTACCCCCTTACTCAGTAGCTGATGAGTACCCACTACTACATCTAACTCCCCAGTAGTAAGGCGTTGTTGAATCTCTTTCCGTTCTAGAGCAGTGCGAAAACGGTTGAGCAACCCGACATTAATGGGGTAAGGAGCAAACCTTTCTTTAAGGGTGTGGTAATGTTGTTGGGTCAGAATAGTCGTGGGCGCGAGCAAAGCAACTTGCTTACCAGCTGTAATCGCTTTGAAAATAGCACGAATTGCCACTTCCGTTTTCCCAAAACCCACATCCCCGCAAACCAACCGATCCATGGGGCGATCGCTTTCTAAATCCCGCTTCACCTCCTGCACTGCTTTGAGCTGATCGGGCGTTGGCTGGTAGGGAAAAGAATCCTCTAACTCTTCCTGCCAAGGAGAATCTGGTGGGAAAGCATAACCAGATTTCTGCGATCGCTGGGCATAGAGTTTCAGCAAATCTACAGCCAGTTTTTTAATACTCTTGCGCACCCGATTTTTGGTTGCCTCCCACGCTTTGCCCGACATCTTGTTCAGGGTGGGCGGCTGGTTGTCAGCACTGCGAAACCGTGAGAGTACCCCCACTTGGTCAGCTGCTACTCTGAGCAAGCCATCGGCATACTGCAAGACTAAATACTCGCGAGTTTCCCTATTAATAGTCAAACTTTCTAGCTTGAGAAACTTGCCAACCCCGTGGTTTTTGTGAACCACGTAATCTCCCTGACTTAACTGATTGGGGTCAATTTGAGTCGATGCTGCGCGGCGGCGCTTGCGGACGTAACTGGGTGTAGCGAGGGTATGCTGTCCGAAGAACTCCCGATCGGTGATAATCGCAATCCGGAACGTCGGCAGGATAAACCCCTCAAGTTCCGCCAGTCCCGAATATTTCACCGCCACTGGGGTCTTCTGACTTTGTAACTTGTCAATGGCTGGATAGTCGCGGGGGTTAGGGACGAACTGTGCCGGACAATCATGTTCTTGCAACAGCGAAACCGAACGACTGGGTTGAGCAGAAACTAACCAGATCGAGAAACCGCGATCGCGTTCGCCCCGAACTATCTCGGCCAGTTTAGCAAATTGGTGGGGAGTGGCTGGGATGGGGCGGCTGGCCAGATTAATCGCTTTCTGTTGGGTTGTTTCTACTAGTTCTGATAAGTATAAGATGGGGAATTGAGGTAATGCTTGGTTCCTAACTTGCAATGACTCCTCAAAGGAGCAGTGTAAAGGGGGGAGTGGGTTGGTAAGGGTTACTAGTTGTTCTCGAGCGTGTTCCACCCAGCGATCGCTATGGGCGCGACATTGATCTGGTTCATCAACGGCAATCAGGGTCTGCTCTTGTAAGTAATCTAGTAAAGAGGCTGGCCGATCAAAGGCAATTCCCAGGAAGCGGCGGCTACCTTCTAGCGATCCGCCTGCCTCCCAGGCGGCTTGTTCTTCTGGTTCTAAATAGGCTTTAACCTGTGCAGCTTCGGTAGTGCTCAGGGATTCGGTAATAATTGGGCTAAAATCAGTGGGTGTGAGGATCAACTGGTCGATCTTATCCAGAGAACGCTGAGTCGCAGGGTCAAATTCCCGTAACTGTTCTAGATCGTCCCCAAACCATTCCAGCCGTACTGGCAATTCGGCAGCAACAGGGAAAACATCAACAATATCACCGCGCCGACTCCACTGACCCTCCATTTCCACTAGGGGTACTCGCTCGTAACCCAGCCGCGCTAAATTTTCGTCAACGGTTTTCGAGTCCCAAGTCATCCCCTGTTTCAGAATCAGGCAGTAAGGCTTAAAGGTATCTACGGGCGGTAGGTGCGGTTGCAGTGCCGCTTGAGTGGCGACGATGGCAATTTTTTTGTGGTTGTTGGATTCTGGCGCATCGTTAATCACTAAATCGGCCAACACCTGCATCTGTCCCCAAGTCATTTCCGATTCGGGATTGAAAGGTTCGTAGGGGGATGCCTCAGAGGTGGGATAGAAGTGAACAGTTTCCCAACCCATAGCTTCTAGTTGTGCCGTCCAGCGGCTGGCTTCCTCTAAGGTGGCACAGATAACGCATAGATGGCACTGGAGTGCCTTAGCTAGTGCAGAAGCCACCAATCCTTTAGGCAGCCGGGGGACGCCATTCAGATGCAGAGCATTTTGACGGTTCAGTACGACGCACAGTTCACTAGTAAGAGGCGCTCGCTCTAGAGTCCGAACTATCGAAGAAAATGCCATCAGTTCACCACATGCATTTTGCAAGTATAACGAAAGCCAATACTTAGCGGCCTATCTTACTTATTTTAGAAGCCGTGCTACCTTGAGAAGACTGGCCTTAAGAGAGTGACGTTCGTTGCCTATTTGATGCTAGATACTGGTAAAGTGAAGGGCACTTTTACCTCACCAGCGATTTATTAAATCCATGTCCTCTCTAAGTCTCGAAGTTTTCTTCCTTCTCCTGCTCATCCTCTTAAACGGTATCTTTTCCATGTCGGAGATGGCGATTGTCTCGGCACGGAAGGTGCGTTTGCAACAGCTAGCAAATCAGGGAAATACCAAAGCTCGTCATGCTTTAGAGTTAGCCGATTCTCCCAATCAGTTCCTATCTACCGTGCAGATTGGGATCACCCTCATTGGTACTCTAGCCGGGGCCTTTGGGGGAGCTACCTTGGCTGAAAAATTGGCGATTCAGTTGAAACGGATTCCAGCTTTGGCTGCTAACTCGGATGCGATCGCACTTTTTGGTGTGGTTTTGCTGATCACCTACCTGTCACTGGTAATTGGGGAACTAGTACCCAAGCGACTGGCGCTCAACAGTCCCGAACAAATTGCCACAGGAGTAGCTTCACCGATGAAACTAGTGGCTAAAATCGCGGCTCCAGCAGTTCATCTGTTAAGCTACTCCACTGATTTAGTACTGCGGCTATTGAGCATTGTGCCTAGAGACGAGCCAGAAGTCACCGAGGAAGAAATCAAAATCTTAATCGAGCAAGGCACTGAGGCAGGCATGTTTGAGGAAGCGGAACAAGAAATGCTCAATCGCGTGTTCCGTCTGGGAGATCGGCGCGTCAGTGCCTTGATGACACCGAGACCTGATATTGTTTGGCTGGATCTAGATGACTCGATGGAAACGAACCGTCAAATAGTTATTGATAGCGCTCATTCTCGGTTTTTGGTGTGTCAGGGCGATCTAGATAACGTGTTGGGTATCGTCCAAGTTAACGATCTCCTCGCTCGTTGTCTTAACAATCAGCCCTTTGATCTAACGGTAGCCTTGCAGCGCCCCTTATACGTGCCAGAAAATACACCAGGGTTAAAAATCTTAGAGTTGTTCAAGCAATCGGGCAATCATATTGCGATCGTGGTTGATGAATACGGTGTAATTCAGGGATTGGTGACGCTCAATGATATTTTAGAAGAGATTGTTGGCGATATCCCTACTATCGATCGGGTTGAAGAACCGCAAGCCTTGCAGCGCGAAGATGGTTCCTGGTTGCTTGATGGGATGTTGCCCGTAGAAGAGTTTTTTGAACTGTTAGAAATTGATGAGTTCGCTAAAGAGCAACGGGGCAATTATCACACCTTAGGTGGCTTTGTAATTACCCACCTAGGACGTATTCCAATGGCAACGGATCGATTTGAATGGGCTGGATTGCGCTTTGAAGTCATGGACATGGATGGCAATCGGGTAGATAAAGTGCTGGTGATGCCAATTCCAAGAGAGGAAGTACCCCGTCGCAATGGCCGAGTATAGAGGATTCGGTGCGAGTTTATGTTTTGGATGCGGAGGTAGTAGGGCAGTAAAGCGTACAATTAACTTACGGTTCAGAAAAACCTCGCCAAGACAAGGCTATTATCCTATAAGGCTATTATCCTATAATTGGGTAAGCCCAAATTTACTAAGTAATGAGAATTACTTTCAATAAGTAAGGCTGAGATGAGGTTAAAAAAGAGGTTTGCGAAAACCCTCTATAGAATCCTCTCTTAGTCAATGTTTCAGATGGCAGTCTTTCCGCTAGCTAAATCCCCGCAAGGGGACTGATATGATGTCAGGCAAATCACCCATAATAAAACCTGCCGCAGGAAGGGTTTTAATTGAAGTCCACTTCAGTGGACTTGAGCTATTAGCCAGAGAATTAATTCTCTGGCGGTTATGACACAAGCTTGAAAATGGTGCAAGACCCCCCATGAGCTGGGGCTTACAACAAAGAATGAAAGCCTAATTCCTCCATTCCCGACTTGCAAGACAGGTCTAGCGGTTATCCATCCTTGAAAACGTATAGTTATGATAAATACAAAACCTTCTCAAGGTGATACTGCCATGACGCTCCTACCTGCGCCACCAGATCGCACTCTTTCCTCAGTCCCCCTTGAGAGTGGCGATCGCCTCTCCAGAGCAGAATTTGAGCGCCGTTACCAGGCTATGGCTCAACTTAAAAAAGCCGAATTGATTGAAGGAATCGTTTACGTGGCATCTCCTCTGCGTTTTGAACCCCATGCCGAACCACATGGTAATTTGATTATCTGGTGTGGTACTTACAAAGTGGCAACCCCCGGTCTGCGGCTGGGAGATACTCCAACGGTTCGCCTCGATTTAGATAACGAACCCCAACCCGATGTAGTTCTGCTGATTGATGCCAGATGCGGAGGGCAATCTCGAATAGATGAGGATGATTATATAGAAGGGGCACCAGAGTTAGTGGCAGAAGTTGCTGCTAGCAGTGCTTCAATCGATCTGCACGACAAGAAGCGAGTTTATCGACGCAATGGCGTGCAAGAATACATTGTCTGGCGGGTGGTAGAAAACAAATTGGATTGGTTTAGCCTGCAAGCTGGTGAATATATCCCCCTAGAGGCAGATGGGGCGGGTGTTATTAAAAGCCGCAGATTTCCAGGCTTGTGGTTGGCAGTAGCATCGTTGCTATCAGGAGATATGGTAACAGTGTTGGCAAAACTGCAAGAGGGGTTGCACTCAGCAGAACACGCGGAGTTTGTTCAGCAGTTACAACAGAGGCGATCGCAAACCCCTTGAGGCAACTATTAGGATTTTCCATAATTTGTCTTCGCTGCCAGAAAAATGTAATGGTCGCTACAGTTCTCCAGCGCATTTAAGACAATCTTGTAATACATAGGGTTGTAATACATAGGGCGTAGGAGGGCTGACTGTGCAATTGGAAGCTTACGATCCAGGGGATTTCTACGATGAACTGTTCCTAGCCAAAGGGCAGCCCCGACCGTCAGCAGAGCCTTTGATTAAATGGATGCAGGGTTTGCAACCTGACGAGTTGCAGCAACACCGAGACACTGCCCAAATTGCTCTGCTCAAGTTGGGCGTAACTTTCAATGTTTACAGTGATAACCAGGGTATAGAACGGGTGTTTCCGTTTGATATCATTCCCCGGATTGTCTCGGCTCAGGAGTGGACATGGCTCGAAAGCGGCCTCAAACAGCGTATTGCCGCCCTCAACCTCTTCCTGGCAGATGTATATGGCGATCGCCACATCCTCAACGATGGTAAAGTCCCCCCCGATCTGGTTTATTCTGCTAAGGGTTTTCTCAAGCCTTGTGTTGGCTTGAAACCACCTGCTGGAATCTGGTGTCACGTTACGGGTACGGATTTAGTGCGCGATCGCGATGGTCGGTGGTACGTACTGGAAGATAATTTACGGGTGCCCTCAGGGGTTTCCTATGTGCTGGAAAACCGCCGGGTGATGAAAAGTACCTTTCCGGAAATCTTCCAGACAATGGCAATTCAACCAGTAGACGACTACCCCAGTCATTTGCTGGAAACTCTGTTAAATTTAGCTCCCCCCCATTTATCTGACCCGACGGTGGTGGTACTCACCCCCGGCATTTACAACTCAGCCTATTTTGAACACTCCTTTTTAGCTCAGCAAATGGGAGTGGAACTGGTAGAAGGCCGAGATTTGGTGGTAGTGGATGGCTATCTGCAAATGCGCACCACTAAGGGATTGCGCCGGGTAGACGTGATCTATCGCCGAGTGGATGATGATTTTTTAGATCCAATGGTGTTTCGTTCCGATTCCGTGTTAGGGGTGCCGGGACTGATGGAGGTATATCGACAGGGACGGGTAGGGTTAGCAAATGCCCCAGGGACAGGGATAGCAGATGATAAAGTAATCTATGCTTATGTTCCCCAAATGATTCGCTATTACTTGGGAGAGGAACCATTACTAGCTAACGTACCAACCTATCTTTGCTGGGAAGAACACGATCGCGATTATGTACTGAATCACTTAGAAGAGTTAGTAGTCAAATCTGCTAATGAATCGGGCGGCTATGGTATGTTAGTTGGTTGCACATCTACTGCGGTAGAAAGAGAAGCTTTTGCACAGCGCATTCTTGCCGAACCTCGCAATTACATTGCCCAACCTACCCTCTGTCTCTCACGAGTACCGACATTAGTAGATGACCATCTAGAAGGACGGCATGTAGACCTGCGCCCTTACATTCTCCATAGAGGCAATGAGATTCACGTCCATCCGGGAGGATTAACCAGAGTTGCCCTCAAAAAGGGTTCCCTAGTAGTCAATTCCTCCCAAGGCGGCGGCAGCAAAGATACCTGGGTACTAAATCATTAAATTTGTTGTTGGTTGTTGGTTG
>DNXU01000402.1:8912-10446 GCA_003505715.1 Cyanobacteria bacterium UBA8803 | reverse complement strand
ACAAACAACTAACAACAAACAACCAACAACAAACAACCAACAACAAACAACAAATATGCTAAGTCGGGTTGCTGATTCTATCTACTGGCTCAATCGTTATATTGAACGAGCAGAAAATGTAGCTCGTTTTGTAGATGTTAATCTGAACTTGATGCTCGATTTGCCAGAGGGAATGACCCAGCAGTGGGACCCTCTGGTGAGGACTACAGGTGATTTGGAATTTTTCCGCGATCGCTATGGTGAGGCAACAGCGGAAAACGTGATTCGCTTTCTGACTTTTGACTCCGATTATCCCAACTCGATTATTTCCGTACTCCAGATGGCTAGGGAGAATGCCCGTTCGATTCGGGAAGTTATCTCATCGGAGATGTGGGAGGAAGTCAATGCGTTTTACTGGATGGTCAAGGAAGCTCCACAAACAGGAGCTTTGGGCACGCTACCGGATTTTTTCACAAGGGTCAAACTCTCTAGCCATCGCTTTGCTGGGGTGATGGATGCCACCATGACCCATAATGAAGGTTGGCATTTCGGCCAATTGGGTCGATTGTTGGAGAGGGCGGATAAAACAACCAGGATTTTGGATGTTAAGTATTTTGTTTTACTGCCCTCTGTGGAGTGGGTGGGAACCCCATTAGATCAAATTCAATGGATGGCACTGCTCAAATCGGCTAGTGCCTATGAAATGTACCGCAAATGTCAGCGCCGGATTACTCCAAACGCCGTAGCTGAATTTCTCATCTTGAACCGTCAATTTCCCCGTTCGATTCACTTCTGTCTGGGACAAGCAGAACAATCCCTGCACCAAATTACCAGCACACCCATAGGAACTTGGTGCAATCCCACCGAACGTGCTTTAGGCCGAGTATGTGCCCAACTGGGTTATTTGACAATGGAGGACGTTGTTGAGACTGGTTTACACGAATTTTTAAATCAGATGCAGATAGAAATTAATGGGGTAGGAGACCAAATAGCAGCTACCTTTTTTGCTGTAGAACCTGTTGCCTTGAATGCGTAGTAGGGAATCGGGGAGTGGGAATAGAGAGAGGGAGAGGTTAAAAACTGCTTCTTCACCTTTCTATTGCTATGTAGGGGCAGGTTTGGCGACCAATATTATGGGCTTTACAGCTATGTCTTAAGTCAAAACTCACCCAACGAAGGTTTTATTAGGGTTAATCAATCGGACATAATATTACCCCTTCGCTTCCTTTCTCTTTAGACCATACCTAACTTCGGCTCAGAATGAACCATGAGAGATTCAATCATGTTCCAAGAGGACGCTTATGTTGTCCTCGAAACCAACCAACCCGAACAAATTCTGACACCAGCAGAACTCTTAGAAAAACTCAAGGCAGTTTTAGCAACTCAGCAGGATAACTTACCGCTAGATTTACAGAAGTTCTCATCACTGGAGGAACAAGCTCAATACCTGATGGAAACCTTCTGTGAGTTCGATGTCGGGCCTGGAGAATATTTACAGTGGTATGTAGTCCGTTTGGAAAAGTAGTTTGTTGTTGGTTGTTTGTTGTTTGTTGTT
>DNXU01000402.1:5295-8637 GCA_003505715.1 Cyanobacteria bacterium UBA8803 | reverse complement strand
CAACAACCAACAACCAACAACTCTATCCAGCTTGAGGTGTGGTAATCAGGGCTACATCAACTTGTTCCTCCTCAGGTTGGGATAATTCAACTCGGATGCCAGGTCCGAAGAATTTCTCGATCTTTTCCCGTTTTTGTTGCCACATTTCCAAAGAAATTAGGGGTGAAGCAAATTCTAGAACTAAGGTATAATTACCATCCACCTCGTTTTCTCGCAAACCCTTTAACACTGGTCGTTCCTCATCCGTAGGAGATAGCTGTAGACGTTCGAGGGACTCATCAAGATGAGCTTTTTGGCCGTAGCGATACCGCATCACATCTTTGCGAATCTGGTTTTGGATGGGGGTGGCTGTAAGTTCTCGCAGTTTGAGGACTGATGGCGGTGTCGGTTGGCTGAAGCGAACAGGCTTTAATTCAGAGGCTTTGAGGGCAAGACCTCCCAATAATAGGGGAATGCCGTAGAAAAATCCAACTAGATTTAAGGTGGCATTATCGGTAGCGTAGGCCACAAAGCCTGTGAGGGCAAGCAAGCCGCCAACGGACAACCCTAACGTTCCTAAGGAAATTTGGCGTAACATCTTTATTAAGCTATCTAAACAGCAAGCACTTTAGATTTATTATCCTTCCCAGGGGGTGGCATCTGAACGGCGGGTTGCATCAAGTCTGTACTTTTGATATCGCCTTGGTGATTAGACACCCAGCGAAGGCGAGGGTTGCGGTATTTATTTCCCCAACAGTTTTCATTGAAGACGCACAACACTTCTTTTTGAGGTAGGGTGTGTCGCCGTGCAGTTATTGGTCAAGTATCCTCTTTCCTTAGCAGGGGTACAGGCTTCATTATTGTTTATAAATCAGGTTTTGTTTTTGTCTGCCGTTGTTTTCCCATAGGAAAGTCTTTAAAATGATTAAACAAGACAATCAACAAGCTCCCAAACCAAGTCGCCTTCTGCAAGAGCAGATCACTTCTTTACAGCGGGAGGATGAAACTCTTTACAATATCCTAGCGGTAGATGTTTGGGCTTTGGCGAAAACGATGGATGAGTTCCAACCAGGCTTTTGGTCGGCTTTCATGAAAAACCGCGAAAAAGCTCTCAAGCGTTTTATTGCTGAGGCGATTAAAAAGAATAAGTCTACTGAGCCAAAACGCCCTCCTTTCCTGAGTTAGTTACTCTAAAATTTCCGGGGAGATTCAAGCAATTTGGGATTTCTGGTATTAGATAAAGCATTGGGTTGAGAGAGTTCATAAATTATTGATTCTCAAGGCCAAGTTTTTGCGAGCAGACATTTAGCATCTACCGATATAATGCTAAGTTAAGTATAGGGGAAATAAATGATGGCTGAAGGCCAGAGGAGGTAAAATAAAAACCTATGGATATCCAAACACTTCGGGCAAGAATTGCCGTAATCGAGAGTAAGCGCGAAACTCTAATCCAGCTTTTGGAACAACCCAATCTAGGTACTCTGAGAATTGATGTGAATCAAGCTCTAGAAGAACTAGAAGATTTAATAGCTGAATTTAAGCGGACATTCCCAGAAGCAGTATGAGTTAGGAATTTCGTCAAAATAAATCATCTTAAGAACAGCAGTTCTGTAGGGTGCGTTACCGTTCTTCTTAACGCACCCTTTTTGACAAAGTGAATCCTAATTAAGCTCCCATACCTGAATACTGTTTTAGTCCCTGACGCCATAACCAACGGTTGCCGATGAAAAATAACAGGCTCCAGACCAGCATTACCAATAAACCTCGCCAGAAATCTACAGGTAATCCGATTAACAGCGCTGTTGGGAAGTGAATCACATAAGGAAAGGGCGTCCACAGCGCTACCTGCCGTACCTCTGGGGGAAAGACTTCTAAGGGCGCGATTAACCCAGAAAGAAATAAGTAGAACAAAAACCAGAATTGTTCGATCGCACTGGCTCGTTCAGTCCAGAATGATAATAGGGCAAAGGTGTATTGGATTAAGAAGCGCAGGGTAAACGCAATGATTACGGCCACCCCAAAGAGTAATAGATTAGTAAGACTCGGTAGCCACAGGGCTTGGGGATAGAGCAAGAAAAACAAACCTACTAGTGCTAAGGCAAAAGGCAGACGGGCAAGTCGTTCCGATAGGTGGGAGGCGACATGGTGCCATACGGGGTCGATCGGTTGTAGGAGTCGGTGGGACAGACGCCCTTGTATGACTTCCTTTTCAAATTCCCAAATGACCCAAACTGTGGTAAATTGGCGAACGACAAAAACGATCAGAAAATAACGTGCAAAATCCGCAGGCTCCAAACCAAATTGTCCCCCCTGGGATGCCTGTATCCACACACCCATGAGAATGAGAGGCAAGCTGCCTGAGAGCGCCCATAAAAATAGCTCGGCTCGATACTCCAGCATGTGGGCATAGTAAACCGAGAGGAGAGTTTTGGCAGTTCTGAGAATTTGGTTCATGAGACAACTCCAGCACGGAAAACGCGACCGATTACTTCTTCAATTGGTGGGTCAGTGACACTTAAATCCACCACGTCCAATTCAGCCAAAATCCGAGCAACAGTGCTAGTGAGTGCCTCGCGTCTTACCAGGAACCGCACCTCTAGACCTTCTACCGCTTCGAGTTCGCCATAGGACTTAGAGACGTTGCGACGGAAAGTTTCTACATTTGATAACGGTTGGGCTAGTTCTACCTTTACCTCCCGATAGGGGGCAAAGCGATCCAATAACCCTTCCAGACTGCCATCGTAAATCATGTGGCCTTCGTAAATCAGCAGTACCCGTTGGCAGAGGGCAGTAATATCTGCCATGTAGTGACTGGTTAAAAGGATGGTGGCTCCCGTGCGCTGATTGTACTCCCGCAAAAAGTCCCGTACCCCCAGTTGGGCATTAACATCCAAACCTAAAGTAGGCTCATCTAGGAAAAGGACTTGAGGTTGGTGCAGAAGCGCTGCTAAAAGTTCGGCTTTCATGCGTTCCCCTAGAGAAAGTTTCCGCACGGGCTGGGTTAGCTTGCCTTCTAGAGCCAGCATTTCTGAGAGTTCGCTGACTCGATACTCGAACTGTCTGGGGGAAATACCATAAACAGCAGCGTTAATTCTTAAAGAATCTAAGGCTGGTAAGTCCCAGAGTAGCTGCTGCTTTTGCCCCATGACTAGGGTAATCTTCTGCAAAAAGTGAGCTTGGCGCTTGAACGGGATATGATCGGCGACTCTGACGCGACCCCCTGATGGGTGAATGAGACCAGTAAGCATTTTAAGGGTGGTAGTTTTACCCGCGCCGTTAGGCCCTAAAAAACCGACGACCTCACCCGGCGCAATTTCAAACGAAACGTTTTGAACGGCTGTTACTGAACGGTAGGTGCGGTGT
>DNXU01000402.1:0-5081 GCA_003505715.1 Cyanobacteria bacterium UBA8803 | reverse complement strand
CCACTCCCTACTCCCCACTCCCTTGTATTAGCGATCGCACCCATTTGCTCGTGACTAACAAGACTGCTGCCACTCTCTTGACAATGTTTGTATTATTTACGTAATTTTTAGTAGTATCAAGTACTACAAGTTAGATTCCATGGGGAATAGCCCACAACTGTCCTGATGAAAATGCTTCTCCTCCCTCTCCAAAAGTCTTTCTCCCTATTTTCAGATTAGACAACGACAAATCTTGGCCAACTCCGACCGTGAAGGTATCGTCGTTTGCGAACCTTTAAACCATCCACTGCCTAAACAGCCTGACATCTGGGCAACTTTGGCAAAGGCTTTAGCTTACACAGGATGACTTGGATTAAGCCTTCTTTAGGCTGGATGCTTTACCGTTCCGGTTATGCAACAAAAAGAACGCATCCTATAAAATTAAACTCAATCATGAGGGGTTCAGAGCTATTGTAGCTCACTGCTGGGGAACAGAGGCTTCAATGAGGGGATTGCTCCTGATTGTCAGGATAAGCGATCGCACTCTTAAAAAAGCCCAAAAACACCTTTGAGGTTGCACTTAGGCTAGTGAAGATACGCTCTTCTCCCAAAGTTGGGAGAAGGGGTGACTGGATGAGGGCTGCCCAAATGCTTAGTTGTGAGCTTGGGAGGCTCCTGATGTACTCTTAGAGTTAGTCTTAGGAGGAGGGCACAATGAATCTCAAAACTCAGGTACAAATCATAATTAAGGCAGCACCAGAAAAAGTATTTGATTGTGCGATTGATTGCCAGAACCTACCGAAGTTTTTCATCGGATACAAATCCATTCCTGCCATTGTTAGTGCCAGAACTACAGACGGCTTAACCCTTCGCCAAGGCAGTACCAGAATAGTGAAAAATAGCGATGGCTCCGAGATTGAAGAAGCCATCGTTACGCTCAAACGACCTCACATCCAAGAATACCAACTCATCAAAGGATTTAAGCCTCCTTTTACCTGGTTAGTGCGTTCTGCTTCAGGGAAATGGTTATATGAGGCTATAGATTCTGGCACCAGAATCACCTGGCACTTTAATTTTGAGATGCGAAATATGTTGGCCTTTCTGATTTTTAGGACAGTTCTCAAGCCCCCCTTTCAAGAAGCTCAAAAGATTTGTCTTGAGAACATTAAGAAATTCATCGAAACAGCAGCAGGCAGGAGTTCCGAATTTGAGTGAACTGATGAGGCTAAAGATGAGCTGAACTATTGGCAGCCAACGAGCCAATAGGTTTCCATCTCTCCTCTGCCCCTCACTTGGATATTCCCGCGCCTTTCAAACAGATATTTATCCTTAAGTATCTCATAGGTAGTTGCTGTGACTTGTATCCTGCCTGCTTCACCACAAGATTCCATCCGCGATGCGATATTAACCGCATCTCCCCATAAGTCATAGCTAAATTTTTTGGTGCCAATTACTCCAGCCACAGCAGCTCCTGTATTGATACCAATGCGGATTTGGATATTCTCCTTAAGTTCAGCTTGAAAGCGCTTAATGGCAGCTTGCATTGCTAGAGCCATTTGGGCGATCGCCTCCGCATGATCGGCTCTAGGAATGGGCAATCCCGCCGCTACCATGTAGGCATCGCCAATCGTCTTAATTTTTTCTAATCCCAGATCCTCTACTAACTCATCAAAAGCCGAAAAAATTCTATTAAGTAAGTTGAGTAGTTCAATGGGTTTTAAGCGAGCCGATAGAGGTGTAAACCCGACAATATCGGCAAACATAATCGTTACTTGATTGAATTGTTCGGCAATCGCTTGTTGGTGATGTTTGAGTTGGTAGGCAATGGGCGCTGGTAAAATATTGAGCAATAACTGTTCTGACTTTTGTTTTTCTAGACGGAGTGCTGTTTCAGCTTGCTTGCGATCGCTAATATCTCGTGCTACTAGAATGGCTGTTTCTTGGGAAAGGGGAGAAATTGTTTCTGCCAACCAAACCTCTTGTGAACCACTTTGTATACAATACTCAATCGAGACAGTTTTCTGGGTAGATACAGCCTTGAGAATACCGTCAAGAATCAGATCGGCTTGTTGGGGTGGCAGTTCTTGATGGAGTTTGCTGCCGATCGTGGTGGCTAGTGGCGTGCAGAGATTTTTTGTATTGGTGGCGATAACGTTAAGACACCTGCCCGAAACATCTCTGACTACGATCCTATCTGTCATGGCGGCAAACAGTGCTTTCATTTCTGCTTGCCCTTTCTTCTGTTGCAGTACTGTGCCCAATTGCTCAGCTACAACATTCACTAATTGAATTAACCGCCGATCCTCTGGACGGGTGGAACGGGTGAAAAACACTAGCACTGCTAAAACTGGGGAGTGAGAACTCAGCAAACAACTATTCTGTTCTTCTGTTTCCTCATCCCTGTTGCCTACTCCAATAATTGGTATGCCAAATCCAGCTTTTAAGCCGCAATCTGTTACCATTTTCAATCTATCCAGCAAATCCGGTATTTCACTAAGATCGGCGATAACCTGAGATTTCCGAGTTGACCAAACTTGTCCGGGAATCTCTTCACCCGGATAAAAATTGAGTAGTTCGCTGTATTCTCGGAAATGTTCAATTGCTCTCATCGCACTTGGCTCAAGTTGCTGGCGCTGACAATACCAACGGGGACTGCACGCTAGAGTTTCATCAGTCCTAGGAATCCAAATTTCGCCATAAATCCAATTGGTAGTTTCGCACATCTTCTCCAAGGCAACTACCAAGGCAGTATCAAAATCCGGTGCAGTGTTAATTGCTTCAGAGATTGTCAACAACAGTTGAATTTCTTCTTCAGCTTGTTTGCGATCGCTGATATCCTGCTTAACGCCCACTAGCCTCACTGGCTTGCCGTTTTTGTCCCATTGGGCTTGTCCCCGTGCCAAAATCCACTTATAGCTGCCATCTTTGCAGCGCAGACGATACTCAGCCTGGTATAGGGGTGCTTTCCCCTCTAGATGAGCTTGCACTGCTACTAAAATACCATCAAGATCTTCTGGATGCACCAGGGAACTCCAAGTCTCGCAGTTAGAGGTAAGTTCCCCTTCGGCATAGCCTAGTATTTCTAATATGCGAGCAGAAGCAAATTCTTCCCCTGTGACTAGATTCCAGTCAAATATGTCATCCCCGGTAGCGCGTAGAGCAAGTTGCCAGCGTTCTTCACTCTGGCGCAGGGTATCTTTGGCTTGTTTACTGGCAGTGATATCAGTAATCCAAGTACGCTTGTGTTTCCGTCGCTCTACATCTCTTTTCAAGATAGGTCTGGGCATTAGTCCTTTTCAGAGTGATATAGTTAAGCGCAGACTATGGTTATAAACATAAAGTTAACTGATTTTTCTCATTGGGAGCTAAATAGGACCCACTGTTGATGTATTTGGGGTTCAATCAGAGCAAGTCTAGTTATGCTGTCGGCTAGCGCTACTACATCCCAGTTGAGAGTACCCCCTACAGTTGGATACTTTTTTATTGAGAACTTTCCTAAAGGTGGCTATTGCTAATAGAAGGATGTTTGCCAAATTTGGAAGGTATTTGCGTGATGTGGAAATAGCTATTCTCAAGGGAAAACCTACCAGGAAGAACCGGGTTACGCCTTAGCTTATACCAAATCCGGGTTAACTACCCCTTTTTTGGGTGGGGGTAAGGCAGATGGCAGAAGGCAGACGGCAGAAGGAATCAGAACTTACGTAACTGTCACACAGAGCACCAGCTTAACTTATGCACCAACTTGATGTTGAATCCGAACGGATAGAAGCGGAGTTGTAAGTAGAACAACGCTTCATATCAAGTTCAGATGAAGACTGGTAATAAAGAGACAATCGTTCCAGTGGTGCATATACCTAGTGCATCCCAGCACCAGTAAGGAGACTGCTATACAGAAGGGAACAAAGCTTTTACAGTAAGTTTTTAATCTAAATTAAATGTTAATCCCGGCATCAACCGCTGCCAATTATCTAAAAGCTTACCTTGCCATACCATTATCTTAGATCCTTTAACTATGAGCTGAGTGGTTTTCTGCTTGCGTAGGCCAATGACAAACCTAGACAACACACTCAGGCCGGAACTGTTAAGAAATTCTAGCGGTTGTATATTGATGGTTATTGTCGGTAACTCCTGAGCCATCACTTGCTCAAGTAATTGCTCTATGGGTTTATAGTCAGCGATTACGCTTTCCCGCAGTAAACCCTTAAAATAGACCGTTGCTGTTGCTGGTTCATACCACACTCTATAGTCATCCGTCTGAATTTCCATGCTTGGCAAGCTCCTTTCCCACTATCCTGAATCTGTCTAAATAATCTAGATCGTCTAGATTGCTAGCTGTACCATTGTCGTAACCGTGGTAATTTGAGGGTCTTGGTTTACTGTCTCAATTTTCCAGCCTAACTTGGCACTATAATCATTAATCATGCTGAGGAGACCTAATCCCGACTCATCACTTTTCTCCTCAGCACCTTTTTCTAATTGACGGAAATATAATTCATCTATATCTGAGTTAATTAGCTCGTTAAGAAAAATATTAAGTTTCTCTAGGCTTTTTTCTTGAGCAGAGTTAGTAGTAGCGAATATCAAGCATTTATCTAGTAGATAGCCTGCAAAAGTAATGGGAAAATTAACTAGTCCATGATGGAACTTGATCGAGTTTTCTAACAATTCATTGGTTAAGTAAGTCGCCGCACTTTTGAGGGTTAGGTGCTTTTCAAAAGAATGGATGTCTTCTTCGCTAGTTGGAAATAAGTTAGCCAGATAATCTGTAATAAATGCCACAATTAAATATCTAGTTTGCTTCCGACGCTCAGGGGGAATTGTATCTATATAAAATTCAAAACTAAAAAGCTGGTGCTTGGCAAGTATATCTTCTCTGAAGTCTCCCCAAATTTGACTCATATTCATTAGCTTGAAGGTTGTAAATTTTATAGGTAAGAACTTATTGTTAAACGCAATCCGATTGTAACAGATTAGTGGTGTGGAGATTAGGCAGCTATTTACTTCTGTTTAAGTACCAGTAATGTGATATCATCGCAGACCTTTTGCTCGCCAATATGCTGCCGTACATCATCAATCACCGCTTGCCTAATTGCTGCTGCCGA
>DNXU01000420.1:10819-16260 GCA_003505715.1 Cyanobacteria bacterium UBA8803 | reverse complement strand
AAGACACGGTCATAGTTGTTGCCCAGTCAGCTCTTCAGCTTTTTTTTGACTAATTCTGGGTCTTTACTGGGATGCTTTTTTTGTGCTTTTTGCCAAGTCTTTCGCGCTTCTTTCAGTAACTCATAGTAACTTTTTGGCGATTTAAATACTACATCATACTGCTTGATTAAATAACTTTCTAATTCCGATAAATCCCAATATTCTTGCGCTCTTAACCAATTGATTACTTCTTGCCTTTGCTTTTCTGTTAAATAACTTTTGGCACCTTTGTACGATAATCTCAATCCCGCTATCCCAGCTTCTTTAAAGCGCTTTCTCCATTTGCTTATAAAGCTACTTGATACATTTAGACCTTTGGCTATTGCTCTATAAGCCCAGCCTTGGAGAGCTAATTTTACTCCTAACGCTCTCTTCAATTCTCTTGAGTCTATATTGGTTTTTGTCCAATCATCCAACTCTTGAATCTGTTTTTCTATCTCTGAGCTTTCCATACCATACTTGGCTCAAAAAATGCATTTTTATTTTACCATAAGTTTAGTCAACTTAGTTTATATATCAAATAAAAATGCTATTTTTATATACAAAGAATATTTTTTAATCTAAAATACCCAATCTGGCAAGCTGCATAATCGCATTGATTCAAGTAACCCAAAGAATGCCATTCATTTTGACTAATCGATTCAAAATAACTGCCATCCTGCTGTGCAACTTCCGGCTCCATACCCGTTACATCAGCATAATACATATAGCAAATTTCATTCGTTTGAGTCCCAACAATATACTTCCCTAGCGGCAAAACCTCAACTGAAAAACCAGCTTCTTCATACACTTCTCTAATAGCTGCTTCCTCTGGTAATTCACCTTCATCTATCCCCCCAGTAATGGGGCAAGGATAGAGCCGATGTTCTTCGTTAATATCGGGAATATCAATACAGAGAGGCTGCTGTCTAATCAGAACTTCATACTCTCCTTTATTAAGATTACTTCTTCTTACAAGAAATATCGCTACAGAATCTCTGCCTTTTCTTTCTAGGTAATGAAAACCTTTAGCTGTTTCCTTGACAGTAATCCAATCCGTCCTAAAAATAGTTTTCTCTTTGTTCATCGTGCTGGCTTCAATATATTGACTGATAGCGATCGCTTACTGCAATGATGAATGATTGTCCTGGCTCAATGAGCAATGCAATCAGTTCGATCTGAAGTTGGTCAGTATCCTGACTTTCATCGACCATGATAACTTTGAGCTGTCGTCTTAGTCTTGCAATCGCCCAAGACAACAGCGCGGAGGAAATGCGATCGCTTGGATCGGCTGTGGACTGAGGGTTTCATGCGTCCGGGATTTTCTATCTTGGTTTTAGGTTCCCATGTTCTGACGTGGCTCCTTTCGTGCGAAGTTTTCCAGTTGGTAACTACATATTGATAAATTTTCAAAATTTGCTTTCACTCCCCCTTGACTCTCCAGTGTGCTGGACACTTCATGATAAAGGGAGTTCACAGAAATAGGATTTGCATCATGACGTTACAACTCAAAGTTCCCAACTTGGCGTGTTCTGCCTGCGCAGACACTATTACTAAGGCAATCAAGGCGGTTGATGCGACGGCTACCGTTACTGCCGATCCAAAAACCAAGTTAGTCAGCATTGAGACGGAAGCATCTGAGGCGGTTGTGAAGCAAGCTATTACTGACGCCGGATACTCAGTTGCTTAGCGCCAACATTCCAAAGATTAAATACTCGTGCGTATATCAGGGAGTTATGAAATGGAAAATACGACACTCAAATTGCGAGGCATGAGTTGTGCCTCTTGTGCAGGTAACATTGAAGAGGCAATCCGCTCGGTTCCGGGAGTGGAGGCGTGCAATGTTAACTTCGGCGCTGAACAAGCCAGCGTTACCTACAACCCCAACGAAACTGATGTAGCCGCGATTCAAGATGCCGTGGATGCGGCTGGATATTCTGCTGTGCCGATGCAAGATGATGTACTTGCCCCAGAAAATGATGTAGAACGACAGACACGGCAAAGTGAAAATCGGGACTTGAGCCGCAAAGTGTGGGTTAGCGGTATCATCAGTGCTGTTCTGGCGATCGGTTCGCTGCCTGCAATGACGGGATTGCCGATACCCTTCATTCCCATATGGTTGCACGATCCTTGGCTACAACTCGTACTCACCGCTCCAGTATTGTTTTGGACTGGTAGTGGGTTCTACATTAATGCCTGGAAAGCTCTGAAGCGCCATACGGCGACAATGGATACACTGGTGGCAATTGGGACAGGAGCCGCTTACCTCTATTCTCTATTTCCCACCTTCTTTCCCCAGTGGTTTATCAGTCAGGGGCTTAAACCCGATGTGTACTTTGAAGCCGCATCTATAATTATTGCCTTGCTCTTGCTGGGACGACTGTTGGAGAACCGCGCTAAGGGACAAACCTCAGAAGCGATTCGTAAATTAATGGGTTTGCAGGCAAAAACGGCGCGAGTGATTCGCAATGGACGAGAGGTGGATATTCCCATTGCTGAGGTGGTTTTGGGAGATGTCATCCTCGTTCGTCCGGGTGAAAAAATCCCGGTGGATGGAGAAATTGTTGAGGGTTCCTCCACCATTGATGAGGCGATGGTGACAGGCGAGAGTGTGGCGGTGAAAAAGCAGCCCGGTGATGAAGTGATTGGAGCCACCATCAACAAAACCGGAAGCTTCAAATTCCGAGCGACACGAGTGGGTAAAGATACGTTTTTGGCGCAAATCGTCAAACTGGTGCAGCAAGCACAAGGATCTAAGGCACCGATTCAGCGATTAGCCGATCGCGTTACCGGATGGTTTGTCCCGGTTGTGATTGCCATTGCGATCGCTACCTTCATCATCTGGTACAACATCATGGGCAATGTCACGATGGCATTGATTACTACGGTGGGTGTACTCATTATTGCTTGTCCCTGTGCCTTGGGTTTAGCAACACCAACGTCAATTATGGTGGGAACAGGGAAAGGAGCAGAAAATGGCATTTTAATCAAGGGGGCAGACAGTCTAGAACTGGCGCACAAATTGCAGACGATTGTGCTTGACAAAACAGGCACGATTACGCAAGGCAAACCCACTGTAACCGACTTTGTAACGGTTAATGGGACAGCCAATAGTAACGAGCTAAAACTTCTGGGTTTAGCGGCATCCGTTGAACGGAATTCAGAACATCCTCTGGCGGAAGCGGTGGTGCAATATGCCCAATCTCAAGGAGTAGAATTGACGGATTCACAAGAATTTGAAGCAATTGCTGGCAGTGGCGTGCAAGGGTATGGGTCTAATCAATGGGTGCAAATTGGAACGCACCGTTGGATGAATGAACTCTTAATTGATACCAGCAGCTTACAACAACACTGGGAGCGATTGGAATATCTCGGTAAAACGGTCATTTGGATTGCGGTGAATGGCAAAGTAGAAGGAATTATGGGCATTGCCGATGCTGTAAAACCCTCATCCGTACATGCCATCCGTGCCTTGCAGAAAATGGGATTGTCCGTAGTTATGTTGACGGGAGACAACCGCCGCACGGCTGAAGTGATTGCTCGTGAAGTCGGCATCCAGCGAGTTTTTGCTGAAGTTCGCCCCGATCAGAAAGCAGCAACGGTTGAGACACTTCAGTCCGAAGGTAAAATTGTAGCGATGGTGGGGGATGGCATTAATGATGCGCCTGCTCTAGCTCAAGCCGATGTGGGGATAGCAATTGGCACGGGAACGGATGTAGCGATCGCAGCCAGTGACGTTACTCTCATCTCTGGCGATCTACAAGGTATTGTCACCGCGATTCAGCTCTCGCGTGCCACCATTCGCAACATCAAACAAAATTTGTTTTTTGCCTTCATCTACAATGTCGCAGGAATTCCCATCGCCGCAGGCATTCTCTTTCCCTTCTTCGGTTGGCTGCTCAGTCCGATTATTGCAGGTGCAGCAATGGCATTTAGTTCCGTTTCAGTGGTAACAAATGCGCTGCGGTTGCGTAACTTTCAGCCCAAAACATTCGGCTAATTCAAGATATTGAATTTTGGAGAGTTGCATTTACCTTAACTGAGCTACAATCTGATTCTGCAATAAGGTTTGATTGGTTAGTAAATCTTCTACTGTAATCCGCAGGGAACGATCGCCATCTACCTGAAACTGGACTTTGATGCGATCGCTTCCCGGATTCCCCGGAGGTGTGAGTTGGGCAATATTTCTCGCTCCGTCTCGATCGTTGAGGGGTTGCACTGCGGTTTTGCCTCCGCCTAGCTGCCGAGTCACTAAGCGATCGCCTTCAAAATAAACTTCTGTAGCACCTGCATCGGCACCTAATTCCCCCACAATTAATTCAATACTGGGTTGGTTTTCTACCGATGCTCCTAATACTAGTTCCACTGGGCCGCTCATCGGGTAAGCCTGTCCGGCTCGAATTAGGGTATGCCAGTTATGGCAGTTGTTACGCCGATCCCAGTACCGGATGCCGTAGCTGTGGTAGAGAAAATCTTGGACTTCAATGCCTTGAGCAAGCTGGAGTGCGCCTTGAGCGATCGCTTCAAAAGGTTTTTCGCACCTAATTTTGGCAGCATCGAAATATTCCTTGACCCAGTCTTGCACGGCTGGGATTTTTACCGTACCGCCGACTAACAATACGGCATCAATATCGGAAACCTCTATGCCACTGCGCCGTCCTTGTTGTAATAACTGTGCCATCCTCTCATTGAGGAGATCGAAAAATTGGTGTTTGCTTAAAATACTTTCAAAGGTAGTGCGGTCGAGGTGGAGTTCGTAACTGTCTAAGGTTTCGTCGTTGAAATATACCTCCGTTGCTGACTCCTGTTCTGAGAGCTGAATTTTCAAGCGTTCTGCTAGTCGGGTGGTTAGGGGCGATCGCGTTAGTCCTTGGGTTTCGGTAAAATAATCTACTAACCAGTTATCAATATCCGAGCCTCCCAAATTTTGCCCTACTTTGGCTAGGACGCGAGCCAGTTTGGACTTCTGTCCTGAACTTTCCCCTAATAGCTTCTCGCCCCACTTTAGAATAAAGCCTAAGGGTTTGGTCGCTCCTTGAGTTTCCCGATCTAGTTGGACCAGGGATAAGTCCAAAGTCCCGCCACCAAAGTCAATAACCAGCAGGATTGCTCCATCGGCAATACCATAACCCAAAGCCGCAGCTGTGGGTTCATCCAACATTCTGACCTGTTCTACGTTTAAAAATTGACAGACCTGAGTGAGCCAGTGGCGGTAGGCTTCAAAACTATCTACAGGTACGGTCAGAATGAGGGAGTCAATTGCTTCGGTTTCCCCAGTTTCTGGCAGGGGACGGGATAATTTTTCGATAATCTGGCTGAGAAACCATTGGCCAACTTGCTCGAACCTCACCGTTTGTCCATCCAGTTCCGGCAGAAATCCTTGAATATCGGTCCCAATTCCCCGTTTAAAGCTGCGAAAGAAG
>DNXU01000420.1:9531-10774 GCA_003505715.1 Cyanobacteria bacterium UBA8803 | reverse complement strand
ATCTACAATCACTTTACCAACAGCGGCATCCTCAACATAGATCAAACTGGGAATTAGGGGGGGATTCTGACTCAGTTGCTGCGATAAACCCGGTAAGCTAATGGTTTCAGGCTGCTCAGTAATGGAATTCCAGCGCGTAATTACCGTGTTGCTCGTACCAAAATCTATTGCGTAGGACGCCGTCCTGGTTGTAGACATCGCGATTTCGTTAACATTTATTTCTTAAATTCAGTTTATCTATATTAGGGAGGTAGAGGGAGGAGAGATAACAAAACACCCCTAACGGGGTGTAGGGTAGAATTTTTAGTTTTGAATTGGGTGGGGTGTTGACAAATTTTCCCTACACCCGATCTCAACTAATCAATCCCGACCGAAGTGCCCGAACTGCTGCTTGGGTGCGGTCATCGACGCAGAGTTTATTAAGGATATTCCGTACATGGGTCTTTACAGTCCCTACGGTAATATAAAGAGTTTCCGCGATCGTGGCGTTAGAAGCTCCAGCAACAATCAGTTCTAAGACTTCTAATTCCCGTTCTGTCAGGGGATAGCTTTCTAGAACTTGCTCGTACTCAGGCTCCATTGCGGCAATTTTTACCGTTTTAGGCTCAATGGCGGTGTCTCCATCAGGAGTGTTCCGTCGTACCTGCCGCAACACGATACTCGCGATCGCGGGATCGATCCAACAGTTCCCCTCATTAGTAGCTTGCAGTGCTTCTACAAGTTGGTTGATCTCAATATCCTTCATGCAGTATGAATCTGCTCCAGCAGCAAATGCTGCTAGTACGGAGTCTTCACTATCATGCATCGTTAAGATCAAAATTTTCGTTTCTGGCTTTTCCGACTCGGTGCGGTGCTGCTTAAATTTCCTAGTCAACTCGATGCCATCCATATCGGGAAGACCAATATCCACAATAGCGACATCAGGCCGAGCTGTTTCCAGAACTTTTAAACCTTGAGTTGCGTTGGCCGCTTCACCAACCACTTGAATCCCGCCCACAGTTTGCAATGATGCCCGCAACCCTACTCGCGTTAGGTTGTGGTCTTCAATCAGGACAACTCTTATATCGCTTACCATAAATCCCAGAACTCAAAGTTATCTAATCTGAAAATGGGGAGACCGAGAGTGGGCAGATGAGATGCTTAGGGTAAACCTTCGACTATGCTCAGGGTAAACGCCATATATAGCGGTAATGGTGCGTTAGCTTCCGCATAACACACCCTACTAATAGAGGCTCTGCGTAAG
>DNXU01000420.1:6345-9455 GCA_003505715.1 Cyanobacteria bacterium UBA8803 | reverse complement strand
CCCTCATCCCTCATCCCTCATTCTTTGGCACTCATCAATATTTTGGAGGGTGCTGTTGCCGAGCGCCTCTATCTGGAGTATCAATCCCTACTTGAGTCTAGATCATCTTTAGCGAAGATGGACACAACTGAATCCGGACTTTATCCTTGGTTGGACTTTATACGGGTGTTGGGTGTCGGGTGTAGGAAAAATCCCTGCACTCTTATCATTGCTCTTTTATTAGGAACAGCAGCCTTGTTCAGGACTAATTGTACAATAACATCCCAATTTTCCCTGGTCTTTTTTTCACTTGGACTTTTCTGGTTATTTCAATTCTTCATTCTCACTTGTCAATTCTCACATTTATTCTCTCTTCAGAGTGATTGGAAAGTTATAAAAAAGACCGAATTTGGAAAACCAAACTCTCTCTGCTGGCTGAAGGCATGAATAACGCTGCTTTCCTAAAATGCCTATAGGTTCAAAATGTGCCGTATTTATGAGAAATTTATATTTTCTAATTCCTGTTTTCTGGTTAAACCCTTGCTGTCATGGAAGAAAGGCTCAAAATTCTAGTGGTGGATGATGACGAAGTAGATCGCATGACTGTGTGCTGCGCTCTCAAGGCAGCAGGTGTAAAGATATGGTGGTCTGAAGCCTCTGATTATGCAACGGCTATGGCTACCCTGCAAAATGAGACCTTTGACTGCGTATTTCTCGACTATAGATTACCAGACAAAGACGGACTCACTCTAGTGAACGAGTTGCGAGAGGCGGGCGTTCAAGTTCCCTTGGTGGTGCTGACAGCTCAAGGAGACGAACAAATTGCTCTGGAATTGATGAAAGCGGGTGCTTCCGACTATCTTGCTAAGAATAGAGTCTCACCACAGAACCTGGCACGGAGCCTGCACAATGCCATTCGTATCTACCGAGCTGAAATGCTAGTTACTCTTGCCAATCAGCAGTTGCGCCAGACGAACGAACGCCTGATCCAGCAGAATCAAAAACTGAAAAAGCAGCAGCAACAAATTCAGCTACAGAACCTACAGCTATTAGAGGCATCCCGACTCAAGTCGGAGTTTCTAGCAACGATATCCCACGAACTGCGAACCCCACTAAATGCTATTATGGGCTTTTCGCAAATGCTACTGCTCCAGCGTCATGGTTTGCTGAATCAAAAGCAGCTAGAAATGCTACAGCGCATCTTCAATAATGGCAAAAATCTGCTGGCGCTGATGAATGACCTGTTGGACTTTGGCAAAATTGAGGCGGGTCGCTTAGAGCTGAAACCTGAAAAATTTAACTTCGCTGAATTGGTAGTAGTAACCACTGAGGAACTCCGTCCCCTAACTGCTGGAAAACCACTGAGCTTACAAGTAAACCTAGCTCTTCAGAACCCCTACCTGGTTAATGACAAAAGCCGACTCCGACAGGTCTTAGTTAACCTCCTCTCCAATGCCATTAAGTTCACAGAGGCGGGTACTGTTGAGGTGAAGGTATGGGAAATGGAGAGGGAGCGAGTGGTGTTGGCGATCAGAGATACTGGCATTGGTATATCTGAAGCGCAACTGAAGCATATTTTTGAAGCCTTTCGGCAAGTCGATCAGACCACTACTCGTGAATATTCCGGTACAGGTCTGGGATTGGCAATTACTGATTCTTTAGTACGGATGATGCAGGGATCGATTAAGGTTGAGAGCCAGGTGGGAGAGGGTTCGGTTTTTCAGGTTGAACTGCCTCGTCAGCTCCCGTCCTTAAAGGAAGTTACGGTTGAGGATTAAATTTAATCCTCCTTAAGGAGGAGAGTTTTATTGTATTGTTTTGTATAGATTATATTATAGGATAAAAAATAAAAAATAAACTACAAAGACTGATTAATCAGGCTATTTTAAGCAAGGATATACAGGGAAGCCTAATCTCAGAAAAGTCTGGGTAATAGCAAAAATAGATTAATCGCAAAATTGGCAATTTATGAATCCTCAACCACCTAAAATTGACCGCATCTTAGCTGTAGATGACTCTCCGGATAACTTGTTCCTAATGCAAACTATTTTAGAGACGGAAGGTTATGAGATCTCTCTTGTGGGAGATGGCATAACAGCGCTCGCTGAGATAGAGAAGTCTCCGCCCGATCTGGTCTTGCTGGATGTGATGATGCCAAAGATGGATGGCTACGAAGTCACTCGGCGCATTCGGCAAAATGCCAAGTCGTTTATCCCAATTCTACTGATCACTGCTCACGAGCAACCCAGCGCTGTAGAAGGGTTAGATTCGGGAGCTGATGATTTTATCCGCAAGCCACTGGATATTGGTGAATTGTTGGCGCGAGTGCGATCGCTCCTGCGGCTCAAGCACAGTATCGACGAACAGAATCAAATGGTTCGGCAGCGGGAAAATTTTGTTTCCCTTCTTACCCACGACCTGCGTACCCCATTGGTAGCAGCCAATCGCATGTTGAACTTATTGCAGCAGGGAGCTTTCGGAACCCTCCCCGATCCGGCCAAAGAGGCGATCGCTCCTATGATTGAAAGCAATCAAAATTTGCTTCAAATGGTGAATACAGTGTTAGAAGTCTATCGCCATGAAGCGGGTTCTAAGACACTGACCTTGGTTCCCCTAGATCTGGGCATGATGATTAAAACTATTACTACAGAATTGGCTCCCTTAGCTGCTGAAAAAGAGCTGACTTTGACCTTAGATTTGGGAGAAGAAATCGAGCCATTCCAGCAAAGCCAGATTAAAGTAATGGGCGATAGCGTGGAACTGCGCAGAGTATTGACCAACTTAATCGGAAATGCTATTAAATTCACCGATAGAGGGTCTGTGACCGTCCGTTTGAGGGTAACTCCTACTGGTAGTGCCTCTGGCAATGGCAAAGATTCTTCTTCTTGGGTAACAGTTGCCATTCATGATACTGGCCAGGGTATCTCTCCAGAGGATCGAGTCACCCTGTTTGAGCGGTTTCGCCAGGGGAAGCACAAGCGTTCTGGCAGCGGTCTGGGACTTCATCTCTCTTACCGGATTGTCGAAGCCCATCACGGAAAAATTGAAGTCACCTCTGAGTTAGGACAAGGTAGCTTGTTTACAGTATATCTACCTGCCCAGACCTGAAGTTAGGGATGAGGGATGAGGGA
>DNXU01000420.1:2905-6247 GCA_003505715.1 Cyanobacteria bacterium UBA8803 | reverse complement strand
GAGGGATGAGGGATGAAAGGGGGGTGTGTGGGGTGCATGTAACACCTTTTCCTCCTTTTTAAACTCTTTGTCACCCCTTCACCTCTTCAGGAGGGTTGTACTTTCCTTAATAATTGCTAGCTATTCCTTTACCTTACCTCATTGGGGTGGTTTTGAATTGTTTATATTTAAGGGTAAATCTTACATCTACCTTTAGAAGTATTTCTTACAAATATCCTTCTCAAGAGTTAGACTTTTAGAGCTTTTAATAGGAAAAATAAAACTATCTCCAGGCTGATGATAGCTATCTCAGTTTATGCAGTTTAAAAAATTATTAAGAACTCTTATAGGGAATCTATACAGGTCTAAAATTGTAAAATGTTATGTATCGTTAAAATTATGGCAGCCTCAATGCCTCTCACAGGATCAGAGTTAATTGACTGCGCTAAGGCGAATGCTAAACAAGGATTAGAAATAGCAGCTCAACAGTGTGGTTATGGTAATAACCATATCATGTTTGAAGAGAATCTCAAGCAAGCCTGTCAAGAAATTGGTGTTGATATTCAGCAACTGAGCGATTTAATTACAGCCCAACAAACCGTAAGAGAGAGAGGTGGCATTGAAGTTGCACCAGAAACCCTATCCGAGTTATAGTCTCGCCCTGTCAAAGATGTTTCCTCAGATTGAGGTAAAAATACATATTAATTAACAAAGTAGTAAAAGAGGACTATGCTAAGCCAACGGTTTTCAGGAAAAATATGTTAAATCCAGCAAATAAACGTACTCCTAATCTACTGGTTGTCGATGATTCTCTCGATAACCTCTTCCTGCTAGAGAGTATTTTACAGGCATTTGGCTATGAAGTTACTACTGCCGAAGATGGTTATTCAGCATTACTAAAAGTTGAGCAATCTCCTCCCGATCTAATTCTGCTGGATGTGATGATGCCAGGAATCAACGGTTATGAAGTAATCCAACGCATTCGTCAGAATAGAAAGTTGCCTTTTATCCCCATCCTTCTAATTACAGCGGCGGATCGGCTGGATTTTGGGGTTAATTTTAACATGAGGGCTGAGGCTATCCTTTATAAACCTCTTGAAATCAACGAACTCCTGGCGCAAGTCCAGAACTTACTGGATTCTAAGTATAAAAGAGAGGCTCAAAATTCGCTCAGCTTCTTTATGGACAAAAAGCCAGCTAGATTATCTATTCTGGTTGATGATAATGCTTTTGAAACATCTTTACATGGTGGCGGTTGATGGGTTATGAGTAATCGGCAAGAAATTACTGGCCCAATAGTAATTAGCAGCTATTAACTTACTTATAGCTACACCGCTGGGAAAGCTGATAATAATTTGATAATTTTAATGGCCATTAATAGCAAAGATGGTGCGTTAAGGGCTACTGGCAATTGAGAATTAACCATTAGCCACTAACGCTCTACTTGCACTAGCTCTGTCCCAAGCGAAAGTTTTGTGGCTATCTTTTAAACCTTAGACTGTGACTTGGCGTCGCCTGTGTCCAGGCTGAGTTCAGGGTGTTTTTCAACAAAGTACTTGCTGACAAACGTATTGACTAGAGATAAGACAATAGGGCTTAAGATAATCGCCAGCAATCCATGGACTTGAAACCCAGGCACTAGAAGCGATGCTAGCCAGAAACATATACCGTTGACAACCAATGAAAACAGTCCTAAGCTGACCAGATTAAGGGGCAGGGACATTAATGACAGAATTGGTTTCACCGATGAGTTAACCAACCCAATGGCAACAGCAGCAATTAAAGCAGCTGGAAATGTAGCCAGATTTACACCTGGAACTACTAAGTCAACTACTAGAAGGCTGAGCGCAGTTGCCAATAACGTAAAAAACATTCCCATCATACTTTTTCCTCAGATTTACAAAATGCTGTATCTCATACAGACTGATACTCTCTAGATCGTCTCCAATAAGTCAGTGGTAGGCATCTCTACAGAGATAGATTTACGGGAGCCTAGCTAAACCTTGTAGAGACGTTCCAGCGGCAGTCTCTACGATTTCAGAGGGGAATATCTCTAGACTAAAAAATCAATAATCCTTAAGACAGATGCCGTTTGTCAATTTCTTTAAAAAAATAGAATCAATTCGATTGGCTAAACAAAGACACACATATGAAGCTACTTCAAATCATCTTAGGCATTGTTGTACCTCCCTTGGGTGTTTTCTTGGCTACAGGGGTAGGCTCGGCTTTGATAATCAACATTTTGCTAACTCTCTTAGGCTGGCTCCCAGGTTCTATCCATGCCTTGTGGGTCATTCTCAAGCACTATGAGAAACTTAGTAACGAGGAAGGTGCATATTAGAAAGGGATGAGGGATGAGGGATGAGGAATTAGGGATGAGGGATGGCCCTCATTCCTCTCCTTATTACTTATATTACTTAGCGTCAGAAGTTTCAGTTAAGGATTTCCAAAGTTCTCTCAAAAGCTGTTTTAGCTGTCGCTCCTTTTTCGCTAAGGCTGTACCGGCTTCACCGAGTTTACTTTCAAATTCAGAACGCTTGTGTTGTACTTGGTCAGCCACTGCATCAGCTTGAGGTTGCGCTCGCTCATACCAGGTCTTCGCATCATCTAGATACTTTTTCACATCTTCGTACTGTTCGCCATAACGTGCAGACAAGTTAGCTTGTACAATAGCAAGTTGAGCTTGCAGTTGGGCATAACGCTTTCGCATCAAAGCCACTTCTTCGCTATTTTTAATAGCGTTAACAGCCGACTTAATCGAAGCTTGAACGCTGTCAGAAGTATCTCGGTCAGTTTTCTCAATGTCAGTGAGTACCTCATCAATTTGTTCTTGCAGCTCTCGATCCTCCGAGTCTATCTGAGCTTGTAACTGTTTGACGGTTTCTTGGCTCTTAGCAATAGATTGACGTTTAGCATGACTAATCGCAGCGATTGCTCCTTCAATAGAAGCCGTAACCTCTTCTTTTATTTCTCCCCCTTTATCTTTGAAATTATCAATAACTGTCGCAACAGCGCTCTTGACAATTGTCCGAATCTCACCAGAACCTTCTTTAAGTTCCGATGTCGCCTGATATACGGCATCCCGAACAATATCTCGAATCCTTTCAGTACGTACTTTTCCTTCTTGTTTCGCTTTTTGGATGTCGGAATTGATTTGATCTTTGAGAGAATCAGACATTGTTCTGCTATGATTAAAAATTGAATGGTTATAACTAGCCCTACCAAGGGTAGCAAAAATATCTCATAACTAATATCTCTCTTAAGATAGATATTAGTTTTACGCATTTTTTAACTTAGGGGTAATGGTGCGTTAGCTCCCGCGTAACGCACCCTAAGAATAGAGGCTGTGCGTAAGTTCTAAAC
>DNXU01000420.1:1914-2821 GCA_003505715.1 Cyanobacteria bacterium UBA8803 | reverse complement strand
ATCCCTCATCCCTCATCCCTCTGCCTAATACAGGATTTGGGAGATTTGAACAGTTGGTGCGGTTTTCTCAAATACAAACTCGCTGTAATCAGCCAGGTCATCAAGACCCATGATATTTAGGAGAATTTCAGCCATTAACCAAACTGTAATTTTGAAGAGCG
This sequence comes from Cyanobacteria bacterium UBA8803, assembly GCA_003505715.1. Lineage (GTDB taxonomy): Bacteria > Cyanobacteriota > Cyanobacteriia > Cyanobacteriales > Coleofasciculaceae > UBA8803. The sequence continues at coordinate 2,660 of DNXU01000420.1, read as the reverse complement.
CCTTTTGCCAATTTTTATTCATAATGCGCTTTCCTCGGGTTGCTATTGTTTTGTTGAAAGCCTCAGATTAGAGACTTGTGGAGCCGGGTCACTCTTCTCCTATGGCGCTTCTACCTGTTAGAGGCTGCGAGGGCTTGCTGCCAAGCACGAGTTTTGAATCAATCGCAATTTAATAGAAGCAGGTAAAACCTGAATTAGATTGGGCTTTTTCTTACCTATTTATAGAACTTCTTCCAACCAATCTCATCCATCATATGGCTGGTTCTACGATGTTTATTAAATTAGGATTTTATACCCTGTTTCTATAGATATATTTATTAAGATAAGTGCTATAGGTTATTTCATAAAAAATTCTCAAAAATGGCTGTAGCGCTCTGTTTATCTCTATCAAGGGATACATTTCTCAAGATAGAAGTCAAAGACCAAATAGCAAGGATATAGTTATTTTTGGTATTTGCACAGGTAGTCAATGCCTTTTTTATACCGGGTTATTACTACTTTATAGGAGCTTAATCACCATGAGTATCGAGAATAGATTGAAAGCTACGGCCAAGAACATTGAGGGAAAAGCGCAGGAAATGATGGGAAACCTGACGGGCAATCCTCAGGATAAAGTAGAAGGAGAAGCCAAGCAAAACGAAGCCGCAGTTCGGCACTCGGTTGAAAATGTGAAAGATGAGATCAAAAGAGCAATCAACTGATTAACAGCTCATCAGTGATCTAAGGAAATAGGGAATAGGGAATAG
>DNXU01000420.1:0-1889 GCA_003505715.1 Cyanobacteria bacterium UBA8803 | reverse complement strand
TCCCTCATCCCTCATCCTTCCTAGCGGATATACTCCCCAGTACGGATACACAAATACCCCTTTGGAAGAATGTGCAAGATTTGGCAATGCTCTATCCTGATAGGAGCTATCTGGAGAGAGTTCGCTTCTCCAGTTACTCAAGGTCTACATCGTTATAGACAACTCATAAGGAATGCCTATTCCCGTGGCTTGTTAGTAACGATCTATATTGAGAGGATGCATTTAGCATGAATACTATAAATCCGACCCGTGGCCAAGTTGAACGAACCCTTTCCCAGCGCATTCAGGCTTTGTATCGCAATCAACTCGGACATCAACCCAGCCAAGTAACCTGCCGCTTGTTTGCTGACAAGCTAGCAATAGTCGCTGAAGATTCGATTACCCCTGCTGAACAGCTGTTGGCTCAGGAAGGTCAAGAACAATTGGCTCAAAAAGTGCGCTCGGGTTTGGATGAGGTCACTAAACCTCAACTCAAAGCTCTGATTGAAGAGATTCTTGCTGTTAGCGTAACCGACTTGCTCAGCGACGCCACTCTTGAAACAGGCCGTATTGGCATGATTGCTATTCTCGCTAGCCCTCCTGAAGTTCGCAATCCTAATTCTTAACCTTAGAATTAGCAATGGGAAAGGATAGCTTTCTGATGGTAATTAGAATCTAAAAAGACTCCTAGGCTCCCTAGATTGCAGAACTTGCTGACCTTAAGACTAAAGCTTGTTAGGAGGAGATATCTTAAAATGGAAGTATCTGATTTGACATCTGGACAGCTAGAGTCTCTGCTTTCAGACCGTATCCAAAACCTATACTTCAATCAGTTAAAACATCAGCTCAAGCAAGTAAGCTGCCAATTGTATGGTGACGAGTTAATTATTATCTTGGAGAATACGGTTACCGCACCAGAACACCTGTTGAATCAAAGCCATCAGAAGGAATTAGCCGAGCAAGTCAGAGGTATCTTAGATGGCGTGATTCAACCTCAGCTTAGGGCGTTGGTGGAGGAGATTCTACAGGTGAGAGTGGTTGACTTTCTTAGCAATACCACCTTAGATACAGGCCGTACTGGCGTTATTGCGATCTTGGGGCTTGAACCAAAAATGCCTCCTCCTAGTGCAGCTTGGCAGAAACAACCCACCACTTAAAAAAGCTTACTTTATAAGCTTTCTTCCCTTCTGCATAGCTGCATAGCTGACTTCTGCCTTCACAGCATTAGGAACTACCCGCCAGAACTGGAGAGGGTATCTCCTCTAGGTGGCGACGAATAAGATTTATTAGTTCATCGATTAAGTAGGGTTTGCTGATGTAATCATCACAGCCTGCTTGAAGAATGCGATCGCGCTCTTCTAACCGAGCCAACGCTGTCACAGCAATAACGGGAATCTGATGGGTCAGTGTGTCCTGCTTGAGACGGTGTACTATCTCGATACCGTCTATCTTGGGTAAAGCAATGTCAAGCAGGATGAGGTCTGGTTGATAATCCTTAGCCAGGGATAAGGTCTTTTCACCATCAGTCGCCGTCACAAAGCTGTAATCGCACGACTCTAGAACGCAGGCAAGTAACTGTAAANNTAAATTATCTTCGTTATCGTCTACCGCCAAAATTCGGGGTGGCTTACCAATGGATGGTGGTATCCGATTGGCTGAGAATTTCACGTCCATGCTCTGTCCTCGCTCAGATAATTTAGGATGGATGAAGCTTCCCCCAAGTGGCGCGAGCAGCACTTGTACTGGATTGGTTCGCTTTACTCCCTAAGTTGGTCGCCTTTGCTAGTGGAGTTGATTTCAAATCAAGGAAAGGACAACTCAAGTTAGTCAAAATAATCTATACCATCGAATATTACCTAAAAAACTGCCTCAATGCCCACATTGGATTAGGGATGAGGGAGTGAGGGAGT
>DNXU01000403.1:4011-9387 GCA_003505715.1 Cyanobacteria bacterium UBA8803 | reverse complement strand
TTAAAAGTTACTAATTCCCAATTGTAATTAAGAGAAAACCGATTGTGCCAGTTGAGGGTGCGGAATGAGGGATCAAACTCCCCGATTAAGATAGAGTTGAGGGCTAATAATAAATCCCCTAAACCCCATCTGAAGGAGCAATCTGGGTTTAGCCGCCCCATGAAAAACCAAGTACAAGACAAGACTATGGATAATAATGACTGGCTCAAGCAATTATTGATGGTTGGTGTCGGCACGACATCACTGGTTGCAGAAAAAATACGGGAAGTGAGTGATGAATGGGTAAAAGATGGGAAAATTAACCCCGAACAAGCCAAAGGGTTTGTCGATGACATGGTGCAGCAGATCAAGTCGGAACAGGGGAACCTTGAGGCCAACATGGAACGGCAACTGCGTAACCTGTTGCAGGATTTAGGTGTACCCCGGCAAACGGAAATGGATGAGTTGCGGGGGCGTATCGACCGCCTGGAACGCCAAGTGCGGGATCTGGAAAATAAACTCTGGCGTTAAGAAAAGCTAAATCGGGAGGATAGATTTTGAAAGAAATTCTAATTAGCTTCGGGGTTATAGTATTCTGCGGGCTGCTGTTGCTCGTATCGGGGTTCACTAGTAACAAGGCGATCGCTGACGAACTCCAATCTACCCAATCTACAGTGGTGGAGCAGGCAACTAGTGGTAACCTAGCGGTTGACCAGCCAAAACTTATTGCAATGAATACTAGCTCAAAAGACGAACAGACCCCTGATGGGGAAGTTGTGACCACTTCTTCTGGCCTACAGTATGTAGACATTGAGGAGGGAGACGGGGCGATGCCTAAAACAGGTCAGACCGTTGTAGTTCACTACACAGGGACTTTGAAAGACGGCAAGAAGTTTGATAGTTCTCGCGATCGCAATAGTCCCTTTTCCTTCAAAATCGGTGTTGGACAAGTGATAAAAGGCTGGGATGAAGGCGTTGGCACCATGAAAGTGGGCGGTCGTCGCCAGCTGATTATTCCCCCAGAACTAGGTTACGGTGCCCGTGGCGCAGGCGGTGTCATTCCTCCCAATGCCACTCTAATTTTTGATGTGGAATTGTTAAGAATCAGTTAATGGGTAATGGGTAATGGGTGATGGGTAATGGGTAATTGTTCATTGTTGATTGCTTCAGCCATTACCAATTACCAATCACCATTAATCAATAGTTTGGTTTATTTGCCATATTCAAGAATTTTGTAAATTCAGGCTTGAATAAGACTTTGACTGTTCCGGTTGGGCCATTACGATGTTTTGTAATGATAACTTCTGCAATGCCGCGATCGGGGGTATCTGGTGAATAATATTCGTCTCTGTAGAGCATGATAATTAAATCAGCATCTTGTTCTATGGAGCCACTTTCACGTAAATCAGACATCATGGGTCGCTTGTTGTTGCGAGTTTCGACCCCTCGGCTGAGCTGGGACAAGACAATAATAGGGACGTGCAGTTCGCGAGCCAAACCTTTGAGGCTGCGCGTAATTCTAGACAGCTCTTGCACGCGATTTTCGCTACCGCTGCCTTCCATTAATTGTAAGTAATCGATCAACACTAATCCCAACTTGCCGCCTTGTTCTGCCTGGAGACGCCGTAGCTGCGATCGCATTTGCATCACTGTGGGGTTGGCAGTATCATCAATGAAAATCGGCAACTCTGATAAAGTCCCCAGAGCATGGCTTAAGGGTTCCCACTGATTTTGGCTAATCCTTCCCGTCCGCAAATAATTACTTTCAATTCCTGCCTCGCTTGCTAAGAGCCGCTGCACTAGCTGTTCCTTCGACATTTCTAAGCTAAAAACTGCGACTGGTGATTGTTCGGCAATGTTGCGAGCAATTCCTAAGGCAAAACTGGTGTTATGAACGCAGATATCGTTAGCCACAAAATTGTGTGTTTCTGGAATTGTTAAATCATAAACCTGTTTATATCCAACAGGTTCAATAGCGATAATTTCATCCCAGTAAACATCGCTTGCCGCTAACTGCTGAAGTGGTAGGTTATCTAAAGCTAGCGCTAATTGAAAAAGTTGCTCTCGCAACAAAGCTCGTTTAGTGGCAGGAATATTACTATACTCTTCAATACCAGCTCGTTGTACTAAACTTAGCCAAGATTCACTTCCTTTAGCAATTAGTATTTGCTGCCAAATTTCTGCGGGAATCAGCTCGCCATTGAATTGGTATGTATTCTTGGCTAAGGTGTCTTGAACTGAAGACAGAACTTCTTCTTGGCCAAGAATACCAATTTCCGAAATGAAGGTTTTGATAGATTGGGTATCGGTAATATCTAGCTGCCAACCTAGCTGAATATCGCTGTCCTTAACGAACTGCTTGTTCAGAGCCGCGACTACACCAAATCTTAGTAAAAGATGTTGCACCTGTCTGGCTAGTTTCTCGCTTACAGTTGCATAACCCAACTGAGCCTGACCGCTCTTGAGTACTTTTACCCATCCGGCTCTAGCAAACAGACGGTTGAGAAATAATGCCAGGAGCGATCGCTCTAAGCGAAAGACAATTGACGGAATAAACTTGACCTGAGAGTTCTTTTCCCCAAGACCCAACTCTTGCAACCAGAGGATGAGGTTATTTTTGCTGCTTTTACTAATTGCTGCAAGTTCTTGAGATACCAGTTCTGGGGAATTCCTGGTTAAACAATCATTCCCAATCCTATATGCTAATCCCTTAACTTTATACTTCGGCAGGGTTACTGTGCCAAAAATATCTATCTGTCGCGGCACGGCAATTTTATCGCCTACTTTTAGTTCTGAGAGCTGCCGCCATCCGTTGATAGTTAGGTAGGGATGAGTAATAGTAGATTCTACATACCGTCCCAAACTAGTTGTAACTTTATATACGGCTTTTATGCCGTCATCTACAAAGGCAGTAGGTGCGGTGAAGTGGAACTTCCAATCTTTTCCCAGACTTAACAATTGCCCTTGACGACGATGATAAATAATTTCAATAGTATCAACACTCCCATCTGCTGATACAATCTCTGTCGTATTGGATAGACATTTCCCCATAGACGGCCTGCCAGCAACAATAACCAGGTCAGAACGCTGGAAACCGCCAGTGATGGCATCTAAATCATAGAAATTAGAGGGCAGACCGGGCAAGGCTACACCCTGATGGCGGGTTTCTATTTCCTGAAATGTCTGAATGAGGGTCTCAGCAATTGGCGTCAGACCCGATTTGGAACTCGTCTGGGTGAGGCTGAAAATTTTTTGTTCGGCTTGGTCGAGAACTATTTCCAATTCCGTGGCTGTCTCGTAACCCAACTGCGCAATCTCGTTACCGACTTGGATAAGCCGGCGGCGCAGGTACTTATCCATCACCAGCACGGCATATCGGTCGATATTAACTGTTGATACCGTGCGTTCTACCAGCTGAGCTAACTTGCTCTCACCGCCAACTTTTTCTAATAATTCGCGATCGTACAACCAGGTAGCAACGCTCATCAAATCAGTTGGCTTACCCTGGCTGTGAAGAGTTAAAGCGGCTTTGTAGATTTCTTGGTGGGCCTTTATGTAGAATGCTTCCGCGTAAAGCAAGTCAGCCACCCGACTGATAGCTTCGGGATCTAACAAAATCCCACCCAGAATAGATTCCTCAGCCTCAATATTTTGAGGGGGTAGAGAGTTACTAAATGCCGAAAAATTTAGGTTTTCTTGAGACATAGCTGGGGTGATGAGGGGAGGTTAAATTATTCCAAATTTAAAGACTATCCCCTACCGTGGAGCTACGCTATGTTAGCGAAATAACTGACTGCTTCCTCAAGGCTAGGGAGAGAGAGGGAGAGAGAAAGAGAGAGAAAAAGAGACTTTAGCTAGTGCAGCAGGCGTGGAAATAACTATCCAGTTGCAAAAGGATAAAAAGCTGACTGTACAGGCTTTCTTTCCTTCTGCCTTCACCCCTTCTGCCTTCACAGCACTAGTCAGTTATTTTCACGCCTGCTGCCTTAGTTAGGCGCAACATGAATTTCTACAGTTGCCGTCACTTCTGGATGTAGCTTGATCTCTGCCTTATAGAAACCTAGCTTGCTAATATCCGGTAGGGTAATACCGCGACGGTCTACTTCCTGACTAGTCGCTTCTTGAATTGCTTCGGCGACTTCCGCAGCGGTAACAGTACCAAAGATGGACTCTTTTTCACCGACTTGCTTGCGGATGGTAAAACGACCAATGGTTTCCAAAGCCGTTTTGCGAGCCTCAGATTGCTGCTTAATTTCGATTAAGCGCTGCCGCTCTAGCTCTTTACGCCGCTCAACCTGTTTGAGAATGCCTGGGGTAGCTAAAACTCCCATTCCTTTGGGAAGTAGATAATTGCGAGCATAACCAGGAGCGACTTCCACCAAATCGCCAGATTTCCCTAGCTTCCTAATGTCTTGATTTAATACTAATTGCACGCGCTTTGCCATAGTCTTTTCTTGGGTAAGGGCTTCCTTACGAAGTAATAACAATTGCCAAACACTTCATCTTACCAAAATCTGGGGCGCGATCGCGACTAAAAATGGTTAAAACCGCTCCTTCATCCCCCGCAGTCGTGCAAATGTCTGTACTGGGTCTTTTGACTTGGCTGCGGCTTGTAGTGTTGGTTGTTCCCAGCGCAAAAAGGGATTGGTGCGTTTTTCAATCCCCAGCCAGGATGGCACCGTTGCCTCTAAACGGCGTCTGGCTTCCTCAACTTCAGCATAGCGAGTTTGTAAGTCTGGGTTGGAGGCATCTACACTCAGAGCAAATTGCAGATTTTTCAGGGTATATTCGTGAGCGCACCAGACTCTTGTGTTATCGGGTAGCGATCGCAATTTGCTTAAGGAATTTACCATCTGGGTGGGCGACCCTTCAAAAAGCCTGCCGCAGCCGCCTGCAAATAACGTATCACCGCAGAATAGTTCGCCTGTTTCCCCCTGCTCCACGGGAGGAAAATAATAGGCGATATGTCCCCTGGTATGTCCGGGGACAAACAAGACCTCGGCAACACAGCCTGCAAACTCAACTGTATCTCCCTCTTGTAAAAATACCTGTTGACCGGGAATTCTGCCTTTGTCCTCAACGCCTCCATAAATGCGGACATTAGGAAAACGCTGCATCAACTGCTGATTGCCGCCAACATGATCCATATGATGGTGAGTATTAAAAATTGCTACCAATTCAGCACCGAGTTCTGACAAACACCGCAGCACTGGTTGAGCCTCTGCCGGGTCAACCACAGCAGCTAGGTTTTGCTTGGGGTCGTGCAGCAAAAAGATATAGTTGTCAGAAAGTGCGCTTAGCCTGGTGACCTCCATCTTTATTACTCCCTCGTGTAAACCACCTCATCTATGATGAGGCATTTTGCTCTGAGGGAGTGAGGGGGTGAGGGATGAGGGA
>DNXU01000403.1:0-3792 GCA_003505715.1 Cyanobacteria bacterium UBA8803 | reverse complement strand
CCTCACCCCCTCACTCCCCCAGCTCCCTCTTGCCTTGCCCGCCTCTGGTGACGCATCCCTACCGAGCAGGCTATCGTAGTAGACAATCCCAACTCAAGCTCAGGTAAAAGCCTTATTTCCTAACTAACAGCCAATGGCAGGAACTATTCAAATTCAACCGACTCAAGCGATCGCGCTAACCATTGACCGAATTTTGGATACTGGTCAATTGACTCGTCTGGAGCATCTCCAGTTGGTTACTACGATTCTTTCTGACTACAAAGTTACTGATGAGGAGCGCAGTCAAATTAATCGTGTCTTGGATGAGTTACAGGTGGGACATCTAAAATTTAGGGAATAGTGCCGAATGGCTGTAATCCCTTTAGAAAATTCTGCCATAATTAAGCTGAATCTTGATTGGGCAAGGAGAGAATGGCCACAGCACTATTATAGTATTGTCAAGTCGCTAATATTTTTTAAAAACGAGTGGTGCGGAAAATTTCCATCTTGGCACCGGATTTGTCTGGAGGTGGAGGGACTAGAGCTTACCTCCTAGGACAGGTGCTTCAGAAGCTCAATTACGACGTTAAAGTTTTCGGTTTCCTTTTTGGTCAAAACCTGTATCCTCTGCCACCTGCTAACCTAGCAGTTTGCTGGGTAGCAGGCTGTAATTATCCTCAATTCTTCCATTCAGCGAGAAACCTGCTCAAAGAAATTGATGGAGAAATTATTTATGCGGTAAAACCGAAACCGACGAGTTTCGGTATGGCATTATTTAAGCGATTGCGCACTCATCAGTCAGTAATTTTGGATATTGATGATTGGGAATTAAGTTGGTTTGGCGGCAATCAATGGCAGTATCGTCCTACAGTCAAACAATTAGCCCAAGACTTACTCTATCCGGATGGGAAACTCAGGTTTCCCGATCATTGGCTCTATTTGCAGTGGATGGAAAAGTTAATCAGTAGGGCTGACGCTGTTACAGTTGATACGCAATTTCTGAAAACTCGTTTTGGTGGCACTTATCTTCCTAATGGCAAGGATACAACACTGTTTGATCCGGAAAGATTCGATCCCGAAGCAATGCGAGCGAAATATGGTCTGTCAGACTATCGCGTGTTGATGTTTCCAGGCACGGCACGACCCCATAAAGGTCTTGAGGATGTGCTGCTAGCTCTGGATCTTTTAGATCAATCGGACTTGAGGCTAGTTCTAGTTGGCGGTAGAGAAATCGGGGATGGCTATATTGAAAAGTTGATGACCATAGGTCAGCGTTGGATAATTAAACTGCCCCCAGTTGCGATCGATCTCATGCCAGAAGTTGTGTCTGCTGCCCATGTGGTTGTTGTGCCTCAACGAGATACACTGACAGCTCACGCTCAGTTTCCGATTAAACTGACAGATGGCATGGCCATGGCTAAGCCAATTGTGTCTACCCGCGTTGGCGATATTCCCGAAATTTTAGGAGATACGGGTTATCTGATCGACCCCAACTCTCCGGAACAAATTGCCGAAAAAATTAAATGGATATTCCAAAATATTGAAGAGGCTCGTGACCGAGGAGAAAGAGCTAGGAAAAGGTGTATAGAGTTCTATAGTACAGATAAAATGTCTGCTATTGTTAGCGAAATAATTAATCAATTCAATGTGAATAATTAGGATAAGTATGATGAAAAGTAAAAAGGTGGAGGAAGATGATAATTTCCTGGAGTGGAGAGAGGTTAGATTATTACACTCCTAGAGGAGTACGTTACTGATTAGTCTCTTTTATCACCAAGTTATCCATGTCTTCTAGGTTCTTAGTTAAATTTGCTAAACGCTATCCAGCTTGGATATTACTCACAATAATTCTGGGCTTTTCAGGTGGATTATTCAACGGTGTTGGTACAGCTTTAATTGCACCGATCGCTTTAAATCTTTTAGGTATAGATTTAAATTTAGAAGGTGGGCCGCCGATACTGAAAACAATTATGGGGCCGTTTGAAGGTCTGACCGGAAATTCTCGTCTGGCAGCAATGGCATTAGCGATTATCGGGCTGATTGTTCTGAAAAACCTGGCCAACTATACCAGTACCTTAGTATCAAGTGCCTTGTCCCGGAGGATCACTTGCGATCTGCGGGAAACAGGACTCCAATTGTTGCTAGAGGTAGACTTGGATTTTTACTCTCAAATGAAAGTAGGGGATCTGATCAACCGTCTCGGTGGGGAAACTGGTCGAGCTGCTGGGGAGGTTGGTACGGTTCTAGGCATGGTGATGACCAGCATTAACGTATTGGTGTTTTTAGCTCTGCTGCTGGCTCTTTCCTGGAAACTAACTCTGGCTTCAACGGTTTTAATGGCTTTAGTAGCAGGTGTCAATCAATACTCGATTAATCGAGCCAAAGTATTTGGCAAGAACCTATCGGAACTGTCTAAAGTTTATTCCATTGGTGTACTAGAAACCCTCCAAGGAATTAGGCTGGTTAAGGCAACAGGGAACGAAATTAGAGAATACCAAAAGCTTCGGCAGTTTATTCGCGATCGCGAACAAGCAGATTTTCAATCACAAGCGAACTCGGCAGCAATTGGGCCAGTGGGAGAAGTTACTGGTATTGTGGGTCTGATTGGGATTGTCTTTCTCGGACGGCTCTTCTTTGCTAACGAAATTGAGGCTCTCTCGGCGGTACTATTTAGTTTCTTAATTTTGCTGCAACGGTTGTTGCCGCTGATTTCCCAGTTAAATCGAGCTAGGGGGGGGTTGGCTAATAATGCTGCCAGCGTGGAAATCATTAATGACTTCTTGCGGCGGGATAATAAACCGTTTATGAAAAACGGTTCTATCACTTATGGAGCTTTACAAAAAGGGATTCACTTCAACCACCTATCTTTTGCCTATCCCACTCAGCCTGATAAGGCGGTACTCAACGATATTAATTTGTATTTGCCTCGGGGTACAACTTTGGCTTTAGTGGGAGCATCAGGCGCAGGGAAGTCAACCTTAGCCGATCTCTTACCCCGATTTTATGACCCCCTTAGTGGTTGCATCACTCTAGACGGCATCGATCTTAGAGAGTTTGAGATCGCAAGTCTGCGCAGGGTCATGGGGATTGTTAGTCAGGATACATTTCTGTTTAATAACTCAGTGCGCAGTAATATTGCCTATGCCCGACCTGATGCCACAGACGAAGAAATAATAGCAGCAGCCAAGCGGGCAAATGCCTGGGAATTTATTGAACGATTGCCAAAGGGATTTGATACGATGATTGGCGATCGCGGAGTTCTGTTATCTGGCGGTCAGCGCCAACGACTGGCGATTGCTCGCGCCTTAGTACAAGATCCTGACATCTTAATTCTCGATGAAGCAACGAGTGCGTTGGATACGGTTTCCGAGCGCTTAGTACAAGCGGCGATTGAGGAACTGAGTCGCGCACGTACCACGCTTGTAATTGCTCACCGCCTTTCAACCGTGCAAAAAGCCGATCAGATTGCAGTACTAGACCAGGGGTGTGTCGTCGAAGTAGGAAGACATGAAGATCTTTTACGCAAAGGTGGTTACTATGCCCGTCTTTACCAGATGCAATTTGCCGATCAAGCTCAAGGTGTACCTGCCTACAATCAACTATTAATCAAAGCGTCTCACGAAGCTCGTACCCGTCTTAACTCAATGATTGGTTCCCTCCGGTTACTGACTGACGACTTAATCGATACCCCTGAAGAACAGCAGGAATTGCTAGAGGAATCCTATAGTTCAGCCATGAGCATCCTCAACACCATTGAGTTGTTTGAGAATAGCACTAAGGTAGCCAAGAAATAATACCGAGTTGCATTCAAAG
>DNXU01000612.1 GCA_003505715.1 Cyanobacteria bacterium UBA8803 | reverse complement strand
CACCCACCACCCACCAACCACCAACCACCAACCAACAACCACCAACCAACAACCAACAACCAACAACCAACAACCAACAACCAACAACTAACTGCTCGGGCAATAACTGAAGCAAAAACGGGTTTACAAAACTTCCTCAATGCCGTTGCGCAAGAGAACTATACTCTGGCACGACAGGAGTGGCACCATGCCCGACGTATTCTCTGGGACAATTACCCCATAGATCGCAAGTTGGCTCAGCCAGAGATTCGAGCAATTTGGTTAGATCGGGGTACTATCGTTCAGGCCAAGTCCGAGCAGGATTTAGCCAAGATTTTCGATAAATTGGCCGTAGCGGGTTTCAACACTGTTTTTTTTGAAACCGTCAATGCCAGCTATCCAATCTATCCCAGTCAGGTGGCACCAGAGCAAAACCCCCTCACTCGCGGTTGGGACCCTTTGAAAGCTGCGGTCAAGTTAGCTCACGAACGGGGGATGGAATTGCACGCTTGGGTTTGGATATTTGCCGCAGCTAACCAGCGGCATAACGCGCTGTTGAATCAACCCGCTGACTATCCTGGACCTGTGCTAGCGGCACATCCGGACTGGGTAATGCTGGATCGGCAAGGACGCCTGTTCGATGCAAATACTAAAAAGGCGTTCCTAGACCCTGCTAATTTAGAGGTACGCCGTTATCTGACGGCATTATTGGAAGAGATTGCTAACAGCTATCAGGTGGATGGCATTCAGCTAGATTACATTCGCTACCCCTTTCAAGACCCCAAGGTGAATCAGATTTATGGCTATGGGATAGCCGCACGTCAGCAGTTCCAGGAACTAATGGGTGTAGATCCAGTCACCATTGAGCCAAGCAATGGGGAATTGTGGCAAAAGTGGACAGAATTTCGCATCCGGCAAATCGACAGCTTTGTGGCATCCGTATCGGCTCGCTTGCGATCGCAGCGTCCTGACTTGATTGTCTCAGCTGCTGTATTTGCTCTGCCTCGTAGCGATCGCCTGCAAAAACTGCAACAAAATTGGGAAGATTGGGCAGTACGGGGTGATATTGACCTGATGGTGCCGATGACTTATGCCCTGGACACTGAAGGCTTACAAAACTTAGCCCAGCCTGTACTCACCCAACCGACGCTCAGTTCGGCATTGATTCTACCAGCAATCCGGCTGTTGAATTTGCCAGATATCGTCGCCGTTGACCAAATTCAGCTCCTGCGGGATTTACCAGCTGGCGGATATGCCCTATTTGCGGTGGAAAACCTCAACCAGAATCTACAGAATATTTTCACGCGCACTCAAGGAACTAACAGAGCAGGTGAAAATTCTACACCCCTTCCCGGTTCTTCCCTTTCAGAACCCATCCCTTACCGTCAGCCGTTCCAAGTGGCGGCGGCTCGTTTTACGGCACTACAAAGGGAATGGAGTTTTTTGTTGACGAACAATCAAATCTCCATTCACCGAGACTCACTCGCGGAATGGGGAACCCAAGCGGATGCTCTGTTGATTTCCCTCAATCAACTCGCCACAGATCCATCCATGAAGAATTTGTCCTCGGCAAAAACCGCCCTGTCCTCATTTCGCTCTCAATTCCAGAAATGGATGCAGCAGCAAGTAGTACGACAACCCTATCAAGTCCAGGTGTGGAACTATCGTTTAGCAACGATTGAGCGATTGTTGAGTTATGGTGAAAGAACTGTCTTGAAAAGAGGGATGAGGGATGAGGGAATGAGGAAAAGTTTAAGTGGCCATTCTGTTAATTTCCACAAGTGGAAACCCTGAGTGAAAAAGACATTTTGTTGAACTCTTTAATCCGCTCGCACACCATAAGCTGTTGCTGACAATAAAGGGATCAAAATTCCTTTCTATCCTCATCCTTCATCCTTCANNCCTCATCCCTCATCCCTCATCACCTCTCCCTATTTTCACTTTTATGAACAATTGAATCAGATCCCCGACAATTGATACAGGAGCATGATATTTTGGGTAAATCGACGGTTCACCGATCCATAGCTCGTTTAAAGTCGAGTTTTTTACTCCATGCAGTGGTATTCTCAGCTTAAAGTTTTTTTAGGCTTGCTCTCATTTTCTAGTGTCGTCGTGATAGTAGGCATTTGTTCTAGTGAGGCGACGCTGAGTTTAACTGCCCAAAGCTCAAAGGAGGCGGTTAGTAGCCAAGACAGGTTAAAGGCTAGTAAGCTAAATGCTGAACGTTCAACCAGCCACCCTGCAATTCTTAAACCGTCAACTCCTAAAGCGGCAACCCATCATCCTGCAATTGGCCAATTTTCAACCTCTTCAGCAGCGGCTCAGCATCCATCTCTACTAAAACCTTCCACTCCGAAAGCGGCAAATCGCAATTCATCCCAACTAAAGCCTTCATCTTCTCAAGGGGCGAATCTGAAACCTGCCCATCTCAAGCCTGCTAATCTCAAACCCCAACCCCTAAAACCTCAAACTCGACGAAAACCTGCAAACCTCCCCATTGCCAACCTGCCCCCTTCAACCTTTCACTCTTCAACTGTTGATCCGATAGCCTTACAAGCTAGAATCCTGCAAGCTGCAATCCTCGACCCGACAGTTCTCCAGGCCGGAATCGTTCGCACGGCGATCCTAGACCCCACAGTCCTGCAAACAACAGTTCTCCATTCAGGGGATATTTACCCAGCCAACCAACAGGCTAGCCTCGTTCAGTCAACCAACGCTTCGGTTGAAAATGTACAGGTTTCTCGGATTGACCCAGCAGCCGTCAAACCAGAAAATCTTCAGGCGGCCAATCTACAGGTAGCTCGGATTGATCTAGCAACCGTTAAACCAGAAAATTTGCAGGCAAGTAATCTACCAGCTTCCGGCCTTCAGTCGGTATTCCTTAAACCTGCAACCCTTCAAATTGCTCAGCTCAATCGGCTGGCTCAGAATACACCAGTTACACCAGAGAATCCACAACCCAATTCCAACACCAATCCTGTATCGCCACCGCCATTGCCCGAACCTAGCGATCGCCAGCCAGCACAACCGAGTACAGACACGGTTCCTAATCCGGTGCCGAACTCGACAGGGATTTCAGTCCAGCGCATTCAAGTCACAGGCAGTACAGTGTTTGGTGAAGGCGAACTTAACCCCCTCATTAAACCTGTTGAAGGACGCACGGTGACCCTGGAAGAACTGAGAGGGGTCGCCGATGCAATTTCCCAACTGTACTTAGATCGAGGCTTCATCACCTCTAGAGCGGTTCTAGTAGAAGATTCCCTAGCCAGTGGTGTGGCGGAAATTCGTGTCATTGAAGGGAGTTTGGAAAAGATTGAAGTGGAAGGCACCCGAAGGGTGAATCAGAATTACGTGCGATCGCGAGTGCAGTTGGGTGCTAGGACGCCCCTGAATACAGCTAAACTGGAAGACCAATTACGCCTGCTCCGGATTGACCCCCTGTTTGAGAACGTGGAAGCCTCTCTAAGAGCTGGGACTGGGGTAGGTCAAAGTATTTTGGTCGTGCGCGTTACTGAAGCGAACCCCTTTGACGGTAGTGTCGGCATTGATAACTATTCTCCTCCCAGTGTAGGGTCCGAACGCTTAACCGCCAATTTGGGTTACCGCAACGTCACAGGAATTGGCGATTCGCTGAGTGCAGCCTATAATCGAACGACAGCCGGAGGTGCTGAGACTTGGGATTTCGGCTATCGGGTGCCGATCAATGCCATGAATGGCACGGTGCAACTGAGAGCCTCATTTAATCAAAATCAGGTTATTCAAGAACCTTTCCGAATTCTAGATATTCGGGGAGAATCAGAACTTTATGAAATTACCTATCGGCAACCATTCATCCGCACGCCCCGTGAAGAATTTGCTTTATCCTTAGGGTTTACCTTTCAAGATGGTCAGACCTTTACCTTCGCAGGACCAACACCTTTTGGGTTTGGCCCTGATGAAGAGGGGGTGAGCCGTACTAGTGTATTTAAGTTCGGGCAGGAATATACCCGACGCGATGTTTCTGGGGCTTGGGCCTTCCGTTCTCTATTTAGTTTTGGTACTGGTTTATTCGATGCCACAGATAATTCTGACTTTGATCGTGATTTTCCCGACGGTCAGTTCGTCAGCTGGTTAGCTCAAGTGCAGCGGGTGCAAGTACTCAATCCAGATAACTTTTTAATTATTCAGGCAGACCTCCAGTTAGCACTGGATGGTTTGTTACCTGCCCAGCAGTTTGTGATTGGCGGCGGTCAATCGGTGCGAGGCTATCGGCAAAATGTCAGAGCAGGTGACAATGGTTTTCGGATTTCGGTGGAAGATCGACTTACCTTAGAACGAAACGAAGCAGGAATAGCTACTTTCCTGTTAGCTCCTTTCTTAGATGTAGGTTATGTGTGGAATGTAGGTGGTAATCCTAATGCTTTACAAGACAAGACCTTTATTGCAGGGTTGGGTTTAGGAATTTTGTGGGAGCCAGTGCCTAACTTAAATCTGCGGTTAGACTACGGTCTACCTCTAATTACCTTAGATGACCGAGGCGAAAATGCACAAGATAAAGGCTTTTACTTTAGCGTAAATTATAACTTCTAGGGAATGGGGAATGGGGA
>DNXU01000560.1:1596-6368 GCA_003505715.1 Cyanobacteria bacterium UBA8803 | reverse complement strand
TTTATGTGATTTGTGGCACCTCAACAGTCCCAAATTAGCATAGACACCTCCACCTCGCTTTTAGCAGGTGGAGGAGCTTCATGCAACATATCAAAGCCATAGAACAGTAGCTTCAATTATTACCCTCCTACAGTAATGCCGATTTATTTTTACAGCACGAAAGGTGAATATGGTTGTTTCTCGAACTTTTCCCGACATGGTTTTGAGCTAGATGGTGTTTGGTGGGCAACTAGCGAACATTATTTTCAAGCGCAAAAGTTTGTCACGACTGACCGAGCTTGGTGTGAAAAAATTCGTGAGGTGAAAACACCAAAAGATGCTGCTCGCCTGGGGCGCGATCGCTCTCACCCTCTCCGTACTGACTGGGAACAAGTTAAGGACTCCATCATGACGCAAGCAGTGTTGCATAAATTTGAAACCCATGCCGATATCCGTGAAATTTTGCTGGAAACAGGAGATGAGTTGATAGTTGAAAATGCCCCAGGAGATTACTACTGGGGGTGTGGGAAAGATGGTAGCGGCAAAAATAAACTAGGCCAGATTTTAATGGAAGTGCGAGAGATGTTACGCCAACAAAAACCTGAATAAAAATGACTGCCCAAATACAGCCTAGGTCTCTCGCCTCAGCTTTACCTAAGAATACCACACTCATTCTATACAAAAATTGTCATACTTGAGAATCAAAAATCAGCAATCTAAAATCCGTTGACCGGGTCATCACCCCTTTCTCTAGCGCTATGAGTATCTCTTTAAACCGTAAACTTGATGCCTTATCAGTGGCTGCCCTGCTAGTATCCGTACATTATGGGCTGGGGTTTCTTTTGGGCACGGGGGAACAGGCATTTACCCTAGGTGTAGCAGGTAGCCTCTATGCAGTCTCTACCAGTTTGGGTTTACTGGCTATTTTGGTACTGGTGAAATTTTACTGGAAAGAGGTGGAGCCAATCTGGACACTATTAGGAGACTGTTACGGTGGATTCGTCAAAATTGTAGTAGGGTTTCTGTCCTGGGCTTGGATGATTGGGGTTGTAGCTTCCCAAATCCTTGGCGGAGCCTTCATTGTGAAGATATTGGGGTTACCCCTCCTCCCTAGCATGGTTACTCTCACCATGGCGATCGCACTCCTTTCCTTAGTGCCAGTGGAGCAAGTCAGCAAGCTATTTCAGGGGTTGTTAGTTCTAAGTTCCCTTGCCCTGCTGTACTCCCTATGGGCAGTTAAGGGTGTGCCCAACTACTTTCATTCACTACTAGAGTTTGTGCCAGCCTTAACACAGGTAAATCCACCTCAACTAGCGGGCATTCCCCTAACCACAATTGCCCTCACAGCTATCGGCATGGACTTTCAGCAGTTTATCGTTCAAGCCAAGGATATGCGGAGTGCCTATCAAGGCTGTTTGTTAGCAGCTTTGATTTTACTATTGCTGGCATTTTTACCTTCTTCAGTAGTAGTGGCTGCTCAAGACTCTGGCATTTTGCCCGCTAGCATTGAAGCAAAACAAGCTATCCCCTACATACTATTATGGATTGGCGGCGGTGCCGCTCAGCCCGTTGGTATCCTCCTGATTGCCTCTCTACTAGTAACTGCACTGGGTTCTGGGGGTGGCGTACTGCGGGTTATGAACCAAACACTTTTTGACCTAAATTTACTCGCTCCATCCCGCAGGAACCAGATTTTATTGACGGTTTTTAATACGTTCCTAGTACTGGCGATCGCTTTAACGGGCACCTCTATCATCGAGCTGATAGTATCGTTTTACGCTATCTACGTCGCTGGAGTACTCGTTCCCTTCTTAGGGTATCTTCTCGATCAAAAGGGAGGTTATCACTTCTCAGCTAGTACTATTAGCCTATCTCTAGTCTGCGGTAGCCTATCGGCAGTAGCGGTGCTAGTGGCTACTCACATCCTACCCGCCACAAGTTTGCTGGGCGATGCTGCCCTCAGCATCCTCGCGATTGGTATAGTATTTTCCTCAATTGGTCTGCTTATCGGTAAGGTACTCGAAAGAATTGAGGTTTTCTCTGAGGTAGCAACCGATAGACTGCCTACAGATAGCTGACTGCGGACAACTGGGAGAATGTCAACTTAAAAATCAGGCAGAGGGCCGAAGGAATAAAAGAACTGACGCACAGTTTTTATTCGTAGTTATGCTTTGCTAACGCACAATTGCCACTATATTCAAATTAAAAATCCTATACAGCAAGAACTGGGTGGCATAGAGCTTCTCCTGTCAATAAATTGAGGAGTATATATACGATAAGTGAATCGGGCAGGCACCATGAACTCTGCGGTAGAAATCAACCTTGATGACAGCGAAACCTATGAACGGATTGCTAAGGCGATCGCCTTCATGCGTCAAAATTATTTGCATCAGCCCGCTCTAGCCACAATTGCTCAACACATCCATCTCAGCGAGTATCACTTTCAGCGGTTATTCACCAGATGGGTAGGCATCAGCCCTAAGCGATTCTGGCAATATCTCACACTAGAATATGCCAAATCAAAAATTGCTGAGACAACAAACCTGCTAGATCTCACTTTAGAGGCGGGACTATCAAGCCCAGGGCGTTTACACGATCTATTTGTGAAGTTAGAAGCTATGTCGCCTGGTGAATTTAAGACTGGGGGTAGAGGGTTACAAATCAGGTATGGAATTCATGAAACCCCTTTCGGTGAATGCTTGATTGCAACCACATCCCGTGGGATCTGTAATCTGCATTTCCTGGATGCCACCTATAAAGATAGGGCTGAACAAATGCTCCGTTCCGAGTGGCCAAATGCTGATATAGTCCAGGAGCAACTAGCAACTCAGACGATCCGCGATCGCATTTTTGCTCCAGTAGCAGGAAACCCAAAACCGTTGGTTGTTTTTGTCAAAGGAACTAACTTTCAGATTCAAGTTTGGCGGGCGCTTCTGAAAGTACCGTTGGGAGGGGTGACAACTTATCAGAGTTTAGCAGCAGCAATTGGTCGCCCCACTGCGGCTAGAGCTGTTGGTAACGCATTAGGTAGTAATCCAGTGGCATATTTGATTCCATGCCATCGAGTGATTCGGGAATCCGGTGATTTGGGTGGTTATCGCTGGGGATTAGAGCGTAAGGCAGTCCTGCTGGGTTGGGAAGCGATTAGTCAACAGTATCCTAAGGCAGTACAGTGATCTATGTGACCCAAAACCTAAGCGATGCGAACTACCAAAGTTGAACGAGTGCGAGGCGTCATCGACATCTTGCCCAACGCCTGTGCCATTAGCAAACAAATTGAATCCAATCTGAGCCGATGCTTCCAGTCCTTCGGTTACCGCCCGATTGAAGTCCCCTTACTCGAACATACTGAACTTTACCTGAAGAAATCTGGCGAGGATATCGTGGCGCGGTTGTACGAGTTCGTTTACCGCAACCGCCGCCTCTGCTTACGACCAGAAATTACCGCCTCAGTGGTACGCGCTTATTTAGATAACCTCCAAGGCTCTCCACTACCAGTCCGACTCTACTATGCCGGACCTGCCTTCCGCTATGAAAGACCCCAGAAAGGCAGATACCGTCAGTTTACCCAAATCGGCATCGAACTAATCGGAGCAAGTGGAGCTTTGGCTGATGCTGAGGTGATCTCTACTGCTTGCCAAGGGTTAGATTCCCTGGGGTTTACAGGATATCGCGTCGTTCTGGGTCACATTGGAGTTTTAGCCAAGTTTCTCGATAGCCTACAGCTAGAGAGCCGTTTGCGCAGCTTCCTGCTGACCAATATGGAAATTTTGAGAAAGGAAGGCAAACCAGCTGTAGAACATCGTTTAGCTGATATTTATCCTGCTTTTAAACTGTACAAAGGCGATCGCCAACTCAACCAGGAACTAGCTGTCGATGAGACTCGCCCTAGCAAACGCCTAACCGATCTATTTCATAACATGGATGAATCCGAGGCCAGAACAGCCATTCTGGATCTCCTGAACAGCATGAACATAGAACTAGGTGGCAATCGTGACGAAACGGAAATTGTAGATCGCCTGCTGGCAAAAATGAAACGTCAGGAGCAAAGTACCATAGTCAAGCAGGCGCTGGAGTTTATGAGCGAACTGGGACAACTGGCAGGTGAACCAGCACAGGTATTGCAGGAAGCTAAAAAACTCCTATCCATCTACGGCATTGATGATTCTGGACTAGATCAGTTACATGAGATTATTCATACCCTGGAGTTTTACAATCTCGACAAAAACCAAATCAGCCTCGATTTGGGTTTGAGCCGAGGATTGCAGTACTACACGGGCATGATTTTTGAAATTTATCATGGCAATCTAGGGGACGAGAGACAGTTGTGCGGTGGCGGTAGGTATGACGATCTGGTAACCACCTTTGGCGGCAGACAAGACACACCAGCAACTGGTTTCTCCTATGGCTTAGAACGGCTGCGATTAGCCTTAGAAGTAGAAGGCAAATTCAATAGTACTGAACAGCTAGTCGATGTTTTAGTAGTACCAGTGAGCCAAGAAGACATCGGTTACGCGATCGCTGTCGCCCAGCAGTTGAGACAAACTGGGTTACGTGTCGAAATGGATGTCAGAAACAAAAGCCTTTCCAGTAATTTTCAGTACGCCAATAAGCAGGAGATCCCCTTTGCAATCGTGGCTGGTTCAGACGAACGGCGAACTCAAGAGGTAGTTTTAAAGGACATGGCTTCAGGATCTCAGCAAAGAATGACCGTAACAGAAGCAGCCCATCATTTAAAAACCAAAACCTAACCCCAACCACCAACCGCCAACCAACAACCACCAACCAACAAC
>DNXU01000560.1:0-1371 GCA_003505715.1 Cyanobacteria bacterium UBA8803 | reverse complement strand
ACCAACAACCAATGACTAATGACAAATGCGTCAGGCTGGCTCTACCCAGCAAGGGGGCGCTGGAGAAATCAACCCTTAGCCTACTTTCCGCTTGCGGTTTAGGTGTATTCCGTCCCAACGAGCGACAGTATGTAGGCACTATTCCCGCTCTACCTCAACTCACCGTACTCTTCCAGAGAGCTGCCGATATTTTCACTAAAGTAGAAGAGGGGAGTGCTGACCTGGGAATTACAGGTTATGATGTGGTCTGCGAACAGGGGGCGGGCCATGATGACGTGGTGGTAATTTGCGATCGCCTCGGTTATGGTAAGTGCGAACTAGTCCTCGCAGTCCCAGAAAGTTGGGTAGATGTTTCCTCAATTGAAGATTTAGCGGAGTTGACCCTCCTTTTTAAAGAAAAAGGCCGGACGCTCAGAATTGCGACTAAATATCCCAACATGACCAGAAATTGGTTGTACGAGAAACTGATCGTGCATTTCTCTCTGGTCGAGGTACAAGGAGCCATGGAAGCTGCACCCAGTATGGGATATGCTGACATGATTGCTGATGTGACTAGTACGGGCACTACGCTCCGGGAAAACCGCCTGAAGCGGATTGCTGGTGGTAGTCTTCTAGAGTCCCAAGCTTGTCTAATTGGGAACAAGCGGCTATTGCAAGAAGACCAGACCAAACTTGATACCACCAAGATTATCCTAGAGTTAATTGAGGCTCATCTCAAAGCCAAGAAATATGTTTCAATTACCGCCAACGTCCGGGGTAAATCAGCAGATGAAATCGGCGTTTATCTAATGGAAAAGAGCGAACTGAGCGGTTTAACGGGTCTGCGCGGGCCAACGATTGCCAAAGTCTACTCCAGTAAGGACGATGATTGGTATGCTGTTACGGTTGTCGTAGACCAGAAGATGTTGTTACCTGCCGTCAATCTTCTGAGAAATGCTGGTGGTAGAGATATGACCGTTCTCTCACCCGACTATGTCTTTGGTGCAGAGTCTCAGACTTATCAGGTATTTCTGGAAAAATTGCAGTGATATTATATCCGATTGATTAATCTTAATAAAAGAGGAGGATGTCATCATTAAATATAGACCTGCCTAAATTTTGGTTAGCCAATTGCGAGAGAGAACACCGTGTCACACACTATAGTTACTGAAACCTGTGAAGGCGTTGCGGATTGCGTAGATGCCTGTCCAGTGGCCTGCATTCATCCCGGCCCTGGCAAAAACATCAAGGGAACTGACTGGTACTGGATTGACTTTGACACTTGTATTGATTGCGGTATCTGTCTACAGGTATGTCCTGTAGAAGGTGCGATCGTACCGGAAGAACGCCCTGAGTTACAAAAAACACCTCAATAGTTGTTGGTTGTTGGTT
>DNXU01000225.1 GCA_003505715.1 Cyanobacteria bacterium UBA8803 | reverse complement strand
CTATACGAACGATTACCTGAAATTTACCGCCTCAAAGACGAGGAACAAACCCCACCGGGTCAACTGAAAAACTATTTAGCGATCGCCCAATATATCTTTGATGCCATTCATGAAAACATCGAGTCACTCTATAACGATCTATTTATCGAAACCTGTGACGATTGGGTAATTCCCTACATTGGTGACTTATTAGGCACCAGTCATCTGAAAGGCGATCCTTGGACGTTGCGTGCCGATGTTAGGGACACCATCGCATTGCGCCGTAGCAAGGGCACCCTCGCCAGCATAGAACGCCTAACTTATAACCTGACTCAATGGGGAGTTCGTGCTGTCGAACTGCGCGAAAATTTGGCCTGGAACCAGAATTTGAACCACCAACGACCGGATATCGGCGGCGATCCACCCTATGCCTCGGCAACGAGATTTACCCCGATCCGAGGCGGCACCGTTACCCTGCGCGATCCCGCGATGCTAAGTTTATTGAATACTCCCTTCGATCCTTTTGCTCGCATTGCCGACTTGAAACCGCCAAGCTTCGGCAATATTCGATATAACTTACCCAACTTAGCAATTTTCCTGTGGCGACTAAAGGATTATCGAGTCAAGTTTTCTAAGCCAATTGTACAAATTCAGGCCACAGGGACGACGAACCCACAGGAAGCAACCCATATCGTTCGACTCTACGTGCATCCCCTTGGCGATCCGGTGCGACTATTTAATACCTATCAATTCGATCCCGATCGCCATCCACCCATCATTACCCAACTTGACGAAACACCAGGGCCTATTCCCACAGCGCGGCTAACCAGTAATTCTGAAGCTGGCAGACCGGAAAAATATGTAGCAATTGATACCTATAACCCAAATAATAACAATATTACCTCTCGCGATCTTGCCGAAGTAGGTTTACAACTCCATTTCCCCGTACCGGAATTTGCCGGAACCAATTTATCGGACTGGACAATTCGCGGCGAAAATCTCTGCGCTTGGGAAAATGGGATACATCCGCCACTGAAAAATCGAGAAATTGCGATCGATCCAATTATTGGCAGAATCCTCATCGGTGTTGGCACGGTGGATAGCGACTTCGGGTTAACCCAAGCCAATGCGATCGCCAATCACTTGTTACTCACCTATACCTACGGCGCAGTCGGCCCCGTCGGCGCACATCCGATCTCCCGCACTATACCCGAAAGCTGGGATGACGAATCTGTTACAGTCAAACTCGTAAACCTTTTCGAGGGTCATACTTTAAATGCAGCCCTGGCCAATATTCAAACTGAAACATCTCCCGTCGTTATTCAAATTCAAGATAGTTTAGTTCATGTTTTAGATTTAAGTGCGATCGCGGGCACCATTAACGAAGACGGCGGCTTCAATTTACAACTAAATCGTTCCCTAATTATCCAAGCAGCAGATGGGCAAAGACCGATTATCAAACTCGTACAACCTCTGCGCGTTCGCCCCCAAAATGTTGCAGCAGCCGGAAGTTTAACCCTACGGTTAGAAGGACTTTACCTGACGCGAGACGATGTATTTCCCGATAATACGCCACTGATTGCCAGAGTAGCACTAAACCGCTTAGAAATAGTCGATTGTACCCTCAATCCAGGGGGACAAAGACTACTTGATGGTACGCCAGATGGAACGCGCCAACCGCTGCGTCATTCCCTTGAGTTACGGCAACCTTATGGATTTAGTGCTGTGGAAGAAGAGGCGTTCCAGCAAACCCCAGAAATTATTTTAGAACGGACTATTACCGGTTCTCTCCTTATCGATCGCGGCTACAGCCTCTTTCTTTCTCACTCCCTGATCGATGCCGGAAAAGGAGTTAACGACAACCCCGAAACCAGCTTTGCCGTTACCAATGCCAGCGATCCGCTTGATGATTGGGGGCCACCAACTCAAGTTAATGGCATTACTATTTTCGGCAGGATGCGAGTGGAACGCCTCAGTGGCAGAGGGGGAATTTGGGTGCAGACGCTAGAAGTATTAAATAACCAAACCGGATGTATTCGCTATAGCTACTTTTCGGGCAAAGAAGATCGCTTGCCGCAAAATTTGGGTTGTGTCACTGGCACCGCAGCAAAACTAGGATTTGTCAGCGAAATTTTTGGCGACCCCGCCTACGGACAACTTACCAGCGCTACCGATTTTCGCATTCGAGAAAGAGGCCCCACTGACGACGCGATGGGAACCTACGGATTTTTATTAGAAGCCCATAAATGGCGCAATCTCCAGATTCGTTTCCGAGAATTTATGCCCCTAGGCATACGCCCCCTACTAATACCACTAACTTAAACCCCCAATTATATCATGTCCACTCCTATCGTTATAGCACCATCACCCATCACCCATCACCCCATCACCCATCACCCCATCACCCATCACCCCATCACCCATTACCAATCACCCATTACCAACAGCGGAGATAAATTATGAAAGGCGATTTTTCAAGATGGGATAAAATTAACGAACCCAATCTAAACGGTGTTTTGCACCAACAGGGAAGAGTTTTACTAGATCGCGATTGGAACGACCAAACTCAACTCACACTAGATTGGCAAGACAACGCCGCCCAACAAATTATCGGTGCCAATGTTGCCGCAATTTCCACTCAGGCACCGAATGCTTTCAAGGTGACTCGCGCCACCGTAGATGATGAGGAGGTTAAGCTAGAAATACACTCCGGTCAAGGATGGGCGGATGGTTTAGCGGTAACTTTACCTGGTGAATCAAAAGTAACCCGCACGGCAACTTATCTGAAAACTCCTACCCAAGCCATTGGCAATGGTATTCGAGATGCGGTAGTACTGGAAGTTTGGCGAGAGGAACTCAACGGTTTTCAACTGCCCAATTTTTTAATCGAACCCGCCTTAGGAGGACCAGATACTACCGAGAGAGTCCTGACGGCAATGCGCTTTCGCCTGTTTAGATTAGCAACCGATGAGGACTGCCACAATATCATCGGCAAGTTACAGGACGATATTTCCCAGAAAGGTAAACTCAAAGTTTCTCTATTAGAAACAACTGAAACCGATGGGGACTGTCCGGTAGTCGAAGGTGGGGGTTACACCGGATTTGAACATCACCTTTACCGGATCGAAATTGCCCGAGTTAACGGGGATGTGTCCATGTTTAAGTGGTCGCAATTTAATGGCGGTTTAGTGGGGCGAGGACAATTTCAAGTAGAAGGAACCAACAAGAGAATTAAACTCACAGCCAACAACCAGGCTATTAAAATGTCGGGGTTGACGGATTTTTACTTAGAAGTAGTCGAGTTAGATAACGCCCAAGGTTGCTGGCGCGTCACTTATGGTGCCCAAGTTACCTTGAATGGCGACGATTTAGAGATTTCTACCGAAAACGAATATTATGTTGAAGCCGGACTTCCTGCGGAAAAGGTGTTCTTCCGTCTCTGGAATGGCATTGAGGCGATCGCCTCTTTCCCCAAAGCCACAGCACCCGCAGAACCCAACCCTTGGCGCGATGGTATCCGCTTGGAATTCGACAATCCCGATACAACTCATTACCAACCAGGTGACTACTGGACATTTAAGGTAAGAGGTGGTGAAATCTTTAACGATCAAATTCTCATCAACGATCGACCTCCCCAAGGGATTTACTACCATCGCGTGCCTGTGGCGGAGTTAAATTGGGATGCCGATTTAGATATCTCTTTCGCTGAAGAGCAAATTGAAGATTGCCGCGATATCTTTCGACCCCTAACTAAGCAAAAAGGTTGTTGCACCTTTTCCGTCGGAGATGGCAAAACCAGTCACGGCGATTTCGATTCGTTGGAAGAAGCCTTAAGACATCTGCCGAGTTCAGGAGGTAAAATCTGCCTGTTACCCGGACTTCACGAAGCCAACGTTCGCCTTAAAGAAAAGCGCCATATCAAAATTGCAGGTTGTGGCAAACATACCCGCGTGATTCCTCGCCCAGGCGATCGCGAATCTCCCATTTTCCACATTATCGATTCAGAATGTATCGCCCTGCTAGACATGGATTTAGTTACCCTTGGCGGCACTGCTATTGTCCTAGAAGGAAGTGAAATCGGGAATCTCAAAGACATCGAAATCGGCCAAAACCGCTTTATCGCCTATAAAGAAGGCATTCATGTCAAGCGGGGGGTTGAAATTAAAATTCACCACAACAAAATCCGGATTTTAGATAAAGCAGGTGCGGGCGTTGCCATTTACTTAATGGCAGAAGATAGTCTGATCGAGCGCAACGATATCGGCGTGATTCCGGCAGAAAGGACTCCACCTCCCGATCGCCCGGATCGAGAAACTCCCGATCCTACCGATCCTTGTGCGGATTTGGAAATAGTTTATACCAACATTATCGCTTTTGTTGCCTATATCAATCTGATTTGGGCGATCGCCCTTTTATTTATCCCCACCAATCCCTATAAAGCTCTCGGCGGCATTCAAATTGCTGGTGGTTCGGAACGGATAAAAGTGTGGGAAAACGAAATTCATGGTGGTGCAGGGAATGGCATTGCCCTAGGAACTTCGCTCTCAGCATTTCTAGACGAACTGGAAGAGGAACCAGAAATAGAGGAACAATCTATTGAACACAACGGCGGTGATTTGTGGGGTCAGGTTGCATCTGGGACAACGGGACTTAATAATATTACCATCGTCTTTGAAAGTAAAGCAGGTAGAACATTATCAGCCCAAACTAATGATGACGGTTACTTCTTAATCCGAGATGTTGCAGCTGGGGAATATAGTGTAGCTATCACCACTCCCGGCTATAAAATCGAGCGCATTACCTTCCAGGAAGACCCGTTAAGGGAATTTAGTAGATACCAGATTGACGTAGTACCGGAGGACATCGATCTGGGCGATCTGCTCGCTTTTATATATGACATCGAAATCGATCGCAATGAAATTTCTCATATGGGACTTTCCGGTATCGGACTCCCCCGCGTCGAGATACCCGCTCTACCTCAAACTGCGATCGCTCGTCTGGTGAGAACTTTTGCTCAATTACTCGCCACTTTTGGTAATGTAGTTATAGGTCTGGAAGTGCGCGAAAACCACATCATTAACTGTTTCCAAAATCCCCTCAATGAAGTACTGAGAAATGAAATTAAAGTCAGAGGATTTGGCGGGATTTCCCTCGGTTTATGCGCCAATCTGGCCATCAATCACAATCGCATTAAAAGCAACGGCACTAGCCATATTAACCCCGTATGCGGCATTTTTGTCACCTACGGCGAGCAGATGGACATTACCCATAACTGGATTACCGATAATGGCCCATTAACCAATGCCACAGGCGCTTTAATTTCCGGCAGACGAGGCGGTATGGTGTTAGGAGCCTCATCCTTGCCCCTGCTCAGTGTCCTTTCAACCGCTTTGAGTGGCACCACATCTAGTGTGGGTTTTGCCAACGCCAACGCAGGATTACTAGGGCGAGCCGCTGCACGAGTGCATGACAATATTGTGAACCAACCGGCGGGTCAGGCACTAGCTATTTTCGCGATCGGATCGATTTCGGTAGTCAACAACCATTTTAATAGCGAACTATCCGGTACCGAGTTTTTAGACCTCTTGGCAGGAGCTGTTCTTATCCTCAATTTAGGCGGCTTAAATCGGCTGGGTACACCGGGAATTGGCGGCGCGATTGGAGCAACTGGGGCGATTGCCGGAACCCCAACAAACTACACCCCCTTTGCCCGAAATCCCAGTGCCGACTTGCAATTTCCCAACGGCAATACCCTATTCAACAACAATCAAACTCGCTTAGGTTTCCAAAACACCAGCCTAACGAGCCAATGGATTTTCTCAGTCGATGATATTGGGTTTGACGGAAACCAATCCGACGATTTGGGAGGACTCCGCTTATCGGATGCCGTAATTCTGGCTATGAATACCGTACTTTGGGCAACGACATTGCGAGCAAGTGACAGCCGCTTTAAGGAAATCCTTGAACTACAGCAGCGTAGTTCTGTGAGAATCTCACTAATTACGTTGAGTACACTGATGAATAACACGACAAATAATCAGGGCGACCATTGCATTTTTGCCTTCAATACCAATGCAGGCGCAAGTCCTCCCCTTGTCACTGATGGAAATCAGGTTTTAGATGCAACATTTTGCCGCCAGTTCTTTCCACCGCAGTAGGAAAAATTTTGAAATCCGTTTGAGCAGTGAGCAGTGACCAGTTACCTGTTAAATCATCACTGACAACAAAATTATAGTTCTTAAACGCAATTAAATTCGGAGCGCGAAGATGAACGAAAATTTTCCACCTGAAGTTATCAAAAGAATCCTTGAGGCATTCAACGAAGCCGGTTCTGCTAACATCAATGCCTTGCAGCAAGTCCAAGACATACAAGTTGTCATGGGTTCCCTGCTTCAACATGAAGCCAAGCGATTAGAGAAAAAAATGGGCAAGGAAAACCTGCGGGTACAACAAGTTCAAGCCAGTCTAAAACGAAATCAAGCTATTGCCCGGGATTTGGTCGTTGAACTAGAAATTGCCAAAGTTCGCGTTCCTGAGGTTGACACGAAAGACTCTCTAATTCACGGTCGCATTGTGGATGAAAATCGACGCGGTTTGGTAAAGTTAAGGATCAATCTGGAAAGCGAACCGGGGAAGACTCTTAGTTTCCTGGGCAGTGCTGAAACCAATGCTTCTGGTTACTATGCCCTGGAGATTAATGCTAAAGCCTTAGTCAAACTGAAAGAACTCGCACCAAACGGAGTTTTTCTGATCGTTTGCACCTCTTCAGGCAAACGGGTTTACCGAAAATCCGACCCTTTGCAACTCAAAGGCGGCGATCGCATCTTAGTCGAAGTTGTCCTCAAGCGAGGGGATCTGAGTCCCGTTGGCGGTGGGAAACAGCCCGATCGACCTAAAGATAACCAAACCCCGTCCCAGCCAGAGCAGCGGGTTGTGCGAGGACGAGTCATCGACGAACAAGGACGGGGCATTCCCAGGCTCAAGGTTAGTGCGATCGAAGAAAATCGACGCTATGACGACAAGTTGGGAACCGCTCTAACTAACGAGAAGGGAGAGTTCAGCATTACCTATACCCTCCCCGCAGGTCAACAATCCGCCCTCAACCTTTACGTCACCGTCATCGATGCCAAGAGCAACCCATTGTACTCTTCCGCCAACGAAATTCGCCGCAATGCCAGCCGCGAGGAGGTTTACGAAATTAAGCTGAAAATGAGCGATCGTGGTCGTGGCGATCGGTAATCCATCTGCGTCGGAGAAGGCACTGAAACCATGAGAACCCTTGCTAAGAAACAACCGACCCATGATTCTGCTCAGCAGAAGAAGAATGGGGATAAGGGGCGATCGTTAGTTGAGTTACTTAACATTACCATAGATAAAACAGAGGCAAGGTAGGCGTTGCAACCATGACAACTGTATCGGAATTCCCTACAACATTACCCGACCACACCCAGCTTCCAGAGTCGGATGGCACCTTTGTGAAAAACTTTCAAGAACATCCTCAAAGTATTCTATTAACCGAGTCCATCGAGCCGATTCTGCAACAACTGCACCCCTGGCTGCGGTGGTGGGATCGCGAGGGCAACTTGCTGTTGACAGGGGAAGAACGAGCCGAACAAGAACGCCAGCGAGCCGAACGAGCTGAGCGGGAGAATGCACGCTTGCGAGAACAACTCAGGGCATTAGGAATACAACCGGAAACACTGTAATTTGATCGCCGCGATCGCTAATTCATCCACATCTGAGGAGGCACTGAACATGAGAACTCTTGCCACGAAACAACCGACTCCTGAGTCCGCCAAGCAGAATCAGAATGGGGAAAAAGTGCGATCTGCTTGCAGCAGCGCTTCGCTATCGCGATCGGTTTCTCCCTTATCAACAGGAATGCCACTGCTGCAACGTCAATGCGCCTGTGGTGGGGGATGTCCGCGTTGTCAGGAAAAATTGGGGATTCAAACCAAGCTCAAGATTGGCGAACCGGGGGATCAGTATGAACAGGAAGCCGATCGCGTTGCTGATGAGGTAATGCGAATGCCAGAACCCTCTGTTCAGCGTCAGATTGAACCTGAAGAGGAGGAAGAGGAGGAGATAGTGTACACAAAGGCGATCTCCAGTCCAATTTCACCTGTAAGCAAGGGGCAAGATGAAGGAGAAGTTCCGCTAATTGTCGCTGCAGTGCTGCGATCGCAAGGGAGACCTTTAAACCAAGATACTCGCACCTCTCCGGTAAATTCTGGTCAACCCTCAAGGGGGAATTGTGATATGCGATCGCTAACCCAAACAAAAACAACACCCAAACCATCTTTCACACCTGTACAAACTGGTCTTTTGCAGCGCAAATGTGCCTGTGGAAATTCAGCAAGTTTGACAGGAAAGTGTACCGAGTGTGAAAACAAACGGCTGACTTTACAGCGTCGTTCTACTAATCAAGCTGAACCTGATGAAGTGCCGCCGATAGTACATGAGGTGTTGCGATCGCCGTCCCAAAAAATTCAGCCCAAACTGAAAATTAGTCAACCAAATGATTACTTTGAGCAAGAGGCAGATTGGATCGCTGACAAAATTATGCGTATGCCTTCACCTGATATAACCGTCAATGGTTCAGCAGCAATGCGATTCAAGCCGCTAGCAAATACTGAATTAGTCCAGCTACAGGAACTAGAAAAACAGGAGGAAACAATCCAACCCAAACACACCTCTAACAAAGTGCATGAGGTTACACCTGACCTTGAAGCGGGTATTGAGAACCTGCACCAAAGTAGCGGAGAACCGTTGCCTTCTGAGATTCGGACGTTTATGGAGCCTCGCTTTGGTCGAGATTTTTCAGAAATTCGTCTTCATACCTCTGTGCAGGCATCTCAGCTCGCTCGAAGACTTAATGCCCGTGCGTTCACGATTGGTAAAGATATTGTGTTCGGTTCAGGGGAGTTTCAGCTGAAATCCTATGCTGGTCGTCAACTGCTAGCCCATGAACTCGCTCACACCCTACAACAGAATAGTCGTGACCGAGTTGTAACGAGAGTGGTAGAAAACAACTCTAGTAAGTCAGAAACACCCTGTGTTGGATCAAAAGCTCGCGAACTCGAAAATGCCATCAGAATAGCCAAAAGCCGAATGAAAGAGGCTAAGCCCTTGATAGATAGTCTAGGCTCAGAGGTTTCCAATCCAGACAGCATGGCATCTGTTGAACAGGCTTTTGAAGAGCTTTTTGCACCCCTTGATCCTACAAATTCTCAACCTTTAAAAGATGTGAAATCTAATATCAATGCTATGGAGGAAAAGCTAGGCAATCTTAAGGTAAACAACGATCTAACTAGCTGCCTCCCAAAAAATGATGAGGTATGCGGAGATGCAACGATTGCTTTTGTGGAACCTAGTAGTGATGTCATTAATTTTTGCCAACTCTTCTTCAAGATAGGCTCAGAAGAGAAGGTAATAACTGTTTTGCATGAAGTTGCTCATACTTTTCTTAGTGATGAGCCTGATGTTTATACACACGATCGACTATTCTCTCTCCTTACAGGCTTTGCCAGCCGACCCGCCGTGAACAATCCTGATAGCCTTGCAATCTTCGTCAGCGTAACTGCTAAGAAAATCTCTCTTAAAACAGAGTTAAGCAAGCTAGAGAAACCTCCGAAGGATAAACTGGTTAAATTTTCTCCCGATGAGGAGCAGTTTGTTCAAAAGTCACTAGCTCTGGCAGAAGTAACAATTGATTCTACTACAAAAAAACTGCGGTCTGCCATTGCAGAAGTAAAAAGCAAGCAAGGCAATAAACCGTCATCATTTTCCCTGGAAACAAAGCTCGTGCTTGGTCGTCTAAGCTTATCTGGTTTGCTATCAACTATTAAGTTTGAGAAAATCATGGATGACAGCCAAGTTAAAACTGTTCGAGAAAAAGTTCTTAGCGAGCGTACAGCTACAGGGAAACTAACAATCATGGCAGTACGCGATGCAATGGACTCTATCACCCAGGAGCTTCAGAAAGGTATTACCATCACTCGTTCAAGTGGCAAGAGAAGTCCAGGGATCGTTGCAGGGGCTGGTGCTTCCTCAGTTGAGATATTTGATGATTTCTTTCCACAGATATTGCAATTTGGTTCCGGTTTTTCGGTGATTTCTTCTCAAGTAATAATACCACAGATTAACATCGTTAATGCAGCACCAGCAGCTGGCACAGAGACGCCTGAACAACTTAAGGGAACGGTAGAGCTATGGCTTGAGCAGATTGTAATGGCTGTGCAAGTCAAGGATTTGGGAGAGCAAAAACAGAGTCAACTGAGTCGATTTTTGAAATCATTTGCTGAAACCAAACCATGAAGGCGAAAAAAATTATACGGGGAGATTAAGTCAATGAGTACGCGATCGCTAACCCAAACCAAAACAACACCCAAACCATCTTTCACACCTGTTAAAACAGGACTTTTACAACGCAAATGTGCCTGTGGTAATTCAGCAAGTTTGACCGGAAAGTGTACTGAGTGCGAAAACAAACGGCTGACTTTACAGCGTCTTGCTGCTAATCAAGCTGAACCTAATGAAGTGCCGCCGATAGTGCGATCGCTCGCCCGTAGGTTGGGTTGAAGCATGAAACCCAACAACCCGATTGCTCGTTACCAACCGCTGAATCAAATTCAATTGTGCTATTTGCCTCCTAATCTGGTGGATAACATCTATCTCGCACATCCCGATGAAAACTGGAATACACCCATCCAAGGATAAGTGCGATCGCTCCTTTTCAATCTAAGTTTTTGAATGCGATCGCCCCCGGAAAAATTGAGAGAATGAAATGCGATCGCTCCTGCTGACAAACGTGGAAAGACGATTACCCCTGCTCAATACCATAGAAATGAAGCAAAATCAATATAGCTGCATTTCCCATGCCACCCGCCTATGACCACCATTAAAGAACAGTTGCTCATCGCGATCAAATCCACCCCAGAACCGATTCTAGAGCAAATCCTTGACTATCTTGAATACCTCAAAACCAGAGCAACCACTCGCACCAGCAAAGTTCC
>DNXU01000227.1:3877-10498 GCA_003505715.1 Cyanobacteria bacterium UBA8803 | reverse complement strand
ATCCCTCATCCCTCATCCCTCCACCACTGAGATAACTGTTCCCGAACATCAAAAAAGTCATGCCACTGGATGTAGGGGTGGTGGCGTTCTTCTAGGTATTGGCTGAGGCGATCGCGAGCAAATACCACCGATGCAGCTAAGGCCATATTTAAGTCGGTGACCGAATCTCCAATTGCGATCTGTTCCTCGGCGGGATGTCGTGCCATCACCTTCACCTTAGAAACAAGTTCCGTATCTCCCTCAAACTCAGAGAGTACCCGTAGAAAGTCGCTACTGATATCGACATCCACCGCATAGATCGCCGCCACCCGTTCTAGTAAAGACTGTCCCGACTTCCCCGCCCGACTTAGCACTGCTTCTACCATGCCAAGCAAACCACCGGAAACAACGATAAATGGGACATCTCGCTCGTCTAGAAAGTCTAGCAGTTCCTCTAAGCCAGGGCGAGTTGTCTGTTGTTGGACATAGGCGAGGATTTCTGGATAACGGGATGAGGGAATAGACTCTAGCATCCGGCGCACCCCTTCTCGCAGCGTCAGCCGCATGGCATAGATCTCCGGCATCAGTTGGACAGACAACTGGGGAGCAAAATCCTTCAGCATCCCTGCAAAGGTTTCTACTGCTGTAATCGTACCGTCGAAGTCACAGAAGACTACTCTCTTCATCAGATTTTAGATTTGTCGTAGGAAACTCCCTAAGTATTTTTACATAGCTTGAAATCCTCCCGCTCCCTCTCCCTGTTGGTTCAACAAACTATCCTGTTTCCCAAATAAAGTTCTGAAAGAGTTAATAAGGTAAAGCTTTTAGAGCAAAGGATTAGAGGGACTGGCAAACAGACTTAGTACATATGTCAGAGATAAAACTCGATTGGAACGTGGAAGAACAGGTAAAAATTTTTCTCAACTCGCACCCCCTAAAGAGATTAAGTGCGGCTTGATTTTAGGCTGCCACCTTTATGCTGTAATTGCACTCCTCTTACAAGGACTTAGTACACTTGCACATAGGAATTAAAGCTTCTTTTGATGCCAGCATTGGTTGGTATGGTTACACTCCTTCCCTAAAGTTGACGGATAGAAAGAATAATCCTACGAATAAGAGCATAAGCTCGATGAAGAGGATTGCTCAAGTAGTCGCTTCGCTTTAATTGAGTCAAAATGTTTATTGTAATACCAAATTGCCTTGAGTTGTAGTAATTGACCCAGTCAAGGGAGACAGTGTCTACGTGATGAAGATTTTAGAAACATCTCCGCTGTAGCGCTCGTCCCCCTATTGCTGTGCCAATCTTTACCTCTAACCGTAATTTGGCGATCCAGCCCGTCAGAAACTATCAGATGTACCAGGGGGTAGATGCCAAGTTCTATTGAAACACAGCCAAACCCATGACGATCAATTATCCTATCATTGAAACCCAACTCCGACTAATCCGAGCTTTACAGCGAGGCTATGCAGAAGCTCTCGAAGCAGGAGACTGGCAAGCCGCTGATTACCGCTGCACCCACTTACACAAGTTGTGTGAAGGGTTACACCATCTTAGTTCTTTGCTAGAGCGGGGCAATCCCATACCAACAGCAGTTACAGCCAGAAATCCTAATAATTGGGTCAGTACTATCCGTTCTACGGCTCCGATTCATTCCTTGAGTGAGTCCACGGAGGTTAACGAAAAGCCTGTGTCCTCGAAACCCCTTCCACCAGAACCACCACCTATTGATGAAGTGTGGAACCAGTAATATTTTATCTGGTTTGTTCATTGTTCATGGCAATCAATAATGGACAATGAATGGGGGAAACGGGGTGCGATCGCTAATTCTCTTGAATCTGCACTTCGGCCAAGCGGTTTTGGATTGGAGATTCTGTTCTCCAATCTAAAATCTTCTGGTCATCAAACCCTGCTTGGTAGCTTTTCTGAGGTATCAGCAGTTGGGGAGTGTGGCTGTTGGATGGGCAGAGCGATCGTAAATTCTGTACCTAAACCGGGCTGGGAATTGACTTCAATCTGACCATAATGCTTGTTAATAATTTGATAGCAAATTGCTAGCCCTAACCCTGTACCTTTGCCCACTTCTTTAGTAGTAAAAAACGGATCAAAAATCTTGCCTTTTATCGCTGCGGAAATCCCTAAGGCATTATCCTTAATCTTTACTTGAGTTTGATTCTGTGCTACTGTTATCGTCTCAATCTCGATTTGCTTATCACGTTCCATGGCTTCGCTCTGTAGAGCATCGATAGCATTTTGAATGATGTTCATAAATACTTGATTCAGTTGTGCTGAATAACATTCAATTAAGGGTAAATCACCATATTTTTTCACCACTTTAATTCCATGTTTGAGCTGGTGATTTAGAATAAATAGAGTGCTTTCAATTCCCTCATGGATATTGATAAACTTCATCTCATCTCCATCAATTCGACAGAAATTGCGTAGGGACACCACCAGATGGTGGATGCGCTCAGTACCTATTTTCATAGATTCCAAGGTTTTAGGCAAATCCTCAACGAGAAAGTCAAACTCAATCTCGGCAAGTTGGTTTTGAATGAGAGGAGTTACGTTAGCATATTCTTGTTGGTAAAGGTGTACTAATTCCATCAGCTCTTGAGTATAATTTTTGGCGTAATCAAGGTTGTTGGAGATGAAGTTGATCGGGTTATTGATTTCATGAGCAATGCCTGCCACCATTTGACCAAGACTAGACATCTTTTCCGACTGAATTAGTTGTGCTTGAGTTTGCTGGAGAGTTTGTAGAGTTTGGCTCAGTTCTTGGTGAGCTTGCAAAAGTTGCTGATTCTTTTGTGAAAGTTCTTGAGTGTGTGCTGCTACTCTTTGAATAAGAGTGTTGAGAGTAACGGCCAACACCCCCATTTCGTCTTCTGTAGTCACGGGTGCTTGTAGGTCAAAATTGATATCTTGAGCGACTTTCTGAGCTACAGCAGTTACTTTTTTGATGGGTAGATTGATCATCTTGATAGTAGCAAGAGCCAGAATAGTAGAGATCGTAACTGACATCAGTATACTAGCAGTAAGAATCCGAACTCGAAGGGTCTGCGCAGCTACGACTTCCCTCTCTGCTTGATCGTATTCTTTGTAAGAAAATGCAATTAATTCAGACAGTTCATCAGCTAGTTTATTGGCTTCAAGAACTAGATCGGCACTATTTAAATTCAAAAGATGTTTTTGGGCTACTTCAAATTGTGATGAATTAAAATCATATTTCTCAATTTCAAGAGCAATTAAATTAACTTCATTTAAGTGCTTTTCTAGAAACAAATAATGGGTTTTTGAAATGTGGTCTCCAATTTTAATTTCCTCCGATAATTCCTTCACTTTGGAATCTTTTGTATAGCCTTCAGAAGATTTAAATTTAAACAATAGCTCGTTAAGTTCACGGGAATGCTTGATAAAATTGGTATAATTTATCTGCCAAATATGGTGATTTTTTAAGGAATAAGCTAGTTGTTCTTCATGAGCTATTAACTGTAGTAAGCTAGTTTGTAAATCATGCAGAGAACGAAGTTCTTCTCGTGCATCCTCTTCCTTCTCCATAGCCTCGTAGTGATAGTAATCTCCAATCAGCATTCCACTCATGGTGCCTACAACCGCAATACCCAGAGCTAGAGCATATCCGCAGCTAATTTTTGTACCAATACTAAGACGACGAGTAGTTTTTTGAACCCATCTGGCTACAGGAAATTGAAGCCCTAATACTTTACTTGAGGATGCCTGAGGCGCTCTTGAATTTGGATTGGCAGTCATGGCTATAAATTTTCCTTATTTGAAAAAAAATAATAAATCTTGTAAGCTCCAACACCTCTCAACACTAAACTTTGGGTATGCGGTATCACTTTCTTTTATAAAAAATTATACGAATTTAGTCTATATATTGATAGAAAATTTATAATTTATTCCGAAATAAAGAGGCTACAGCCCTAATAAAGGTGGAATCTTTCGGAAACTGGTTTATCCAAAAGCTTCACTTAGTCTACAGAACAAAACAGTTTTTTGAGAGTAGCTATTAAATATGAATAAAAATTAACGTTATGTTTGTTAATAAAATTGTCTTCTTGGCTACGCTAAAAGTTTACAAATGATATCATGTCCGGTAGCCTCTTTACTTGTATAAAAAGGTTTGTAGTAACCAATAAGAGTGGTTGACAATAGAGCCTTGTCAACCACTCTTATTGGTTACTACGAACAATATCAACGCAACCGGGCAGGGTATTTGCATAAGTCCTACTAATCACATTAGTAGGATAGCCATTGCCATGGCTAAACCAGCGTCTACATCAGCCCAGTACTACACGTCCTAATTTTCAATTTCCAATTCCCCATTTCTCAATCGCACGGCGTAACGCTCCCTGCGGTAAGATTTCTGGTTGAAACGACTGACCTTGCTGAACGTATTCTAAGGCTTCAAGGAACGCCTTGACGCCAGCACCAGATCCGTCGGGGTGATCCATAATTCCTGTACCAGCGTTGAGAATTACCTCTTGAGCGTAATCTTGCAGCACCTGAGGCACGATACCGGGATGAATGCCAGCGGAAGGAACCGGGAAGACGTTACGCGATCGCAAACTATCCCGAATTTGTGCTTCTTCTTTTGGGTCAAAGGGCAAACTACCATAATGGGCAGGATAGAGTACCGCATCCGCCCCACTATGAGCCATCAGCGCTCCCAACACTACAGAGTAAGCCATACCATAGTCGGGAGCAGCACACAGCGCCCCAGCTAAGGCAGGATGGGCAAAAATTGGTACGTTAATTTCTGGGTCAGCAGCTAGGGCATCAAGTACGGAGAAGCCGTAGGTCAGAACGTTGAGTAGTAAGGCATTTGCGCCTTCACGTACCAAGAGGCGGGCTTTCTCGATTAATTGGTGAGCAGAACCCGTAACATTAACAGCATAAAGTACTGTTCGCCCCGTTTGCTGCTTGACCGTA
This sequence comes from Cyanobacteria bacterium UBA8803, assembly GCA_003505715.1. GTDB lineage: Bacteria > Cyanobacteriota > Cyanobacteriia > Cyanobacteriales > Coleofasciculaceae > UBA8803. The sequence goes on along the minus strand of DNXU01000227.1, from coordinate 5,568 downwards.
TCAAGTACCTGTCGGCAGGCTTGGAGGCGTTTTAGCGTCGGTGCCACCTCCAAGTCTGCCATAATCTCGTCATCTTTAATAATATCTAGTCCAGCGCTAGCAACCTCTTGCAAAATGGCCGCATGATCATCTGCGGCAAGACCCAAAGCGGGCTTAAAAATCGCCATAATTAGAGGGCGCTTGTCTACCCCCAACCGTTCCCGAATACCCTTAATCCCCAGTTTTGGACGCCTGCCGTAGTGTTCCGGCAAACGTACCGCCATAACTTTAGCTGCTCCAGCCATCGAGTATTTACCAAAAATCATTGTCAGCAGGCTGGAGATATCATTTTCCACATTAGCTTCTGGAAAACTGATGGTAACTAGGCTAGAACCATCTGGTTCGGTAATACCTTTGACGACTTCAGCGAGATGCGATCGCAACGTTTCCTCGCGATCAGCAAAACGTGCATCCCAAGTTCCAACAGTTTGTCCTACAGCAATTACTTTGGCTTGTTTTTGGGCATCAACACCAGGAGGAAAACGATAATCAACTTCAATGGCCATGCTTCCGATGGGCTAAAATTGGCAACGGATTTATTAGTCTAGCCGTAGAGACGTTCCGGTGGCACGTCTCTACAAGATTATGGGGGTTGCTAAAAAAGGGGGTATTAAATCCGGATTTGGTACAAGTAATAATTTCCGTTATTTTCTGCCATCAAACAACGGCTGCGGTGCGGAATTTAATTTCCGTACCCGTGTACTCTGGAACCCAACCTGCCATGGTGGTAAAGTAACGCACTGCTTTAATCCTTTGTAACCCGGTTAAATAAAACCAGTGTTCGGTATTAGCTGGGACGTTGATGTATTCCTCTGCCTGCACTGTTAGTTCCACCTGAGTGCCATCAGGACGCACAAAGCCAAAGACGCCTTCACCAGCAACGATATACCGTACTTCGTCATCGGTGTGGTAGTGACAAAGGTTAAATTTAGAGAGGAGGGTTTTGAGATTGGGTGTTTCTGGATGCAGCACAATTAAATCGCGAGACTGATAGCCAGCAGTTTGCTTGAGTTGTTCAAAGTAGCTATCCAGTGCCTGGAGTACCTGCTCTTTCTGTGCGTCGCTCAGAACATCTTGAGCTAGTAGACTCTGAATTACTGGATCGTCTCCTACAGGCCACCGATTGAGTTCAACGTTTAAAGGAGCCAACTCCCGCGCAATATCATCAAGTTGCGTGTACGCTGTACCATTCTCCAGTTGCAAAATTGCCACACTACACCTCCATCTAGCAATTGTTAGAACAATATATCTACAAATATTAGCTCTTACATTGCCCTTTAGAGGCTAAGCCTGCTGCCTGGTTCCATATTGCCTCTCTCTATTTTCCAGATCGGCGATCGATCGATTGAGGAAACCCAAGCGTGAGAGATCGCTGGGCTTATTGTTAGAGGGACAATAGTGACGCTCTAATATTATCGCCTACAAGCGCTCAAATGGTATAAAAACCCAAAATATGTAAAATTTCCCTGTGCGAGCAGTTCGGCAAAGAAAACCTTAACCCACTGACAAGCGACTTGGAGCGATCGCTCTATTCAAGAAACCCAAGCGTGAGAGATCGCTAGGGGTAAGCAAATGGGAGATTATCTCCCATTAGCTTAACACAGGAAAATTAGGGTCAAGGGGTGAGGAGGTGAGGGAGTGAGGGGGTGAGG
>DNXU01000227.1:1625-3730 GCA_003505715.1 Cyanobacteria bacterium UBA8803 | reverse complement strand
ATCACCAATTACCAATTACCAATCACCAATCACCTAAGCCAATTTACTTACAGCAGCTAACACTGCTTCATGAATTTCGCCATTAGTAGCGATGATGCCCTGATTGTTGTTAAGGGTTGACCCGCAAGAGAAGTCTAAAGGATGGCCGTGCATATCCGTAACTCTGCCACCTGCTTCTTCTACCACAATAGCTCCTGCGGCATGATCCCAAATATTCTCTCGCTGCGGGGATGAAAGGGGAAAGGGTAGGCGGATGTAAAGGGCTGCCTCGCCTCTGGCTACTAGACCATATTTGGCCATAGAGTCAATATGCAAACTGGGAAGATCTAGTCCCACTTCGCGAGCTACTGCTGCTTGCAAGGTGATATTCCCGTGACTTGATTCTACGCTCTCTACTAATCGACGGGACTCAAGGCGATCGCTCTTCGCTACACGAATTAAGTTTGACTGACCTCCACTCAAAGAGGTCATGGTTGTGCCTTGAGTGCGCACTCCCACAAAGATCGTGCCGATATTAATGTCTGGCCGTTCTAAATCTAAAGGTAAGGCCGGACAGCCTAAGACACCCAGCTTGACCTCACCTTCCTCAACCAGGGCGAGGGCAATGGCATATTGGTCGCCCCGGACATATCCCTTGGTGCCATCAATAGGATCTAAAGTCCAATATCGCTTGCTGACTTTGCCGTTACCCCGATCGATCCAGGCTATCACCAACTCTGGTGTTGCACTCGATACCTGACTCTTAACGTAATGGGTCACCTGGGCTAACCGATCAGCCATTTCCGGTTGCTGCAATAAGCTGGAATCTTCCTCTCCTACCACGGGATCTTCAGGAAAAGCAGCTGCCAGTGCCTGACAAATGATTGCCTGTGCGCCAAAGTCAGCAATGGTAACCGGACTGCGATCTGGTTTTGCGATCGCTAAAGAACTTTGCGATCGCCGCACTTGCTCGCATAACTGGGCGGCAGCGCTGACGGCTTGGAGGGCAACCTGTTTTTCTTGCTGATAAAACATCTGAATGCGGGAATCTCGCTCGCTAATGAAGTGTCAACTATTAGACCTCTTTTCGGCGTCATATAATTGGGGCACTCTATCATTACCGATTATTTTGCCAACTTTATGAGGGACAAGCTTAAACCGGACTGGGCAGGAGAGGACTTCCTTTCGCACTTTGTTAACCTCTTGATTGGAATAGATCCCCTCTATAAGGTGATGAAGCACCAGGCAAGGCAGGTGATAATTAAGACCGCTCATCAAAAAGGGGTGCCTTGGCGGGAAACCTATCAAGAGTTAGAGCGATCAGGGGCAAAGGCTCTGTTGGAGCAGATAACTAACAATAGCGTACTTTACCCAGACTACTACAAGGTGCCTTTTCACGCCTACGACCAAGGTAATCTTTCCTGGCAGGCGGCTTTTGAAGCTATTCCAGCAACTTGGGCCATGGCTTTGAGGGTGTGGCCCCAAGAAAAGCTGAGTTGGGCAACGGCACAGGAACGGTTACGTGGTAGCTTCCACCAGATCCTAGGCACCTACAGTCCTCAGAGCGTTACAGACGTACTAGATATCGGCTGTTCAGTAGGTATTTCTACTTTAGCCTTACACCGTTACTATTGCCAAAGACAGCACAATTTCGTCCGCACCGTTGGCTTAGACTTATCACCTTATATGCTAGCTGTGGCAAAAATATGGGATGAGAAAGGAGAAATATCTGAGTGGAGACATGCCAAAGGAGAGGAGACGGGTTTACCAGACAATTCTTTTGATGTGGTCACGCTACAGTTTCTCCTCCACGAACTGCCGCGCCATGCCACCAGAGCAATTTTCCAGGAAGTGCTGCGAATTTTACGACCCGGTGGCTGTTTAGCAATTGTTGATAATAACCCCCTATCGCAAGTAATTCAGAATCTGCCACCCGCCCTGTTCGTGTTGATGAAAAGTACGGAACCGTGGAGCGATGATTACTACACTTTTGATGTGGAAGCTGCCCTCAAAGAGGTAGGCTTTGAATACAGGACAACGATACCTAGCGACCCCCGTCACCGCACGATTATTGCAACCAAAAATTAAAAACAAAATATCCCTCTCTCCCATCTCTCATCCCTCAT
>DNXU01000227.1:0-1530 GCA_003505715.1 Cyanobacteria bacterium UBA8803 | reverse complement strand
ATCCCTCATCCCTCATCCTTCTTCCTCTCCCTATTTTCCCCATAGACACTAGCCGAAAGACCCCGAAATCCTTATTCTGGATTAGTGAGCTGCGAGTGCTAGTCAAAGCGCTGAGGGAAATAACCAACAGATGGGACGAATATTTATTTCAGCCGGTCATGGTGGCATAGAACAAGGGGGTCGCGACCTAGGAGCGATCGCAGGTGGTACTACTGAAGCCCAAGAGATGATTTTGCTGCGAGATCAAGTGGTGCCAGAGTTGCGCTCGCGGGGGTTTGAAGTCCTCTCGGTTCCGGATGACTTGAGTTCTGCTCAAAGTATCCAATGGATTAATAGTCGCGCTCGTCCCGGTGATGTGGCGCTGGAAATTCATACTGGTTCCTTCTCCAATCCCGGCGTTAGAGGCGCTACAGTTTACTACATTGCCAATAACACCGAGCGCAAGAATCATGCCGACCTCTTGCTGCTAGCTCTATTGCGACGCCTTCCGCAACTGCCCAACCGGGGAGCTAAGCCAGATACAACTACAGGAGTCGGCAATCTCGCCTTCTGCCGCGATACTAACCTCCCTTCCCTCCTGATGGAAGTGGGATATATCACGAATCCTGACGATCGGTTTTTAATCCAAAATCGACGCCGGGATATGGCGTTAGGACTTGCCGATGGACTGGCGGCTTGGAGTCGAGCTGTCTCCGGTACGGGATCGGGAAATGGGGATGTGACCTATGCCCCCATCAACATTAATATCAACAATCAGACCTATGGGGAGCAAGGCGTTCTGATTAATAATAATGCCTACATCCCCATTGACTTGGCGGATCGGTTGGGAATTGATTTGACAACGATTCCTGGCATCCGTCGGGTGCAATACCGGGGAGTGGTGTATGTCAAAGCCATCGAACTGCGGGACTTTAACATCTCGGTTGGTTGGGAGAGTTCTACCCGGACGGTAATTTTACGCTCTATTCTACAGATCTGTCCCGGTCAGCTTGACCGGATTATGGGGAATGGTCATACCTCGGAAGTGCAGCTGATGATGTTCGTCAAAGCCAATAACGAGAATGCTCTGACCGAATTTCCTGACTTACCTAAACTTTACCGTGAAGAAGCGACTATCGAAGGCGTCAACTATGACATTGCCTTCTCTCAAATGTGTGTTGAAACTAGCTTCCTCCGCTTTGGTGATGATCTCAAACCCAGTCAAAATAATTTTGGCGGTTTAGGATCGGTGGGTGGCGATCCGGAGGGGGCGACATTCCCTAGTGCCCGACTTGGCGTTCGCGCTCATGTTCAACAACTAAAAGCCTATGCTAGTCTAGAACCTTTGGTGCAAGAACAGGTAAGTCCCCGATTCCGCTTTGTAACACGCGGCATTGCACCTTTGGTAGCACAATTGGGGGGGCGCTGGTCTGCGGATTTGGAGTATGGGACTAGGATTCTAGCTGTTCTCAGACGTTTATACGAGTCAGCAGGATTGCTATGAGTTTTATCTTCTCATTAGGGTAATAGGACTTACGCAAACGCCCCCCT
>DNXU01000440.1:6394-11070 GCA_003505715.1 Cyanobacteria bacterium UBA8803 | reverse complement strand
CTCACCCCCTCACCCCCTCACCCCTTCATTTGCTTTTGGTTAAGTCTGGGTTAAGAAAAGGTGAATTCCTTGTTAATATCGAAGTAATGGATTTCTCTAAGGAGGTGGCTAGTGCCCAACTCTGTTTTGCAAAATTCCGATCGAGGGAGCAAAAATAGCTTTCTCTACCCTCACAGCCGCTATCGTGGTAACTTGACGCCCGAGTATCTTGCTTTTAATGCCCATTTGCAAGACTTCGCTCAGAGAGTGTCTTACATCTCAGCTCTGGAAACTGGAGGGAAGCTTTCCGCTGTTCAGGCGTATGAACAGGTGAAATCTCTGTGGCAGCAGCTGGAGCATAGCAAGCAGGCATTGGGAATTGGCGAAGCTCAACCATAAATCCAAATAGTTTTTCCAGATAGGGCATCTTGAGGTTGAAATTGACACAAACCGTCTCAGTATTAGTGATTGAAGACGAAGAGTTTCTTCGCGAGATGATTTTAAACATACTACAGACGAGAGGGTTTAAGGCAATGGGGACTGGCAATGCTCGTCAGGGTTTACACCTGGCTAAAGAGTTAGTCCCCGATTTGATCGTATGTGATATCAGGATGCCAGAGCTGGATGGGTATGAGGTACTCAAGGCACTTCGTCAAGACCCTCTGACAGCCAGTATTCCCCTGATCTTTCTCACCGCTGAGACGCTACAAAATGTCGTGCGCCAAGGGCAACTGCTGGGTGCTAACGGTTATCTCACTAAACCCTTTACCACTGCCCAACTCTTAGAAGCGATCGCTACTCATCTGAAAAAATAGAGAGAGCGGTAAAAGACCCCCGTGCGAGAAAATAGGAGCTACCACGCTCCCGCACGATCATGGTGTCAAAACTTGACCAAACAGCGATCCCTTTAGTAGCAACTTTACAAGCTTGTGCCCAGCGACCTCATGCCCCTTTCTATGCCCCCGGACACAAGCGAGGACAGGGAATTTCTCAACAACTCAGCACCTGGTTGGGATTGCCTGTTTTTCAGGCCGATCTGCCAGAGTTACCGGATTTAGATAATCTGTTTGCCCCTTCAGGGGTAATCCAGGAGGCTCAACAACTCGCTGCTGAAGCCTTTGGAGCTGATCGCACTTGGTTTCTGGTTAATGGTTCCACCTGTGGAGTAATAGCAGCAATCTTAGCCACTTGCGGTACAGGGGACAAAATTATTCTGCCTCGGAATATCCACCAATCCGCGATCGCAGGTCTGGTGCTTTCTGGTGCCGTACCCGTCTTTATCACGCCAGAATACGACCCATCCACAGACCTAGCGCACAGCATCACGCCAGCAACGGTTGCCGAAGCCTTGAGGCAGCATCCAGAAGCAAAAGCCGTGATGCTTCTCTATCCCACCTATCACGGTGTTTGTGGAGATATAAAAGCGATCGCCCAACAGGTTCATCAATATAATATTCCCTTACTGGTAGATGAAGCTCACGGGTCTCACTTTGCCTTCCACCCTGAATTACCTCCCTCTGCCCTATCAGCAGGTGCCGACTTAACAGTACAATCTACCCATAAGGTTTTGGGAGCCATGACTCAGGCATCAATGCTGCACGTTCAGGGGAAGCAGATCGATCCCCAACGATTGAACAAAGCCTTGCAGTTGGTACAGTCTACTAGCCCTAACTATTTACTCCTCGCTTCTTTAGATGCCGCAAGGCAACAAATGGCCTTGCAAGGACAGCAGCTATTAACCAGTACCTTGCACTTAGCTGATGAAGCCAGAGATAAAATCAGCCAGATTCCCGGCTTATCCGTATTAGCACCCACAAAGACTCCAGGTTTTTTTGCCCTCGATCACACCCGACTGACGGTAAGAGTTGCCCAGTTAGGATTGAGTGGCTTTGAAGCCGATGAAATTTGCCACCAACACCTAGGCGTGACAGCAGAGTTACCGACGCTCCAACACCTAACCTTTATTATCAGTTTAGGCAACACAACAGCAGACATTCAACAGTTAGTACAAGCCTTCACCCAGATTGCCCAAGAACATTACCGTTGTAAACCCACAGAAAAGTTTAATCCCCCCTTACCCCCCCCCATTCATCCCTCAGCCCTGATCCTTCATCCTATACTTTCCCCCCGTGACGCCTTCTTTGCCCCCACTGAAACCCTACCAATAAACCAGACTCCAGATCGCATCAGTGCTGAGTTAGTCTGTCCCTATCCCCCCGGCATTCCCCTATTAATGCCGGGAGAAAGGATCGACTCAGCTACCCTAGACTACCTGCAACAGGTTCTAACTCTAGGAGGAAACATCACAGGTTGTAGCGATCCCAGCTTCCAAACTTTAAAAGTTGTTAAGCCGAACAACAAATAACAAACAACCAACAACAAATAACCAACAACCAATGTCTTCTCCACTCTGGCCTTACGTTACCCCTGGCATTCCCGATGACCTGTTTGAGCGTTTGCCTGGTATTCCGCTTAGCAAAAGGGAAGTAAGATTGCTGATACTTTCCGCCCTGCGGTTGCATCCGAACTCTTCCTTGTGGGATATCGGCGCTGGCACCGGAACAATTCCTATAGAAACAGGCTTGCTCTGTCCCCAAAGCAAGATAATTGCCGTAGAACGGGATGAGGAAGTAGCTAACCTAATTCGGCGCAACTGCGATCGCTTCGGTGTCCGCAATGTTGAAGTTATTGAAGGAGCTGCCCCCGATTGCCTCAAAGAATTACCTTGGAAACCCCACCGCGTTTGTATTGAGGGAGGACGCCCGATTAAAGACATCCTCAAAAAAGTTTGGGATTACTTACAACCTCAAGGCCGAGTGGTCGCGACTGCTGCAAATTTAGAAAGCCTCTATGCTATTTCCGAAGGTTTTGCAGAGTTACAAGCCCGTAATATTGAGGTTGTACAATCAGCCGTCAATCGGTTGGAGACTAGAGGCACCAATCAAACCTTTGCAGCTGTTAATCCTATTTTTATTCTTAGCGGTGAGAAGCTGGAGTAGGCAATAGGGATGATTGGCATAACCATTTTCATCCCTTCGTAGTGAACTATCTCAAATGGTGCCTAATCGGGAGTTTTGTAGCCATCTTTTCCAACCAGCGCCTTCTGGATACTACTTCGAGCCAATTGGTCATTTAGCTCCATTTCTATCTCATCAAAACTGATGAATATATTTTCTGATTGGATAATGCGTTTTGCACGTTTCTCTAAGTAAGCAATTGGCAAGACAAGCGGCCAAAAAATAGTGGCAACTATTAATACTCTCCAAGAAGCTCGTCTTTCTTGAGGAGATAATTCTGTATCTTTCAGGAAAACTTTCAACCAGGTTAAAAAACAAAAGAGAGCGGACAAAAGATAAATTATTACTACAAGTATCACAATTAACTTCCGACAAATGAACAATGAACAATGAACAGCACACTACGCTTTAAATACGATCGCCGGATCGAGGCGGGTGACTTTCTGAATGGCAAAGACAGCTGAACCGATACACATTCCAACTGTCACCCCCAAAACCCAGATCGCAGATATCGGGGTGATTAGAATCAAAATCCCCTGACTTATAAAAGCCCAATAAGCAACGCCATAGCAGAGTAGCATCCCGGGAATATAACCCAGAACAGCCATCCAGAGAGCCTGTTCAATGATTACGCCATAAATCGTCCAATCGGACGCACCAATTGCCTTGAGGGTGCCAAACTCTTTAAGATGATCGGACACCGACGAGTAAAGAATCTGACCTACAATAATCGTGCCTACTATCATACCTACAGTAGCACCTAGACCCAGTACAAAGCCAATACCTGTTCGCTTTTGCCAAAAGGTTTGATTCTTTTCAATAAACTCCTCACGGGAGTAAGCGCGAGTATAGGGTAAAGCGGCTTCAAGTTGTTGCTTGAGTTTCTGGAGATCCTGACTCGGTTCAGCTTGAATTAAGATATAGGTGATTAAGTCTGAGGCAACTAAGGGGTTCGGTGGAGGAGCAGATTCATTAGGGGTTGCTACCTCAGGACGAGTAGAATAAGTGTTGGTACAGAGCAAATCTTGGGAGCCTGATGGCAATCTACAGGAGAGCTGAGAGGTTTGACCAGAGGTTAAGAAAGCATTAGCATTTTCCAAAGAAGCGAACATGAAAGCATTGGAAACGATTGAGTTGTTTCCTTGGGTTAAGCCAACCAACCGTGCGGATAAGGAATTCACTCCCGCAACATCACCCATTTTTTTCACATGCAGCGCATCCAAGCTCGTTGCATCTACCATGATGGTGTAAGGCTGTTTCAAGTCGCTGACACTACCTTGGATGATGTTTATTGGTGTAAATAATTGTCCATTTGGGTCAAAGCCTATTACCCTAACGCGGGTAATGTCGCCTTCAGGAGGACGCCACAACGCACTACTGAAAATTAATGCTTCTGCTCGCTCTACGCCTGTTACCTTACGAGCTTGAATGACATGCGATACAGGGATTGGTAAAGTCAGTTCAGCTTGTACCAATTGATCTGAGGAGACCCAGATATCGGCGTCAGAATTGTAAACTAATTGAGCTGTTGAGCGAGTAAACCCGTTAAAGATACCAGTTTGCAGGGTAACCAGGCTAACAGCAAACATGATTCCTGCCTGAGCTACCAAAAAACGAGGAATATCAGCAAGCAGGTTCTTACGGGCCAGAGAAACCATAGTGGTTGTTGGTTGTTGGTTG
>DNXU01000440.1:5926-6259 GCA_003505715.1 Cyanobacteria bacterium UBA8803 | reverse complement strand
ACAACCAATAACTAACAACTAACTTATTTCTCCTGTTCAGTTGGGGAGAACCACAACAGACGTATTGCTATTATGGCAAAGCCAATCGCGGCGAGCGCCTTGAGGGTTCGAGCTGGTAATAAGTGAGCTACTCCTCCCCCTACCAGGACTCCTAAAAAGGTTGCCAATATTAACGCTGTGACTGTGCCAAAGAATACGGCACGGGGAGACTTGAGGCTACCTCCCAAAGCGATCGCTGCCAGTTGGCTCTTATCTCCAATTTCTGCCAAAAACACTGTGATGAAACTTAGTCCAAACAATTGCCAATCCATAAGTTGTTGTTGGTTGTTGGTT
>DNXU01000440.1:5690-5836 GCA_003505715.1 Cyanobacteria bacterium UBA8803 | reverse complement strand
GTTTGTTGTTGGTTGTTTGTTGTGGTTAGGTTAATTGGTAAAGTACATTAACCTAGTTGCACTATATCCCACAACAACATGACTGCAATAAACAGTAAGAGGGTTCCAGCTGCTTTTTCCATGGTTTTCGGAGATAACCTAGTTGC
>DNXU01000440.1:2279-5655 GCA_003505715.1 Cyanobacteria bacterium UBA8803 | reverse complement strand
AAACTGGTAGCGATTAGTGCTACAGCCGCACCAGCAAATACAATCCAAGGTGACTGAGATTCAGCGCTCATGAGCAGAGTTGCTACCTGGGTTTTGTCTCCGATCTCTGCTAAAAAGATTGTTAAGAAGGTTGAGCTAAAAATGCTCCATATACCCCGGTGCTGTTGAGTAATCGCTTGCGGTGCCTGAGGATGAGGATCTCCTGGGGATAAATTGACTGGCTCGATAGGGGTGGCGCACTTAGAACTGCGATTTGAAGCCGGATCGTTCCAAGTTGGAGTAGCTGTGAGGACAGGACTCACTAGAGGCAGAGAGGAGAGTTTCACAAGCAATCGTGAATCAACGTTAAAATATCTTTCATATTTTATTCATTTTTGCACAACTTTACAAAGAGAAGGGAGAGGGACAGCAAAAATTCTTGGAGTTACATCGGTGAGCGCGACCTGAAGGCTGTATGGCTTAACCTGGTTAACCCTGTTCCCTGTTCCTTTGCCATCTCGCTCAAATTCCTACTTCTTGGTCAAAGCGCAACATTTCCTGACTGCGATCGCCATAAACTGCCTCAATCTGCTCTCTACAGCAATCGATGGCAAAGTCGTTTAAATCTCTAGGTTCGACGCCGTACATCTCCTGAAAGGTATCTGCTTGTACACGACAGAAGCGGGGTCGATTTGGGTAAATGCGGCATTCGCGGGTGCTGTGGTCAAAGTTGATGCACCATCCCTCCTCCCCCACCATACTCAGATAAAGCTTTAATTCGTCTGGGCTCAGATAGGTTTCTAGATCGGGACGCTCGGCTGGGTCAAGATGACAGCAAGCGCCACATTGCTTTACACAATGCCAAGTTGCCATTACTTTAAACAAGGGCTATAAGTTCTGGGCATATCCAGCTTAGCGGGTTTTCCGTTCCGGTCGATGCTGGCTCAATTTCCATTGCGTTTTGTATATTTTTGTAAATTTAATTAAAAAAGCTGAGGATTGACCAAGTAAAATCTAATCGAGAATTTCATAACGTTAGGCCATCAAAGTCGTTGGGTAAATTTGGGAGGATAAGACTACTATGCCCCTATTAGGTTTTTTAGGTCTAGATTTTAGCTTTTTGGGAAACATCAACTGGGAAGTGATCGGTCAGCTAACCATGCTGGCAGCGATCGTGATTGCTGGCCCTGTGGTCATCTTCCTGCTGGCGGCGTTTAAAGGCGATCTTTAAAGCTAGCTCATTTGTAGGGCGCGGGTTGCGGCTTTTATCAACTGATAATAGGGAGGTTGGGTAACATCAACCTCTTTAGCCTCTTCCCGTTTCACTCCTAAAAGTCCGGTGCGCTGTCCTTTTTGAATCGCTAGGACTTTGCCTTCAGGATTTTTAATTCTTAATTCGTTTAAAGATTCCCACAAGCTACAGGTGTAGCGGCGTTGGTTGTAATAAAACTCAGCTTTCTTGGGGGATAAGGTTGTGGGCGTGGCAGTTGGACGAAGGCCGACTAACTCCAACTCAACGCTGATGTTGCCATTCCAGTTATTTTCCCGCAGTTTATAGGCAATATCCACTCGCGACGGGAGGGGGAAGTATTCGCCCCAACGCCAAGCGATCGCTTGAATTTTCTGGGATGAGTTGTCTTGGCTGAGGATCAGCTTGAGATGGCGGTTGCCCACGATTTTTTGCTCGACTACTCCCACGTTAGCTGAAAAGAAGACCGGATCTGGATTCTCAATGCCACAGGGATGGAGGGCGTCAAGTTCGTGGTAGAAGGTATTCGTCAATTGCGAGAACTGAGCTTCAGCATCAATAACAATTAGCGGCTTAAGGTGTTCGGGTTCGAGACATTGATGAGCAAAACGGCTGAGGGAGGCGCGAAACTCAGCTAAGTTCTCCGCAGGTAAAGAAAAACCACCCGCTGCTTTGTGTCCGCCAAATTTGCTCAAGTACTCTTGAGAGAATTGTAAGGCTGCAAAAACATGAAATTCAGGAATTCCTCGGGCTGAGCCGCGAATCTTATTTGGGTCTTCCTCTTCATAAGTGCCGATAAACACGGGGACGCCATAGCGTTCTACCAGTCGGGAAGCCACAATACCGATAACACCGTGGTGCCACTCCGGTTGTACGATGACTAAAACTCGCTGTTGCTGCCATTCCAGGGGATTTTGTTCAATGAGAGTGATCGCCTCTTTTTCGATATGCTCGCACAGTTGCTGGCGCGTTTGATTAATCTGTTCGCACTGCATCGCCCGTTCCAGCGCTACCCCCAACTCGCTAGTGGTGAGTAGTTCAATCACGATCTGGGGATCGGATAAGCGACCGACGGCGTTAATTCTTGGCCCTAGTTTAAAGCCAATATCTTCTGGTTTGAGGGCACTTTGGTTGTCATTCACCCCAGTCATTTGAATTAAGGCTTGAATTCCAGCTAGTTGAGACTGAGGCAATAGTCCTAAACCTCGCTTCAACCAGCGGCGGTTAATCCCTGTTAACGGAGCTAAATCAGCAATAGTGCCGAGGGTAAACAGTTCCAATAGTTGAGTGGTTAGTCCTCGGAGTTGACCCAGTTCTTGCGCCAGCGTTACGGCGAGAATATAGGCTACACCCACGCCCGCTAGACTTCGGTAAGGAGAAGATGCTGCCAGCTGTTTTGGGTTAAGAATAGCATCCGCTTCGGGAAGTTCGGGGGGTAAGTCGTGGTGGTCGGTAATAATAACGGTAATCCCCAGTTCGACGGCGGTAGAGATCGCCTCGTGAGCAGAAATTCCATTATCAACCGTGAGCATCAGCCCGACACCTTCATGAGCGAACTCTTCCACAATGCGTTTATTAATACCGTAGCCATCTTTCATGCGGCTGGGAATAGCATAGTCCACATCTGCTCCTAACCAGCGCAAAGCTCGCAGTAACAAAGCCGTACTCGTCATGCCATCAGCATCGTAGTCCCCACAGATCGCAATTTTGACTCCCTCAGCGATCGCTTCTTTGAGCATCTCCACACTAATTGCCAAATCCGGAAATTCATCAATGGGTGCGGGTATGGCCTGAAATTCTGGTTTGAGGTAAACCTGAGCCTCCTCTGGCGTTGTGATACCTCGGTTAATAAGAACCTGACCCAGCAGGGGAGAAAGCCCTATCGCTTGAGCCAGTTGACAAGCTAGTTCTGCTTGTGCTGGTGCCATCTGCCACCGTTGAGCGGGAAATTGCTGAGGGTGTCTGGATGAGTCGGAATTGGAGCTACTTAGCACTGGATTTGACGAAATCAACATGGAGCTAAGAAATAAGTCTACAGCAGTTAATTCCATTGTCTCCAGCTATAAATAGCCACTCCTGACCACAACCCCCTCATACCGAGTTGCATTCAAAGATAGTAGACCTAGCCGATGGGGAGATGGGGAGATG
>DNXU01000440.1:0-2246 GCA_003505715.1 Cyanobacteria bacterium UBA8803 | reverse complement strand
GCAACTTGGTATCACTCCCTCACCTCCTCTCCCCCTCTCTCTTGTCTGTATCTCCAGCTACGGAAAGATGATTTTCCACATAACGTTTGATTTTCTAGGGGTATAGATACGACCTGAAAAATTGACGGAGGATAGTCATGGGTTATCAAACCATTGAAGAGTTACCGAATGAAGTAAAACAAAAACTCCCCCAAGGCGCTCAACAGATTTTTGTGGCAGCTTATAACAGTGCTTCTTCCGATGGCCTGAGCGAAGAGGGAGCTACCCAAGTCGCATGGAACTCTGTGAAGAATAGTTATGAGGAGAGTAATACTGGCGAATGGCATCACAAACCAGAAGGAGGTGCTGGTCGTATGAGTACTGGGACTATGCCTGGTAATTAAAGTTAATTTCGGACTCAAACCATAGTCAGAGATGAGGGGAGAGCATGTAAACAATACTGCCGCTCCCCTCTTCCCTAACTGTGAATTCGCGGTTCTGGATAAAGGGTGGCTAACAACTCACTCTCTACAACAGCTAACTCTTCCAGCCGCTGTTTAACCGCATCCCGCTCGAAATAAGTATCCGCCAGTACCCAGTACGCTCCATAGTGACGGGCTTCAGACGCCATTAAACTCTCATAAAACTTCGCTAACTCTAGATCGGGACAGTGAATTGCCAGCAACCCTAACCTTTCGTGAGAGCGAGCTTCTATTAAACCGCACACCAACAAAGAATCTAAAAGCCGCTCTGGCTCGTCGCGCCGGATCTGAGCTTTCAATCCCGCACCATAAGGGGGTGACGACAAAGGTCCTAAAGGAATACCACGTAGTTCCAACCACCAGTTCACTTGCTCGAAGTGATCCAGTTCCTCACGAGCGATCGCGGTTAGCTGACGTACCAATTGGGTGTTGGAAGGATAGCGAAACATTAAGTTCAAAGCCACGCCCGCAGCTTTCCGTTCGCAGTGCGAGTGGTCGAGTAGAATGAGATCGAGGTGAGCGATCGCTTGCTCTACCCAAGCCCAGCTAGTGGGCTGTTTCAGGGTGTTAATCATCGGCAATAGGGAATAAGAAACAGTTTTTGGTGAGATCAACTCGCTTGTAAACACCGAAATACTCTTGCGGCTGGTCAGGACTTCTAGTCTTTAAAGTAGTCTTTGAAGGCAATTGAGCTAGAGGAACTATCCCAAGAGGGCAAGAGTCTCTGCCACAAGAGATATTTCCCCTAGGTCGTAGAGCTTCTCAAGAGCTGTGGATTGCCAAGCGGCAAGGGAAAAACTAACTAATTTGCTAAAAAACCCGGAATAGGGTGCGTGGCATCTGTTTTATCTAAATAGATAATAAATTATCCCTGGACTGAGAATATTACCAAGCCATCTGGGAATACTCAAGACTGGCAAATCTGCCCTAGCTTTCGGCAACGAAACTAGAGCCAGTGAGAGTTTAAGAGTTCTACCTGTTATTTGGTGAAGCGGATTTGGAATAAGTAAAAATGACTCACCGTCGAATTGTTATCGGTGACGTGCACGGGCACTACGATACCCTGATGACCTTATTAGATGCAATCGCCCCCACCAGGGACGACATGGTTTATTTTCTGGGAGACTTAATCGACCGGGGACCTCGCAGCGCTCAGGTGGTGGAATTTGTCAAGCAAAGCTCTTACCCCTGTCTATTGGGCAACCACGAGCAAATGGTATTAGAGATTCTGGGAAATGGAGACATCCATGCTCCAGCACTCCAAGCATGGCTATATAGTGGCGGTCACAGCACCATCAACAGTTATGGCGAGCAGGGGGTTTTGCAAGAACATATGGATTGGATGCGGACTTTACCACTTTACCTCGATCTAGGAGATATCTGGTTAGTACATGCTGGTGTCCATCCTCGCTTGCCCATCGAAAAGCAAACTTCTGAACAATTCTGTTGGATTCGGGAGGAGTTCCACGGCATACAGCAACCCTACTTCCCCGATAAGTTAATTATCACAGGTCATACCATCACCTTTACTCTACCAGGAGTAATGCCAGGAAAAATTGCTCTAGGTCGAGGTTGGCTGGGCATCGATACAGGGGCTTATCATCCTAAAAGTGGCTGGCTAACTGGATTAGACCTTACCAATTCTATGGTTTATCAAGTCCATACCTCAGAGCGTCAAATTCGTAAAATACCCCTTGAGAAAGCAATAACACGGGTGGAACCTTCACAGATATTTCCACGCCGCTCGGCATTTCGCTAGTGGGGAGATGAGGGGATGAGGGGATG
>DNXU01000262.1 GCA_003505715.1 Cyanobacteria bacterium UBA8803 | reverse complement strand
TAGGGTTGAGCGCAGTCAAAACCTAGGGTTGAGCGCAGTCAAAACCTAGGGTTGAGCTCAGTCAAAACCTAGGGTTGAGCGCAGTCGAAACCCGCCCTGCGACAGGTTTTGTTATGGTTAATCAACCGGACATGATATGAGGGGGTGAGGGAATGATTTTCATGTATATTGGTGTACGCACTTCATGAGTGGCTAGTTAAAGCCGTCCTACTTCCTCTCTCTATTTTCCTTGTTTAAATATTATTAAAAAAATCCTCAAGAACGTCCGTTAAAGGGATGAAAGCTCTATCCTAAAAGATGAGAGTTTTTAGTGTTTAACTTGCCGAATTGTCAGCCGGAAATTTTACTCGTCCCCCATCCAAGCGGTTACAAAGGGCAACTACTCTCAAAAAAATCCAAATCTCAGGAAGGATAAGCACGTTGTTTTCAGCACTATTCTCCAGTAAAGAAGTTATTGATCGGTTACCCCAAAGTAGCACTGTACCAGATTTAGCGCAATCTCAAGGATGGGGCTCCCAATATTGAGATGAAATTCGGGGCTATCGAAAATTCCGATTAGATTATTTGGAGGTTTTTTCAAAACTCTGATGACTCAATTTCTCGTTACTGCGGTTAATGGAACTAAGGCTCGCTTTTTTACCCTAGAGCAGGCCGAATTGCCTGAATATGAGTCTGGACCAAATTTAATTGAGCAAAAAGATCTATGCAATCCAGCCAATGACTTAGCGGGCAAAGACCTTTGGACAAATGTCAAAACCGGACGCAATCAAGGCTCAGCAGGCCAAGCCCACGGTTATGACGATCACCGTGAAAATCATATTGGTGAATTAGGCCGACGCTTCGCTCAGACAATTGCGGCTGAAATCGTTAACTTGACCCAAACCCATCGATCCCAACGATTGGTCTTAGTCGCTGAACCTCAGATTTTAGGGCTGCTGCGGGAAACCCTAGGCCCTCTAGTCCCTAAAAACCTACAAATCCAGGAACTAGCCAAAGATTTGTGCAAACTCAAACCTTTAGAACTTCACGAGCATCTAGCGCTGAAAAATCTTTTACCAGCTCGTAAAAAAGTTTCTAGTTAAGGGGAAACAGAAGAGGAAGAGGGAGAATTGAAAATAGAAAATAGGGCGTTATGTAGTCGGCGGATTGAGAGGCGGGCGCAAGCCATTGAAGGCAACATCTTATCTAATAACTTTTGGGCAAAACCCGTCCTGAGTAGGGCAGATGGTTTTCAGGCGTTATTAGTCTACGCACTTCATGCAGGCAAGGCTACTAAACATAATAAATGTTTCTGCCCTAGACCCCTCCATCCTCTCTCCCGTCCCTCTCCCTCTGCCCTCTCCCTATCCCTCACACCCCTTCGGGAGGTTCTATGGCTGACACTGCGACCCCGTCCTCTGAACAATCGGAAACCCTAGAAACCTTACTGCTACTCCCGTTGCAAAACACGGTATTATTACCAGGGATTACTTTCCCAGTTATCGCAGGTCGGCCTCGCTCTGTTGCCGTAGCTGAGGCAACGATGCTGACTTCCCAGAAACTGTTAGCGATCGCAACGGTTCGTCCAGAATTCTGCCAACGCTTAGAAAAAGACGATCAAGCTGAAATTAATAGCCTGGATGAACTTTACCCCATTGCGACCTTGGCTGTCGTACAGCGAATGTTGCGGTTACCAATTGGGCCGATTCAACTCATTGTTCAAGGTCAAGAGCGCATCCAAATTGAGCAGCTCATCAAGCGCGATCCCACCTACGAAGTAACCTTTCAGCGACTGCCTCAACTAACCGCAGCAGCTGCAATGGCGGCAGGAACTTCAAAGCAAGTCTTGGACGCATTGACCAATGCATTACAATCTCTTTGGCGCGAAGCAGCCGCCCTCAATCCTAGCTTCCCCGATGAAATCCTGACCGTCTTATTAAATCCAGACGATCCGGCTCAGTTAGCCTATCAGACTTCCATCCTACTACAGCAGGAAGTGCCACAAATGCAAGCCGTGCTAGAGCAGGACAACCTGGAGGCACTGCTGCATCAAGTTCTCCAAGATTTGCAGCAGGAGGTAGAAGTTTACCGCCTGCGTATGGAAATTATTGGGGAAACCAAAAAAGAAATTGACCAACAGCAACGGGAATTTATCCTGCGGCAACAACTAAAGAAAATTCAAGAAGAATTAGGGGACGGCGATCCCGACAAACAGGAAATTGAAGAATTGCGATCGCGTCTGGTAGGTGCAGGACTGCCAGAAGCAGCCCAAAAGCAAGCTAAAAGAGAATTAGCTCGCTTAGAGCGTCTGGGTAGTAGTGGTTCAGCCGAAGGGGGTGTCATTCGCACCTACCTCGACTGGTTACTAGAGATGCCTTGGCATAAGACCGTACAGGACAATCTCGATCTGGGCAATGCCAGAGAAGTGCTGGATGCAGATCACCACGGTCTTTTCAAAATCAAAGACCGAATTATTGAGTATCTGGCAACTTTCAAGCTCAAGCAACTGGCTCAAAGCGATCGCGAGGCAGTGTCAGTGGCAGAATCTGTACCAGACACCCAGAGGCAAAAACATCCCGAAGGAGTAACTCAAGAAGTTCCCACCTCCCCCCAGTCTCGCATTCCCTTTAATACAGACGACCGCTACACCATCGGTACGGCGATCTGTTTTGCTGGACCGCCGGGAGTTGGTAAAACCAGCTTGGGTCAATCCATTGCCCGTGCCTTAGGTCGTCCGTTCGAGCGCATCAGCCTTGGCGGATTGCGAGATGAAGCAGAACTGAGGGGTCACCGCCGCACCTATATCGGAGCCATGCCAGGTCGTATTGTTCAAGCACTGCACCGAGCTGGGGTAAATAACCCAGTCATCATGTTAGATGAACTGGATAAAGTCGGCATGGACTATCGCGGCGATCCGGCTTCAGTATTACTAGAAATTCTCGATCCTCAACAAAACCACAGTTTCCGCGACCTCTACCTGGATCTGAACTTCGATTTGTCCCAAGTTATCTTCATCGGCACGGCGAATGACCTAACCCGCGTTCCCCCGCCGCTACTGGATCGGCTGGATATTATCGAACTATCCGGTTATTCCCAACAAGAAAAACTCGCGATCGCTCAAGCCTACCTGTTGCCCCGCCAGGTACTCAAAGCCGGACTGCCAGCCGATGCCGTGCAACTGTCACAGGATACTCTGCGCCAAATTATAGAATACTACACTCGCGAGGCTGGGGTACGCAAACTCGAACAGCAACTCGGTGCCATCTGTCGCAAAGTTGCCGTCTGCTATGCCAATGGCGAAACCGAGCCAACAGTCATCCATCCAGAACAACTAGAAGAATTGCTCGGTCCCAAACGTTTCCTCAAGGATGAGATGCGCAAAGCTGCCAAACCCGGTATCGCCACAGGTCTAGCTTGGACTCTCCAAGGTGGAGAAGTCCTGTTCGTCGAAGCAGTTTTGTTACCCCAGGGTAAAGACTTAACCATCACCGGACAGCTGGGTGAAGTGATGCAGGAGTCAGCTCAAATTGCTCGATCTTACGTCTGGTCTCATGCCGCATCCCTGGGTATTAACGCGAGTGCGTTCAAAGAAAATGGCCTGCACCTCCACATTCCAGCAGGTGCAATTCCCAAAGACGGCCCCTCAGCAGGCGTAACCATGCTGACAGCGATCGCTTCTCTACTGATGAACCAATCTGTACGCACCGATACCGCCATGACTGGAGAAATTAATCTCAGTGGCGAAGTCTTACCCATTGGCGGAGTCCGAGAAAAGGTGCTAGCCGCGCATCGAGCCGGAATTAAGCGAGTGCTGTTACCTCAACAGAATGGGAAAGACTTGGTTGACGTACCCAAAGACGTATGCAGTGTCATGGAATTTGTCTTCTGCGAGCAGATCGAACAGGTGCTAGAAAACGCCCTACTGACACTCAACAATGCCCAGCCTCACCAAGGAAATGGGGATGGTTACCAACAGCAAATAGTGAGGGGGGGTGAGGGAGTGAGGGGATGAGGTAGATGATGTAGGACAGTTCCTTGGATCAGGCTGGCGGATAGATCGGGCTGATGAGGGAGTGAGGGGATGAGGTAGATGATGCAGGACAGTTCCTGTCTAAAGAATTAGTTAACCAGCTCTACCCCAGCTCTCTCATCCCCCCAACGGGGATCGCTGTAGGTGTTTACTGTATTGTTAAAAATATCTACAAGTATCGAACTGATCGCTCCTGATTGCCCAATTTGGATGATAATTAACTTGGAAATAGAAAAACTATTTCCACAAGAGTTCCTCAAGTTTTTTCCCTAAATTGAAGGGGGAAGTCAAAACCGTGGTGGTTTTGGCATTTGTTCTGTGATGCAAAGCGAGAGAGGGGGGAACAATGGTTCAATCTGTTCAATACTCAATAGACTTGATTAAAGAGGAAGCACGTCTGTTGGTTCGCAAAGGAGCGGTTAACCGCCAGCAGCCAATTTATACTCTCTGTCAATATATTCCTCCCCGTGAGTGGCCTTATGTTGAGGGCGAGTTAGAGAGAAATGACTTTTTGCTCAGAGATCGCATTATCGATCTCCTGGGTCGTGAAGATTGGGAAGAAGACTGACCGCAAGATTTGAGATTTTAGATTAGTAGTCTAGATAAATTTAGGGGCTGGGCATTGAATGATTTTAGATTTGAGATTATTTTGTGCAATCTAAAATGTAAAACCGCTTGACCCAAAAATAATGATTGTTACCGCCACAGTCAGTGCCAAATAAAGGAAAGCGTTCCTGAAAGTGACGGAAATCACTGAAAATGAGAAGAGACCTCGGTAATTGACCTGTCTTAACCTAGATGTGTTTTCCTAGATATTAAGACCTGCAACCCGGGGAACCACCGAACTCATTTTCGTGTTTATGAACATACAGACCGTATCCACCCAACCCTTTACAGACCAAAAACCGGGTACATCAGGACTGCGGAAGCAAGTTCAAGTCTTTCGCAAGTTTCATTACCTAGAAAATTTTGTCCAGTCTATCTTTGACAGTCTGGAGGGCTATCAGGGACAGACTTTAGTTTTGGGCGGTGACGGTCGTTACTACAACCGTCAGGCAATCCAGATCATTCTGAAAATGGCAGCTGCCAATGGCTGGGGGCGAGTGCTGGTAGGACAAGCTGGGATATTGTCAACCCCAGCGGTTTCCTGCGTTATCCGCAAAAACAAGGCGTTTGGTGGCATTATCCTTTCGGCTAGCCACAATCCTGGCGGCCCAGATGGGGATTTTGGCATCAAATACAATATCAGTAACGGTGGACCAGCACCAGAAAAAGTGACCGAGGCAATCTACGCCCGCACCAAAGAAATTGATACCTACAAGATTCTCGAAGCTGCGGATGTTGATATCGACCAACTCGGCACCTTCCAACTGCACGAAACAACCGTTGAGGTGATTGACTCGGTCGCAGATTATGCCGAGTTGATGGAATCTTTGTTTGACTTTGATCGCATTCATCAACTGCTGACCTCTGGTAATTTTCGCATCTGCATAGATTCTCTCCATGCTGTGACTGGTCCCTATGCCCATGCTATTTTTGAGCAACGATTGGGTGCCCCTAGTGGTACGGTTATGAATGGCACGCCCCTAGAAGACTTTGGTGGCGGACATCCTGACCCCAATTTGGTCTATGCCCATGACCTAGTGGAAATTATCTACGGTGAAAATGCACCAGATTTCGGGGCAGCATCCGATGGCGATGGCGATCGCAACATGATTCTGGGTCGCAAATTTTTTGTTACTCCTAGCGATAGTCTAGCGGTGTTAGCTGCCAATGCTAAACTGGTTCCCGGTTACCGCGACGGTTTAGCAGGTGTGGCACGGTCGATGCCGACAAGTGCAGCAGTAGACCGAGTGGCGGCACAGCTGGGTATTGACTGCTACGAGACGCCTACTGGCTGGAAGTTCTTCGGCAATCTTCTTGATGCTGACAAAGCCACCCTCTGCGGTGAAGAAAGTTTCGGGACTGGATCGAACCACGTTCGCGAGAAAGATGGGTTGTGGGCGGTACTGTTCTGGCTGAATATTTTAGCCGTGCGGCAAGAATCGGTGGAGCAAATCGTGCGGGAACACTGGCAGACTTACGGGCGTAACTACTACTCCCGCCATGACTACGAAGAAGTGGATAGCGATCGCGCCAACACCCTGATGACCAATCTCCGTTCCTTAGCACCAACTCTGGAAGGGCAGCAGTTTGGTTCCTATCAAGTCGAGTATGGCGACGACTTCAGCTACACCGACCCCATTGATGGCAGTATCAGTCAAAAGCAGGGCATTCGGATTGGGTTTACCGATGGCTCCCGCATTGTCTTCCGCCTCTCCGGCACGGGTACTCAAGGGGCAACTTTAAGGGTTTATCTAGAAAGTTACGAGCCAGAGGTAGCTAAACAGAATCTCGATCCCCAAGAGGCACTAGCTGAGTTAATTGCGATCGCGGATGAGATTGCTCAAATTCGTACCCTCACAGGTATGGAAAAGCCCACTGTTATCACTTGATCGCGGCATCCGGGTTTAATTAACTAGATATATAGGTTTGGCTATCTGCTTACCTATCCCGCCAGGAGTTCAAAACTCCTGGCTCATAGCTTAAGTCCATTGACATGGACTCATAGAGGAACCTCATAATGTCAGATTTAGGATTGACCCACCTGAATCGCGAGGGGCT
>DNXU01000599.1:26619-26829 GCA_003505715.1 Cyanobacteria bacterium UBA8803 | reverse complement strand
CAACACCAATAGAACAGGTTAGTCTGTATGCAGCCAATGGCATCTGGTTTGAAGCGCTTAATACCTTGGCTAACCTTTATCGCCCCTACTCCGAGCAGAAATCGATTGCAGCTGCTTGGGTGAGTTTGTTAGAGCAGGTTAATTTGGGATCTTTCAATCAGGTTCCCTTTGCACCTTGCTGCACTGCGGAACAAAGAACTGGTAATTAGG
>DNXU01000599.1:2252-26555 GCA_003505715.1 Cyanobacteria bacterium UBA8803 | reverse complement strand
GCGATCGCTTTTTTTTAGATAACCTCCGTGTTCACGAATCAAATATCTTTGCTTGCGGAATGGGGGAAAAAGCGATCGCTAAATGCCATCCGCCTGAAGAAACTGCCAGAATTTCAAACCCATACTAACCTTTCAGGTCTAGTGTGCGGTAGTTAACAGTCATAGGTAATCCATTTTTAGGACGAGTATTGAAACTGTGGAATGGCTCAAATTGATATTCAGGGGTGACAGTTAGCCGATAGTCTTGGCAAATCGTTGCTAAATTGATTCGCATCTGCATCATTGCGAAGGCATTGCCAGTGCAGATGCGAGGACCCGCAGAAAAGGGCAGGTAGGCAAACTTGGGAATTTTGTCTTTGTGATCGGGATGAAACCGTTCTGGGTCGAAGCCAAGTGGGTTAGGAAAGTACTCTGGGCAACGATGCAACGTCCATGGCGCAATGAAGACAAGACTGTTTTTAGGAAGAGTGTAACCTTTAAGCACAACCTTTTCTGTTGCCTTACGGGACACTACAGTTGTGACAGGCAACAGGCGCATAGATTCTTTCAAGACCATTTCTAGGTAGGGCATTTGCTCTAAATCGGGAACCGCGAGCGCTCGTTGACCTAAAACTTGATCGATCTCGTCAAACAATCTTGCTTCAACCTCTGGATGTTGAGAGATGAGATACAAGGTAAATGCCAGCGTATGCGCTGTGACTTCATAGCCAGCAGCAAATAAGTTCAGGACTTCATTTTTGATTTGTTGATTCGTGAGCAGTCCTGTCGTGTCTGCGGCTTGCGCCTGAATCAGCATAGACAAAACATCGTCCTGTTCTGCAAAGAACTGATGACGTTCTGCAATCAACGGACTGAGGTGGCGATCGATTATTGCAATCTGTCGTTTGATTTCCCAATTACTAGGAATGGGCAACCAAGCTGGCAGAGGAAATCTACTAAGACGCTGGGAGAATAGTTCAATGAAGCGGATAATTGCCTGACCTGCTACATCATCGCGTAAATCTTGACCAAATAAAGCTTTGGTCGTAATGCCTAACGTTAGATTCATCATGGCTTTTGGGATGTCAATGACTTGACCAGGTTGCCATTGAGAAATCATGGCCTTGGTGTAGTCCACCATGATGCTGGCATAGGCATTGAGCCGCTGAGCATGAAATGCAGGTTGAATGACAGCCCGTAATACTTGCCAAAGTTCTCCATCACTCGTGAAGACGTTTTCGCCGAAAAACTCTTTGGCTGTGTATTTAACAATGAAAGGCTTTTGAAATTTCCTGGCTTGCTTGAGCAGAATTTCTTGTACTAAGTCGGGACTATTGACGAAATAGGCTGACCCAAGCCCAAGTGGGAGGCGGAGGAAGTCGCCTTGTTGCGCTAAATTCTCCAGGTATCCAATCATATCCTGTCGCATCGCACGCAAGTGGCCGCGATAAGTTTTACCTGCTGGAGTTGTGGCCGTTAGGATGTTTTGAACCATTAGATTTTTAGTTTACTGCCTATTGCTTAATTTTGTTAAAGAACGTCTGCCAAGGTGTTGGCGTAGCCAGTCATTTCAACATAACCTTGTGCTTGAACTGGCTTTCCAGCTTGCGTACCTTGGAAGTTAACTGCACCTTCCCAGTAAGTGGTAGAAAGGTTTAGTTCTTGATTGGGTATTAACGACTGTCCTGCCAAATTCAACTCCAATTTTGGAATGGCAATCCGCCACTTAGCTGGATACTTTGCTTTACTAGTTGGGCTTTTCCAAGTATCTAATACTTCTACTTGCCAATCAGTTTTATTCAACCGTTCTACCGTACCATCAGCAGTAATGAAAGAGCCGCTAGAGACGGATTCTATCGTGCCATCTTTACGCCGCAATAGGTATAACATCAGAGCCGTATCGTTATCGAGTTGCAACGAAAACCAGTCCCAACCTACATCATCACCACTGAGAGAGCTGGTTGAGTATTCATGGTCTTTCCAAGTTAAGCCTTTGACCTCAAAGCTTTCTCCTTTTACTGTCACTTTTCCGGTGGTTTCTTGGCGGACGATCGAGTAGTAGTAAGAGGCATTTCCGGGTTCTGAACTTTTGGCGCTGTAGCCGCGATCGCCCTGTAAAATAGGAGGCAACGTTTCCTTAACAACCAAATCTAAAGCGACTTGGTCAGTTTTAGCAACGAGCCGTACTTGACCTGGAGCTATTTCTGTGAATGACCAATCTTGGAGCCAGACTCGATAAGGAACGGCTTGCGCTCCAGCTAATCCTGCTGCTCCTCTGCTAAAGCGTTCAGCTGGATAGAACGCTTTGTTGGCAATATCGCTAATGGTGAAATGGGCGAAATATACCTGATTAGTGCGCCAGTCCGAGCGATTATCAGTACTGACAGGTTGAATTACAGGAGTTAAACCCCGCCGAAAAATTGTGAGCTGAAATCCAAAGGGACTACCAGTTGTTGATTCCAAATTCCCCGTATAATACCACCACTCAGTTTGATAATCTTCGTGACCGCCTAAGTCACGAGGGAAGACGATTTCGCTTGGGCCAAAAACCCGTTTAAAACCATCTGAGTTGGCATGGTTATCAACCTGAAGCCATGCCACAGAAGCACTGCCCTTCTCTGCTACCTGCGGCGGGTGGACGAGGAGCAAAGCCATGCTACCGACTAGTAAACCAACTAGGAAAATAAGGGCTAATAATCGTTTCATTAATCTTACCTGCTACTTCTCATATCATTCTTGACGGATTGCTGTAGCAACGATTGTGTTGCCCTGACGCACTGAAGGATAAATCCCTGCCAAAAGTGCTGCGACAACAGCAACAACCAACGCTTGCCAGAAGTAGCTGGGCTGTAGTTGCATCTGCAACGTCCAGCCAAACGATCGCACGTTAATCACGTAAATTAAAATCCAAGCCAATACGTAGCCCAAAGGCATGGCTAGTACTCCAGCCGTAGTACCCATTAATCCCGTTTCCAGCAATGTTAGCAACCACATCTGGCGCGGAGTCATTCCTGTTGCTCGCAAGATTCCCAATTCTCTCGTCCGCTCTAATTGCAGGCTCATCAAGGCACTAAGAACGCCAATAAAGGCGACAATCACAGCCAGGAGACGCAAGGCATTGGTGATAGCAAAGGTGCGATCAAAAATCTCTAGCGAACCATTGCGTAAGCTTTGATTGGATTGGACGAGCAAATCCTGTCTACCTTGGAAATGATTTCGGATTGCTGCGACAATTTCGTCAACCGATCGCCCTGACTCTACAAACAACCCTATAGAACCAATACTTTTGTCCTGCCACAAATCAACGTATATGTCATCGTCGATTAAAACCGTGCCTTGGTCGGAGGAGTAGTCGTAGAACACGGCGAGGACAGGAAAACTGCGCCAACCCGCTACCGTCTCTAAAGTGAGAGACTGCGGCGGAGTCGTCAGATTCTCTCTTAGCATCAAAGCTTCGGAAATTATGATGCCTTGGCCTGCATCTAACTGTTGCCAAGGATTTGTCCCTTTGTCCCGAATCCAAGCATAAGGGCGTTTGCCCTGCGATACATCTCCACCCGCAGAGATGAGTTTTACCCGTTTGTCAAATTCTTTGACAGTCGTCTCAGCATCATTGTAGGTAACGAAATGGTCAATCCCCTGCCAAGCCTCGATTTCCGCGACGACATCGGGAGCTAACTTCCCTAAAACCCGATTGGCGGTAGTGCTGGGAGGTGAAACGTAAATGTCGGCTTGTAAAGTTTGGTCGAGCCACTCGACAACCGTGCCTCGGAACGAGCCGATCATAATGGAAACACCCACAATAACGGAAACTGCCACCATTAAGGCTGCGATCGCAACTGAAGTTCGACTCAACGAGCGAATAATATCCCGAGGAGCCATGCGTCCCAGAATCCCAAACAAACCATTTCCTAGGGGGACAAACAGTTGCATGAACAACGCCGTCACAGGTGGTGTGAGTAAGGCAGCACCCAGCAGAATTGCGAACAATCCGGCAAAGGCAACAACCAAACCCCCTGCATTTAACCGCAGCAAGATGACTCCCAATAGAGTAAGTACGCACCAAGCGACAACTAACCAAGGGAGGATTTGCTGAACTTTGCTTTCTAATGTCGATCTTTGCAGCGTACCTTGAGGTGAAGTCCGCATCGCTTCTAAGGCAGGAATCAGGGAGGCCAAAATCGCCGCACTTACGCCAATGACGATGCCTTTTACTAACGTTGCTTGGGAAACCGTGACCTGCTGGACGCTAACGACAAAATAAAAATCATTAATGGTTTGGGTAATCAATCCCACAATAGAGCGACCCAGTACAATTCCCAACCCTACTCCTAGAACTGACCCCACTAGACTCAAAACAGCTGATTCACCCAGGATGAGAACTCCGAGTTGACCTGGAGTTACGCCCAAGCAGCGCAGAATGCCGAAGATGGGTCGTCTTTGCACTACGCTGAAGGTGACGGTGTTGTAAATTAGAAACATGCCAACCACCAGTGCCAAGAGGCTAAGGGCAGTAAGGTTCAGTTGAAATGCTGCCGTCATCTGCTTAACAGCATTCTTCTGTGCCTCTGCTGCTGCTAATTTCACTCCAGAAGGCAAAATACCTTGTATTGAGGCAAGTTCGGCTTCGGTTTCAGCAATTAGGTCAATATGGCTCAGATGGCCCAGCATTCCCAAAATCTCTTGGGCTGACGCAATATCTGTAAACAGCAGGTTACTTAACGCACGGCGAGTCACCTCATTGGCGGGTTGGAGTAACCCCACGATACGCACGGGAATATGCTCTCCAGCTAAGTTGAGGGATAATGTATCGCCGGAAGTCACGCCGTATTGCTGGGCTACATCCTGGGAAAGGATGACGGTATTCGGTTCGGTGATAAAAGTTGTGAATCCCGCTTGTCCCTGAGTGCTGTTGTCGCTGTCGTTGAAATAGTTGCGAAATGGGGGTTCAGCAAAAAAATCGATGCCCACCAGATGCATTGGTTGTGCGCCGAGTTCCTCTGCTAAAGCATAACCTTCAACAATCGGGGCAGCAGGTATAGTGCCAAAGTCTTGACGAATCTGACGATAAATTGCCTCGTCCACCCCTGTGGGAGCAACAGCCTCAATGCGATGTGTAGTGCGCCCTGCGATCGCATCGGTGGAAAGCTCGAAAGCGCGTTGTGCTGACCCATTAGCTAGGTCGATCGAAACCATCATGGCGACACCTAGCGCCACTCCCAAGATGAACAGAACGTATTGAAACGGTCGTCTCTTGATGCGTCGCCATGCCAGCCGCCATAAAGGTTGGTTGGAGATAGCAGGTTGCTTCTTAAAACTGAGTTGCTCGCTCAAGCTACAAGCTCCTCCATACCTTCAGTTTTGATTAATTCTTCTTGTAGATGTCCATCGTGAACGCGCAAAACCCGGTCAGCCAGCTTGGCAATTTCGGGATTGTGAGTTGCCATAATTAAGGTTTTGTTAGCACTGCGCGTTAGGTCGAGTAACAGCTTCAAAACGCGATCGCCCGTTTCTTCATCCAGGTTACCCGTTGGCTCATCAGCTAACACCAGCATTGGGTCATGAATGAGGGCACGAGCAATGGCAACACGCTGCTGTTGACCTCCTGAAAGCTTGTCGGGGAAAGCCTGAGAGCGGTCAGCCAACCCGACCTTTTCGAGGAGATTTAAAGCTTTTTGCTCCACTTCTTTCCCCTCCCGCCCAGCCAATTCTTGAGGGAGCATGACATTCTCTAAAACCGTCAAAGTCGGAATTAGGTTAAAGAATTGAAAGACAAAACCAATATTATCGCGCCGGAGGAGTGTACGCTCTCGCTCGTTTAGCTGGGTAATCGGCACGTCATTAATTAGAATAGAGCCACTTGTGGGCTTTTCGATGCCACTAATCAGGTTTAACAGGGTGCTTTTGCCGCTCCCGCTATTACCTAATAAAACCACAAATTCTCCCCGCTCGAAGGAGGTGTTAATCTCATTGAGGACGACCCTTGTTGCACTGCCTTCTGTGAATTCTTTGCGTAACCTTTGCAGTTGGAGCAACGATGATTTATAATTAAAGTCTATTTTATTCAACTTTTTCACCTAAATTAGAGCCATCTTAAATTTATGTTAAGCCAATCAGGGGCGATCGCAACAACCCTGGTATCGTCATTGCGAATCGTACCGATACCCTGAGACTTGGCAATTGTGGCATTATTAGGATCTAGCAGATAGGACTTACGCCTTGTGCCCCCCCGATCCCCCAATCCTGTGTCGAACCCGTGCATAAAGTTCCTACGGTGTCCGCAATTAAGATCGAATGCGTAAGGAAGAGTTGAGCATGAATAACTCTGTGTTCGTTTTAAGGTTTTTCTTGGGGATGGGTGCGGTTGGGATCATCGTTCCTTGGTTCACACTACAATCGCTAACCTGCGATCGCAGCACCCCAACCGTGGGAGTGTGCCAAGTGCGGCAAACCGTGCTGGGGTTTCCCATCCAAACAGTACCCCTGACAACACTACAAGGTGCAGAAGTCAGATCAAATTTATCGGGGCGCACCATATCGTATCGGGTTGTGCTTCAGGCGAACCAACAAGCCAACAACATTCAACTCATTTCCGTATCCGATTCAGAAATCTCCGAAAGAGCGGCAGTTAAGATTGAGTCCTTCATCCACAACCCGGAGCAAACGCACTTAAAGGTGACACTGGACGAGCGCATGGCTGGGTTTAAGTTGGGAGTGTGCTTTGGTCTGCTGGGTCCGATCTTGGCTGTACTAGTGGCACGGGCAAAAGATTCCTCCTGATGATTGCATAAATTTGCAATAGATGATTTCAGGTGAGGCAGCAGATGTTGTCTCACCTTTTTTCTCAATCAGGACTTACGCAACTACCCTTCGGCTATACTCAGGGTAAACCCCATATATAGCGGCAATGGTGCGGAGAGCTACAGCATAACACACCCTAATAATAGAGGTTCTGCCTAATGCCTATCAGGTTATCAGTTCTATGGCTACTGTCTTCATAAACCCCAAAACTGACTTTGCTTTTAAGAAAATCTTCGGCTCCAAACAGAGCAAAGATATTTTAATCAGCTTTCTCAATGCCATTGTTTACAACGAGCAAGATATCATTCAAGACTTGGTAATTCTTGACCCCTACCAGGCACCGCGAATTAAAGGCATTAAAGATTCTTATTTGGATGTTAAAGCCACCCTGGTAGATGGCACAACGGTAATTATTGAAATGTAGGTACTCAATGTGCTGGGATTTGAAAAGCGAGTTCTCTACAATGCGACCAAAGCGTTTTCAATTCAACTGGGTGTTGGTGAAGACTACACATTACTGAATCCGGTGATTGCCTTGACCATTACTGATTTTGAAATGTTTCCAGGTAGTGATCGCATTATCTCTCGCTATCGACTCAAACAAAAAGATGACCTAACCGACTACAGCGATGATATTGAACTAATATTTGTTGAATTGCCCAAATTTAAGAAAGAACTGAACGACGTAGAAAGTTTAGTAGACAAATGGCTGTACTTTCTGAAGTCGGCAAATCAATTAACATCGGTTCCCCCTAAGATGGGAGAAATTCCAGCTATTCAACATGCCTTTACAGTTGCCCAACAAAGCAAACTCAGTCGTAAGGAATTAGAAATTTTGGAAAAGCGACAGATGTTTTTACACGACAATCGTAATGGGATTCTGAAAGCAAGGCAGGAAGGAATGAAGGAAGGAGAACAGGTTGGTGAAAAGCGAAAAGCGTTAGAAATTGCACGGCAGTTATTAGATGTACTGGATGTGGAGACGATTAGTCAGAAAACAGGCTTGAGCGTGGTAGAAATTCAGCAGTTGAGCAAATAAAAGCACCTCTCCCGTATTGGTGGTGATAGGTAATATCATGTCCGTTAACATCGGTATTGTATCTTGCTCCCCTCTCCCAAGTAGGGAGAGGAGGGATCTTGGGGTAAGGGTGCTGCCTATCTTGTGCTTACCAGACTTGATATCAAGCAATTAAACTATTCATCCTTTGCGGGTAACTTATGGAGTTTATGCAGCTCAGACCTGTCATATACTGGGCTACTAAACCCTACTGGATGAGAACTGAAATGTTGCGCTGGCAAAATAATTGGAGTTGGCGATCGCAATCAATAAATTGCCTCACCTTGGGAAGTATATTAGCGGGACTGGTTCTAGGAGTTGCAGATGCCAGACAGCTGATTCCCTTATGGGGAAGCTACGCCAACGCTCAAATCGTGCCAGATAATACGCTGGGGAATGAGCCATCGCGCCTCACAAATGATGTCATCGCAGGGGGCGCAACCAGAGGTGCCAACCTATTCCACAGTTTTTCTGAGTTCAACATTGGTGAGGGACAGCAAGTTTACTTTGCCAATCCCAACGGCATACAAAGAATTCTCAGTCGCGTTACGGGAACCAGTCGCTCTGAAATTCTAGGCACCCTGGGCGTGTTGGGCAACGCTGATTTATTCTTGATCAATCCCAACGGCATTCTGTTTGGTCCCAATGCTCAGTTAGATCTGCGCGGAGCGTTCATCGCCAGCACGGGAAATAGTCTGGTGTTTAGCAACGAAGATAGTTTCAGTACGATCGATCCCCGTCCTCCTCTGTTAACGGTGAATGTACCCGTGGGACTGCAAATTGGCAGCAGTCCAGGAGACATCACGATTCAGGGAACTGCCATAGCACTCCGGAGTGGGCGAACGTTGGGACTGATTGGTGGTAATGTCACGTTCGCCGAAAATGCAGTTGTCTTTAACCGACCGGGGCGATTTGAAATTGGCGGCTTATCGGATGCAGGAACCCTGGCAATTTCAGAAATCAATAATCAATTTTTTTTGCAGTTCCCGCAGGGGGTACCACGGGCAGATGTCTCGCTGTTTGAAGATTCCCAGGTCGGAGTCCTAGGCATTGGGGGAGATTTAAAGGTCAGCGCCCGCAACATTACGCTGAATCCTGGTAGTTTGGCAATTGGGATAACCGCTGCCACAGGAACACCCGGTCGTCAAGCAGGCGATCTGGTTCTGGATGCCACGGATACGATTCGCCTCAGCGGCGAACCGACCAGCTCAATTTTCAATGCCAGTTTCCCTGGCTCTCAGGGGCAACCCGGTAACATTCGCATTACGGCTAAAACGGTATCAATCGCTGATGGAGGGGTGATTAGTTCAGATATTCGGGGTGTAGGCAATGGAGGTAACATTAGCATTCAAGCGGATTCTCTGGTTGTGAGTGGAGAGGACAGCGATGGGTTTGTGAGCAGCATCTCTAGCCAGGTTGGACGGACTGGCATTGGGGATGGCGGCAAGATTCAAGTTTCAGTGCGATCGCTCACCCTGTCTGGCGGCGCTCAAATCACCAGCAATGTCTTTGGCAGAGGCAATGCAGGCAATATTGCGATCGAGAGTCGAGAACAGATTCTCCTGGATGGCTCCAGTCGGCGCGGGTTTGCCAGTGGGTTTAGCAGCGGCGTGGGTTCAAACAGTTTGGGACAGGGTGGCAGTATTGACGTGACCGCGCCATTTTTATCGTTAACAAATGGGGCAAGCCTGGATGTGAGAACGCTGGGACAAGGGAATGCGGGTAATCTTAACGTAACTGCGGGCACCGTGCTGCTCAGCGGGCAAAGTGATTTTACCGCTGCAACAGGGGGGACGGGCAATGCTGGGGCGATCGCTCTCACAATTGGTGATACCCTCACCCTGAACCAAGCGAGTGCGATTCGGAGTAATGTTTTGGCAAATGCTAGGGGCGATGGCAGCAACATCAATATCACCACTGTTGCATTACAGGTTCTAGGCGGATCTTCCTTACAAACGAGTACGGCTGGACAGGGCAGTGCTGGCAAAGTCGCGATTAATGCTAGGGATGCAGTCGTGCTAGATGGTAGTGGCAATGACAGTGTATTGACCGGAATTACGAGTCAGGTGTTTCCATCCGCCATTGGGAACGGCAATAGTATCGATATCTCAACGAGAGAGTTGTCCATCCTGAATCGCGCTCGAATTGATGCCAGCACCCGGGGGCAAGGGGAAGCAGGTAACATCAATATCGTTGCCAACCAGGTCGATCTTGCGGCGGGTGGGCAACTGCGGACAATTACCGGTGGTGTTAGCGATGCTGGCAACATCATAGTGATGGGTAGCGATCGCGTCACGCTCAGAGGCAGCGACAGCGGCCTCTTTGCCAATACTGAGGCAGGGTCTACGGGTAAGGGAGGAACAATTGTGCTGGCTTCCCACCGTCTGTCCCTTCACGATCGCGCCCAAATTTCCGTTGATAGCCAAGGAAGCGGCGAGGGTGGAGACATTCAAATCCGAGCCGATGCACTCACCTTAGACACCAATTCAGCCATCTCTGCTCAAACAGTCAGTAACACGGGTGGGAACCTTGATTTGAACGTGCGCGACCTTCTGTTACTACGCCAAAACAGTACAATTTCGACGACGGCTGGTACTGCCCGGGGAAATGGCAATGGTGGAAATATTGGTATCAATGCAGGATTCATTGTCGCAGTTCCAAATGAGAACAGCGATATTACAGCAAATGCTTTTCGAGGTAATGGTGGCAACATTGCGATCACCACTCAGGGCATTTTTGGAATTGAATTTCGCGATCGCCAAACTCCCCTCAGCGACATCACTGCCAGTTCTCAGTTTGGTGTGAATGGAGTTGTCACCGTTAACACTCTAGGGATCGACCCAGTTCAAGGCGCTGTCGAACTGCCCGCAACCTTTAGTACCCCGCCTCTCGCTCGAGGCTGTCAGGCACGGGGCAGTCAGACTAGCAGCTTCGTCAATACCGGACGCGGCGGCATCCCCACCAATCCTACCGATCCCTTGATGGCGGATACCC
Source organism: Cyanobacteria bacterium UBA8803 (assembly GCA_003505715.1). Lineage (GTDB taxonomy): Bacteria > Cyanobacteriota > Cyanobacteriia > Cyanobacteriales > Coleofasciculaceae > UBA8803. The sequence goes on along the minus strand of DNXU01000599.1, from coordinate 15,724 downwards.
TTTGGCAAGATTTGGAATTGTTAGGAGAGACAGAACAGGGAGCAACGGAGCAACCCACAACCAACCCGCAACAACTCAGAACTGACAACTCCACCTCAACCCTTATTGAGGCACAAGGATGGATTGTTCGTCGTGACGGAACTGTTGTTTTAACCGCTCAACCTCCTACAGTCACGCCCAATGGGATAGAAGGTCGAGGTAGTCCCTCGTGCCAGCCGCGCTAAAATTGGGGCAACCCAAACATTTTCAACAGTTGACAGAGATTAAAGAAAAACTATCTTTCAGGCAATTAGCAATTAGCAATTACCAATTAGCTTTAGTTCTATGCCTACCGTCTTCATTAACCCCAAAACTGACTTGGCTTTTAAGAAAATCTTTGGCTCCAAACAAAGCAAAGATATTTTGATCAGCTTTCTCAATGCCATTGTTTACAACGAGCAAGATACCATTAAAGACTTGGTGATTCTCGACCCCTACCAGGCTCCAAAAATCAAAGGGATGAAAGATTCTTACCTGGATGTGAAAGCAACGTTGGTGGATAACACAACCGTAATTATTGAAATGCAGGTTCTCAACGTGTTGGGCTTTGAAAAGCGAGTTCTCTACAATGCCGCCAAAGCCTTTTCAATTCAATTAGGTGTCGGGGAAGATTATACGTTACTGAATCCAGTAATTGCCTTGACCATTACCGATTTCGAGATGTTTTCGGGTGGCGAGCGCATTATCTCCCGCTATCGCCTCAAAGAAAAAGATGACCTGACAGACTACAGCGATGATATTGAACTGATATTTGTTGAATTACCCAAATTCACCAAAGAACTCAACAACCTAGAAACTTTAGTAGACAAATGGCTGTACTTTCTGAAGTCGGCAAATCAATTAACATCAGTTCCTCCCCAAATGGGAGAAGTTCCAGCGATTAATCATGCCTTCACGGTTGCCCAACAAAGCAATCTCAGTCGAAAGGAATTGGAAATTCTGGAAAAGCGACAGATGTTTTTACACGACAATCGCAATGCGATTCTGAAAGCGAGGCAGGAAGGAGAACAGATTGGTGAGAAGCGGAAAGCGTTAGAAATTGCTCGGCAGCTATTAGATGTACTGGATGTAGAAACGATTAGCCATAAAACAGGCTTGAGCGTGGCAGAAATTCAACAGTTGACAGTTGACAGTTAAGCTGACTGGCGCTTAAACATTTGGCTAATTCCCCAAGCACCTAACAGGAATAATCCAAGGGTTGCACTGGGTTCGGGAATCGAACTGGAAGGATTGTCGGGTTGGCGAAGGGTATAGTTGACGCTCCCCGCGCCGTCTTGTCGGTTGACTTCGTATTCTTTGTTGAGTTCGTAGGCAAAAGTTGCTTGCGTTACATCGAAAAAACCAGGAATGAAGGAGTAAGAATCGGTGGAAAAGCTTAAACCCAGAAATGTGCCGTTAAAGAAGAGGGCTTCGGCATCTGAAACGGGGGTTGCATTAGCAAAAATTGGGTTAGAAAAGTCGATATCGAGATGGGTAAGGGTTAAGAATTCGCTGCCGTTTCCCGTTAAATTAGAGTCATCAAAGCTCAAGAAACCGGAGTAGGTTGCGCCGATTAAGAGACCCGAATCGGTGGCTCCGGAAAAGTCGTAGGTGAGGGTGGCAGCTTGGGCGGAATTAATGGCGACGAATCCGAGGGAAAGGGTTGCAGCAGCAAGGGTAATGTGTTGTAAAAAGTTAGTCATGATGTTTCTCCTTTTTGGGTCGATGGTTGTTGTTTTTCTGTAGGGGCGGGTTTAGCGGACAATTTCTGGAAACTCATGAATAACTTAACGACAAAACCCGCCCGTATCTTTTCGCGAGTGTTCTGAAGTTAGGGGCGCAATGCTTGCACCCCTACGAACCCCCTGCAATGCTAAAAAACGAAGTTTTCGGAATTGTTCAATGTTGCAACGGTGACGTTTTGCGCCAGCAGCAGAGGGCGGAATGTGCTATCGCCCAATACCCCGTCGGGATCGATTTCCACCATTGTTCCGGAACCCGCAGAAACGAGGCGAACGTATTCATCGGTGATCGCGTCATTCCCCTGATACCCGACACTATCCAGTAATGCCGAGAGATCGAAGCGATCGCGCCCCACTTCAAAATCGGTAATAAGATCTCCAGCATCCATCAAGCTAGTGTAAACGAAATCATCGCGCCCGCCGCCACCCGTAAGGATGTCGCGACTTTGCAACCCGATAATGCGATCTTCGCTGTCGGTTCCGGTGAGGATATCGCGTCCGGGAGTTCCCAGGATTTCGTTGGCGGGATTGACGGTATGCGTCACATTAGTAATAGGAAGCAGGGGCAGGTCATTATTAATAGGAATCAGGGGCAGGTCATCATTTTGAACGATCCCCATGACGCTGCGGGCATTGGAGTCAACGGTGGCGTTGGTCGCACCGAGGATCGAGTAGATAAAGTTTTCATCCGGCTCAATCGCTGTATCGCCTTCAACGGTAACTGTAATGGTCTTGCTCGTCTCTCCGGGAAGGATAGGAACGCTAGAAGCATAGGAAAAGATATCCTCTGGGAAAGCTGCCGTACCCCCTGTAATGTCCAATAAAACCGAGACGAGATCGGTACTGGGTCTTGAGAGGTTGAGGGTATAGGTATAAGTGGTCAAGCCGCTATTACCTTCGAGCTGGCTGATAACCGCAGGACTGAGGGAGACAACAGGAGCGAGGCCGAAACCAAAAACATCAGTGTTATCGGTAAGAGTCCCCACTGCGTTACCAGCACTGTTGCCGCTGAAGTGGGTCAAGTTGTCAATGACCACCGTGGGAGCCACCGTTACGCCAGCAGCACTAGCTAATTCTGGAGTGACGGCAAAAATCGCGCCGCCTTTCCCCTGACCGTTTTGACCCGATTGGGCGTTAGAAGTGGCATCAACCATGCCACCTAACCCACCTGTTGCGCTGTTATTGACAAATGTAGTGCTGGCTAAATTAAGGGAACCACTGCGAATAAAAATCGCACCCCCTAATCCAGCACCGCCACCGCCTCCACCATTACTAATGATGTCGTTGATGTAGCCATTGCTGCCATGGCCGCCATTGCCACCGAAGTTCCCTCCACTGCCGGGAATGCCAACAAATCCAACTAGGCTGGCACCGCCGCCGCCACCTCCACCTCCAAAGCCACCGGAGCCACCGGAGCCACCAAAATTAAATAAACCCTCGGCACCAAAACCGCTGCCACCTGCGCCGCCGCCGCCGCCAAAGCCACCACTTCCACCAATTCCCCCAGCAACACCCGAACCGCCTCCGCCTCCGCCTCCGAAGTCGCCACCCTTGCCGCCAAAACCACCTAAATTTCTGGAGGTGAAACCGCCTCCGCCGCCTCCGCCGCCAATGCCGCCACTGCCACCATTGCCCGCGATCGCGCCATCACCTCCACCACCACCGCCGCCACCAATGCCACCGCCACTGCCACCATTTGAGTTATTTATACCCGTGCCATTGCTGCCGTTCCCTGCTGGATTGCCACCAAATAGAGAGTCTGTTCCGCCACCGCCGTGAATCGACTCGCCGTTGCCGCTGAATCCGCCACCGCCACCACTGTTGTGTAAAGAAGTAGTCGGGCCATTGCCGCCAAATCCGCCACCGCCACCACCCCAAGAGCCAACACCATCGAAGCCACTGCCACCGCTGCCACCAAAGCCGCCACCGCCACGGTTGCCAGCGCTGCCATTTCCCCCCGCTGCTTGGTTATTGGAGAAGATGACGCGATCGACCCTGACATCGCCCCCATTGATAAACAGCGCACCGCCCATACCGCCGCCGCCACCGCCACCATCGCCTCCCTTTCCGCGACCGTTTGCCAGGGTGAGGTTATTGAATCGAACCGTTCCTTGGTTGACAAAGAAGAGGCGAACATCGCCATAGTCGTTGATGCCGTTGTTGTTGGCATCGCCAGAGATCGTGAGGTTGTTGGCTCCAGTGCCCTGAATCGTGAGGCTATCGTTAATCAAAAGCTGAGAGCTGAGTCGAATCGTTTGAGAACCCGCAAATACGTTCGAGTCAAAGGTAATCGTGTCAGCACCAGGATTGGCATTGGCTGTATTAACGGCTTCGCGTAGAGTCGTGACACCATCGTTGGGATCGATCGTATCGGCAGTGCTGTTGACTGCGATCGCGTTTACCCTGGGAGGAAACCAAGGAAACCAAGGAAACTGAGGAAACTGGGGAAATTGAGGGAACTGAGGAAACTGAGGAAATATACCCAGCTCTGGATTCAGAACCCCGCCGCTAACCGATCCGACGGAAGATTCTGTCAACACGGGGTCATCATTGAGAATAGTGCCAGTGCCGCGAGCAACGGCAATCTCAGCATTGACAGGACGGGTCAGATTGACAAAAAACTTTTCGTCTGCTTCATTTAATGTGTCGCCCACCACGCCGACGCGAACGGTTTTGCTCATCTCTCCCGGATTAAAGGTCAAATTCCCATTAGTGGCGGCATAATCGCTGCCTGCTATAGCCGTCCCGCTAGCAGTATCGGTGAAGTAGGTGACGGAGATCGGTTGAGTGCTAGACGCATCCAGGCTTACCGTAAAGTCAAAGTAGGACAGCCCGCTATTTCCTTCAACCTGCGTCACATTGTTAATGGAAAGGTGAGCAACGTCATCATTGAAAATAGTCGCCGTTGCCTGACTGGTTGCCAAAGTCGCATTGACCGGGTTGAACAACTTAACGCTGAAGGTTTCGTCCTCTTCTACCTGGGTATCGCCCAAGATGGGAATGCTGAAAGTGGTTGTGGTTTCACCGGGGCGAAACACTAAATTTCCTTGACTCGCCGCATAGTCAGTGCCGCTGGTTGCCGTCCCATCCATTGTTTCGTAGGAGACAATCGTATAGTCGCTGCTGGCGTGGGAGAGCGTCGCGGTAAAAGTTGCTGTCGTCACACCAGTGTTGCCTTCTGTCACCGCACTCGAACTGATGCTGACTTGGGGCAAAAAGGCACTCACAAAAACATCAAACACACCATTGGTATCGTTGTTCGCCAAATTGCTGGCAAGCGACGAAAACACCACATAACCCCCGTCAGCAGAAATCTTGCCATCCAAGGAGTAATAATTCGCGGGGTCGCCCTGAAAACCGACAGACATCCGGCGAGCATGGTTGGTCTGCGTATCGTAGACAAAGACATCACTCGTGTCATTGGTATCCCCTACCACCAGGTTACTGGCATTCGATCCAAACATCACATAACGTCCATCGGCTGAGACGCTGGGAGAGCCAGAATGACCGTTACTCTGGGTACCATCGAGTCCGACAGAGACGCGGCGCATATTGCCCGTCTGCGTGTCGTAGACAAAGATATCAGTCATGCCATTGGTGTCTCCTCCGACCTGGGTATTGGCAGATGACTCAAACGCCACATAGCGTCCATTGGCAGAAAGAGTGGGATTGAAAGATTGTCGATTACTTGGGTTGCCATTGAAATCGGCGGAGACGAGGCGGGTACTATCGATCTGCGCGTCATAGACAAAGATGTCACTCATCAAAGATCCAGTCGTTGGGTTTCTGGTTTGCGACTCAAACGCCACATAGCGACCATCGGCAGAAATGCTGGGCTTGAAGAAACCTTCATGATTGGGGTTGTTAGCATTGGTGGAAACGACGCGGGTGGTGTTGGTGTGTGTGTCGTAGATAAAGATATCGGCTACACCATTAGTATCCCCATATGACAAGTTGCTTGCCTCCGAAGCAAACGCCACATAGCGCCCATCGGCAGAAATGCTGGACTCGAAAGAGTACCCGTTACTTTGGGTGTCATTGACCCCGACAGAGACGCGGCGAATATTGCTCGTCTGCGTGTCGTAGACAAAGATATCGTTCGTGCCATTGGTATCCCCGACCACCAGATTGCAGGAAGACGACTCAAACGCCACATAGCGACCATCAGCCGAAATACTGGGTTCGTAGGAGCCACCATTCCCCTGGTTACTGTTGGCATCTACTGAGATGCGGCAAATGTTGCGGGTTTGCGTGTCATAGACAAAAACATCATTTCTGCCATTCGTGTCCCCTGCCACCAGGTTGTTTGCCTCCGACTCAAAGGCGACATAGCGTCCATCGGCGGACAAGCTGGGAAACCAAGATGTCCCATTGCCCTGGTTGCCGTTAGAGTCTGTGGAGATGCGACGAGTCAACTCTGATGGATTGTTGGTCATTGCCGCCGATGTAATGGGCGTTTCACCGATCGCACCAGAAAGATCGACGATCTCCGTTGTGCTGGCAGGCAAGGGTTCGATCGCGTCCAAAGGATCTTGCAGAGGATCAGCAGATAGTAAAGAATCAGTTAAATCAGAAAATGATGAAGATTCCATGGATTCGGCTCCTTACAAAATTGTCATAGGTAAAAGCACTTCTGACAATTTCTGCGGGTAGCTATTTGGGTTTATGCACCACTAATTTTTACAACCAGTTCCCCACTAACACATAGGGTGCCCAGTAGCGCGGATGTCGGAAGTTCTGATCGCGTAATAAACTAAGCTGTGCCTGTCTAAGTGCTTCTGCTTTGGACAGGCGGCGACTAGATAATATGCGATAAAACTGACCAATAAACTGCGCTCCCGACTCATCATCCAAACTCCACAACGAAGCCAGGGTACTGCGTGCGCCTGCTTGAACTGCCACGCCAGCCAGTCCTAACGCGGCTCTTTTATCGCCCGCAGCGGTTTCGCAGGCACTTAGAACGAGGAGTTCTATTGCTTGTTCCCTCGCTTGTTCCCGTTTGCGAAGTAATGCACTTAGTTCAGTCACCTCGATCGGTTTATCCCAAGCCAGGATAAATGTTTCGTTGGCATTTGAACTAAACTGGCCGTGGGTGGCTAAGTGAACTACTGGGAATGGCAGCGCTTGCAGCTGATTTGCTAAGGCAGAACTGGTAAATGATTGATTTAAGAGGATGCGGCTTTTAAGTTCTGTTTGGATTTCTTGTAGTTCTGAATTGACATTAGATAAGGCGCTAAATCCATGGCGTTCTTCCGTCAGTCCCGCAGCCAAGACACCTAAACTTCGGGGTTGTATGGCTTGGGGATTGAGCAGTCGCAATCCGGGCGTGAGGGCAATACTGTAGCGTTCGATCAGGTATTGTTGACCATCGTACAACGCTGCCATTGGCACGTTGCGGAGGACACCATCTAGGACAAATACTAAGGTTTTAAGCGATCGCTCCTTTAACTCTGCTTCAATTGGACGAATCAGCCAGTCGTAAACCCGTTGCCCTAAAAGTTTGCTCTCTGGTGTCGTGAAGGGCTTTTCCAAGTTTTGCCGCCATTGTTCTACAGTATCCTCCAGTTCTAACCCAGAGACAGCAGCGGTGTATTGACGCAAAGGTTCGCCTGGTAAGCTTAAGATGATTGCCAGTCGGTCTGCCAAAATAATCGGGTAAATAACAGCTGCTTCAGTTTGGTCTACCGTATCGATGGCAACAGTTTGCCCTTCCAAACAGGCAGTGCGGAAGAAGTTGTCTAGTTCTGCCAGTTGCAGCGATTCAATCACTTCTCGCGCTTGCTTTAAATTGTCTTGAGTGGGAGATTTTTGCAATAATAAATCGACAAATTGTCGGTAGACTGGCTCTACACTTTCGCGAAATGAGAATTGCAAGTCTGGACTGGTGGCAATCAGATCGCTCCGAATGGACTGAAGTGTCTTAAACGCTTTCTCATAAACTTGGGTTGCTGCCTCTATCTGTCCCTGAGCTTTCAGGATGCGCCCCAGCTGCCACTGCCACTGATAAGCAATTTCTGAAGAATTCACTGCTTGAGCAATCAGGAGTGCCTGCTCAGTCAGCTTTTGCGCCTCTGACCATTGTTGGGTCTGCTCATATATCCTACCTAGATACCCCAGAGCATATGCCTCGCTGGGGCGATCGCTTAGACTTTTTGCTTGCTGGAGAGCAGCTGCGAGGGTTTGTGCAGCTTGGGTATAGGGAGATGAGGTGGCAGGCTCGTGGATTAGAGTACCCCCTTGCTCTCTATTCTCTATCCTCTGTTCCCTATTTCCTAACCGCATCAGACTTTGAGCAAAATTAATCCCGGCATAGACTGTTGCTCGACTCGGAGGTAGGTTCTGTAGTAGAGTCTGGATGACAGGAACAAGGGATTGACCCTCTTGTGGTCTTCCCATCTCTAACAGTAGACTCAATTGGTTGAGCTGTGCTTGCGTCCGAGTCAGAGTTGGGGCGTTAGCAGTTATAACCTGCTGATAGAATGCTAGAGCGGCACTGGCATTTTTTTCGGCACGAGCCACGTTACCCAAGCTGAGCAATGTGGCAGCGATATCTTGATTAAATTCTTGTTGTTCGGCAAGGGCTAAACTTTGCTGCAATACTCGGCGAGAATTGGACACATCACCTACTAACAATCGGATATTTCCCAAACTTCGCAAACCTATGGCCTTGAGTTGAGAATTCGGTTCCTGCTGAAGCATTTGCTCTACTTCGTCTAGGGTTTGCCGTGTTTGTAAAAATAGTCCTAATGCCTGCTGTGCCTGTGCCTGGTTAATCAGACTGCCAATGGTTCGATTGCGCTCTTTAACTTGTTTATAAATATCAGTAGCCCGTTTCCATGTCGCTAATGCAACTTCTGCTTGACCTCCAGCAAATTGCAGGCTTCCTTGGGTATTTAATACATGGGCAAAAATGAGTTGTGAGTTGTCGGTTGTTAGTGGTGAGTTCTGAATTAATTTTAGGCTTTGTGCGATCGCACTGCTTGCCTGAGACCAATCTCCAAGCTGCTGATGCGCTAAGGAAAGATAACTAAGCATCAGTGCTTGATTGAGTTCGTCTCCCTGATTTTGGTATAAAGTGGTCGCTTGCTGCCATAGAGCGATCGCCTGAGCAAATTGTCCAGCCTGATAGAACGTAATAGCCTCCTGTACTAGGTTGAAAATAGGGAGAGAGCTGAGGGAGGAAGGATCAGGGACTTCAGATGAGGGATGAGAGGGAGAATTATTTTCATCGCGAGAGTTTTGTGCGATAGCTCAGGGTGCCTAGCTTGAAAATAAGGCAGAGGGGAGACTTCTGCCTCCACAGCACTAGCGTCCTAATCTTAGACCTCGCCAATTATGTTTTAATAAGCTGCCCACTAAAAAACCAATAATTAATCCAGCCGTGTGACCCGTGAAGCTAATCTGAGGCATCGAAAGGTCAAAGACCACTTGAAAGGCGATAATAAATAGGATAAATCGCAAACGCTTTGAGGCAATTCGAGATTTTTCCCTACGCCAACCTCGTAATAGAATAGCCGCCGTGGCTCCGATAATGCCCATCACGCATCCAGATGCTCCAACTACAAATTCAGCCTGGGAATATCCCATCTGGGTAGCAAAAGAAACAACCAGCATGGAACCGACACCAGCAGTCAAGTAAAGTACCAGATATCGCCACACTCCCAGCGCCAATTCTACAAAAGGGCCGAGGATGTAGAGACCCAACATATTCATCAACAGGTGGACGAAGCCAAAGTGGAGAAAAGTGGAGGTTAACAACCGCCACCAAGCACCATTAAGAACTTCCTCTGGCACTAATGCCCCCAAACGGTATAAGGTATCAAGATTCTCGCTACCTCCTAACCGAATCTCCACAAGAAAAACCCACAGGTTTAACCCAATAATCACCCAAGTGGCATAAGCCACCGCACCCATAAATCGTTTTCCACCACTGTATTTTGCCCTATGCTGGATATCGAGGGCAATCCGAGAAAGAATCTGTTTAGATCTTGGAGTCAGCACTGCTTCTGGATCGGTCGGTGGCTGGGATAAGCGCCTTTGGGCAGCATGACGGTAGAGTAGAGTACTGCCGTTACTAATAGCCAGTAGTTGCTGACGAGCGATCGCCCAATCTCCAGCAACCCAGTCAGCTGTTGCCAACCAAAATTGGCGGATGTGCTTTGGATAAAATGCGAGTGGCCCTTTGAGCAGTCTAGCAGTCTGTTCCTGTTGGCCGCAAAAGGCCAAGGCAAATAACTGTGCTTGATTCTGGTTTATCCCCCGATCTGTCCGTTCTAGGACTGGTGCCAAACGCTCAAATTCTTGAAGTAAAGCATTGATATCCCCTGTCTCTCCCAAGCAGCGCAGGTAGTAGATCGCCAGAGTGGGGTCATTTTGCCATACTCCTGGTGGTAATTCTGTTTCGATCCACTCCCGCAGGTCTTGCCAACGAGCCTCGATTTGATACATTAGAGCCAAAGTTTGCCAAACTAGGGAACTGTTCGTTGCTTTGTGGCGGTTAATAATAGCTGTGCCTCGATCGCTTGCCCCCTGCTTAAACATTTCCAGTGCCCACAATAATTCTGAGTACTGACGCCAGCTGTGAGCGGGGTGCAACCAACACAAGAACGTCCCTAGTCTACTTGCGGCACCAAAGCGTTCCTCAAGAGCGAGTTGATGCATGATCCGGAAACCCAAAATCGGCACCAACATCAGCACTCCCCACAAACCCCCACCTAACCAGCCAGCGTTGGTGGGAGTTAGGAAATAAAAAATAGCCGTCGCCAGCAAAACAAATCCTGAAACCAAAATCCAGTTGCGGATATCAGTAGCCCAATAACCCATCCTCGCACGTTGAATTCCCACAATCAGGTTCAACATACATGACGTAGAGACTATTAAGAGTAGTAGGTGATTGATATCCATAAGATGGGTAAAATGACAAGTGGCTTCGCTCAGATCGTAAAAAATGGGAACGCTTTATATCGTGGGGACACCGATTGGTAACTTGGAAGATATGACCTTCCGAGCAGTACGGATATTGCAATCGGTCGATGTCATTGCCGCAGAAGACACCCGCCATACCGGGAAGCTTTTAGAACATTTTCAAATTAAAACTTCCCAAGTAAGCTACCACGAACACAACCGCCAGCAGCGTTTACCTGAATTGTTGGGACAGTTGAAACAAGGAAAGGAGATTGCTCTAGTAACGGATGCGGGAATGCCAGGAATCTCCGATCCTGGCTATGAGTTAGTCAGAGCTTGTATTGAAGCTGGGATACCTGTAGTGCCAGTACCGGGAGCTACTGCTGCAATTACGGCTTTGATTGCTTCGGGTTTACCTACAGACAGATTTGTATTTGAAGGCTTTTTACCCCCTAGTACTCAAGAACGGCAACAGCGCTTAGAATATTTGGCCGCTGAATCGAGAACTTTGATTTTTTACGAGTCCCCTCACAGTCTCCGGCAAACCTTGCAAGACCTAGCCAATGGTTTTGGCGCATACCGTCAAATTGTACTGGCACGAGAGTTAACTAAGCTACACGAAGAGTTATGGCGGGGAACCATAACCGAGGCGATCGCGCAGTATCAGGAACGAGAACCTAAAGGAGAATATACGCTTGTGGTTGCTGGGCAAGAGCCAGGAGTGCCCGTGCTGTCAGAAGAAGTTCTCAAGCAGGAGTTAATGCAGATTATGATACAAGGCATTTCGCGATCGCAAGCAGCACGTCAGTTAGCTCAACTTACCAAACTCCCCCGACGCCAGCTTTATCAGCTAGCCTTAGCACTGCCTGCACCTTCAAAAGAGGGAATAGGGAATTGGGAATAGTAAAGATTTTAGGTATTTTACTAAAATTAACATAAAATTGCCGAATTTATTTAATTATTAGTGCTATGGATAAACTTAAACTTACTCTCACGGCTAGTTTCTTAATCCTGCTAATCGGTTGCGGTGGAAATACAACTCGGTCAAATCAAGGGACATCATCTCCACCTACCAACAGCAGTACAACCCAAGGAGTAGATTCATCCCCTCACAGCAGTGCTACGGTTCCACCTGTCAGCACCAATACTTCCCCAGCGGAAAACTTATCCTCTAATACCAGTCCTAGCATGGCTAATTCTGCTGTATCTGCTGGCAACCAGACGATTGTAGCTGATGGTATTGGCCCAGCCAAGGTAGGGATGACTTTAGGGCAACTCAAACAACTGCTGAAAGGAAAGGCAGAATTTAAGATGAAGTCGCCTTTTATGGCCAATTATGATGCGATCGCGATCGTGCAAGGAGGCAAAGAGCAATATTATATTCTCTACCCCACCGGGGCACCAATGCGCGATGTCGATATCATTGAAGCCTTAGTCACTGATAATCCCAATTATCAAACTCCTGAAGGTATCGGCCCTGGAACACCCCTCAAACAAGCACAGGCTGCCTACGGAGAACCTAACTTGTCTTACCATCAGGCCAACGAGTCGCGAGAATACGTTAAATTTACCAAACAACCCTCTAAGGATATCGCCTTCCGACTGGGAGCCGCTAATGATGGTAGCTTGGCGGGGATTTATCCTGCTACTCAAAAGGAATTTAATCAGACCAAAGAGTTTAAGAAAACGGCAACCATTCGCTTTGTGGAAGTCTATTGCGGTCAAAACTGTCCGCCGCCAGCACTACCGTAGGGAGCAAAAATCCTTTTGGGAATGGGGAATGGGGAGTTGGGATTGTAGAGAAGTTCCGGCGGAACGTCTCTAATAAAATTGGATATGACGAAAGCGGGATGAAAATCCCTCTCCCCTAAAAATTACATGCTGCAAGCCATATCTCCTCTGACTCTGGCCTTTCAATTTGCTTCTCCTGGACCGATTCTAGTCGAGTTAGGTCCGCTGGCAATCCGCTGGTACGGTTTGTTGATTGCCTCTGCTGTATTAATCGGTGTCAGCCTGTCCCAATACCTGGCAAAGCGTCGTCACGTCAACCCAGACCTTTTGGGCGACTTGGTAATCTGGCTGGTAATTGGCTCCATTCCCTGTGCCAGACTATACTACGTCTTGTTTGAATGGGAACAATATGCCCAGCACCCGGAGGACATTATTGCGATTTGGAAAGGCGGTATTGCCATTCACGGTGCTATTCTAGGTGGCGTCCTAGCAACAGTAATTTTTGCTCGCATTCATAAAATTTCCGTCTGGCTGTTGGTCGATCTAGTCGTTCCTTCCTTAATTTTGGGTCAGGCGATTGGGCGTTGGGGTAATTTCTTCAATTCCGAAGCCTTTGGGCGTCCAACTAATTTACCTTGGAAGCTTTACATTCCACCCCAACAGCGTCCCGCAGAGTTAATGAATTTTGAATATTTCCATCCCACTTTCCTCTACGAATCCCTCTGGAACTTGTTGGTCTTTGGGTTACTGATGACGCTGTTTTTTCGAGATTTAGATCGCAGACCACATTTAAAGGTAGGGACGTTAGGTCTAGTTTACATGGTCAGCTATAGCGCTGGTCGAGTCTGGATTGAAGGATTGCGGACAGATAGCCTAATGGTGGGACCGTTACGCATGGCTCAAATCGTCAGTTTAACAGCGATCGCGCTGGGACTTATTGGTTTAGCTTGGTTGTATTTATTTGGTCGTCCCTTACCAGATGTTGTCCCAGCTGAAAATCAACGCTGGGATATTCTTTCTGAATAATATCTGAATAACAAAAGCTCTAGAGGGAAACTCTAGAGCTGAACCAGGGTG
>DNXU01000599.1:0-2004 GCA_003505715.1 Cyanobacteria bacterium UBA8803 | reverse complement strand
CCAGGGTGCATCTACCATTTCTTATTTCTCATCCCCTTAACTCCATCCGGAATATCTGGCAAAAAACAAAAGCTCTATCCTTAATTAAGCCTGATTAAGAAAACCCAAAGCTCCATGAATACCGTAGATTACCTCCGCATCAGCCTAATCGATCGCTGTAACTTCCGCTGTCAGTACTGTATGCCCGAAGGAACAGAACTGGACTATATCCTGCAACAGGAATTGCTGACTCATCAAGAACTGCTCACGCTGCTTAAAGACGTTTTTATCCCAGTGGGGTTTAGAAAATTTCGCCTTACGGGCGGCGAACCCCTGTTGCGCCCGGGAGTTGTGGATTTAGTCAGAGCTATTGCCTCTCTCCCAGAAACCCAAGACCTCGCCATGACCACCAATGCCTTTTTACTAGCAGGTATGGCTCAAGACCTCTACAAGGCAGGTTTGCGGCGCATCAATATCAGCCTCGACTCCCTCAACCCCGACACATTTGACAAAATTATTGGCAACCGGGGGCGATCGCGCTGGCAGCAGACATGGGCAGGCATTCAAGCAGCGCACCAAGTCGGCTTTGACCCCCTCAAACTGAATGTCGTGGTAATTCCAGGGGTGAATGACCAAGAAGTATTGGATTTAGCCGCCCTAACTCTTGACCGCCACTGGCACGTCCGGTTTATTGAATTTATGCCCATCGGTAATGCCCAGCTATTTAGCGATCGCGCCTGGGTGCCCTCAGCAGAATTGCGGCAGCGCATCCGGGACGCTTTTGGCTTAGTGGCATCCAACATCCGGGGTAATGGCCCTGCTGATGTTTTCCAGATTCCCGGTGCCTTGGGAACGTTAGGATTTATCAGTCAGATGTCCGAATGTTTTTGCGATCGCTGCAACCGGATGCGCCTATCCGCCGATGGCTGGCTACGTCCTTGCCTGCTTAATGAAACGGGTCAAATTGACTTAAAAACCGCCCTACGCAGCGGTGTCGATCTTGAGCAGTTAAGAACGCGAGTGACTCAGCTGCTCTCGCTCAAACCAGAAATTAGCTTCAAGCAGCGAGACTGTGGAACCACTGGTAGCTATACCCGCACAATGTCACAAATTGGCGGATAGTTGTTTGTTGTTTGTTGTTGGTTGTTTGTTGTTGGTTGTTTGTTGTTGGTTGTTTGTTGTTGGTTGTTTGTTGTTGGTTGTTCGTTGTTCGTTGTTTGTGGTTTGTTGTTTGTGGTTTGTATTCTTCCACTTATATAGCCAATTATCAACAAGCCTATAACTAAAAACCTAATAACCAACAACCAACAACCAACTTAGGCTTTCCGGGAGTAGAACTCAACCACCAGCAGTTCGTTGATTTGTAGAGCCACCCACTCCCGTTCGATGACACCATTGACTTGGCCGGTGAGGGTGTTCTTGTCAAACTGTAAATGGCTGGGTAGGTTAGCCAAGCCTGGAAATTCTAGGTTTTGTTGGACTAGACGGCGAGAGCGTTCGGTGTCTTTGACTCCGATCGCATCTCCCGGACGGCACTGATAGCTGGGAATATTGACTACTCGACCATTCACCGTGACATGACCGTGGGTCACTAGCTGACGGGCACCAGGGATGGTACCTGCCATGCCTAGACGGAAGATGGTGTTATCCAACCGCATTTCTAGGAGTTCTAGCAAGGCTTGACCCGTAGAACCTGTCGCTCGACGAGCTTTACGGACGTAGCGAAGTAACTGCTTTTCTGAGATTCCGTAGTTGTAGCGGAGTTTCTGCTTTTCTTCTAGACGTATAGCATATTCTGACCGCTTCCTGCGCACTTGACCGTGCTGACCCGGTGGGTATGCCCGTCGTGGCGTTTTACGAGTTAAACCTGGCAGATCGCCCAGACGGCGCACAATCCGCAGACGCGGGCCTCTATATCGCGACATATAACTTCCTTGTTCCTGTGCTGACTAAATTTTTACCCAAAACTATTATGGTACTCCTTTGTAGGGATAAGGGGGTGAGGGGTGAGGGGCTGAGGGGATG
>DNXU01000071.1:5412-5594 GCA_003505715.1 Cyanobacteria bacterium UBA8803 | reverse complement strand
AACAACCAACAACCAATAACTAAATTGCCATGTCTGTTTTCGTTGCAGTTGACCAACTCGAAAAAGTTTTTTCCTTAACTGGTGGTGGAGAATACGTTGCCCTCAAGGGGATTGACCTACAGATTAAAAAAGGAGAATTTGTCTCACTAATCGGTCACTCCGGCTGTGGCAAATCGACCTTT
>DNXU01000071.1:3531-5393 GCA_003505715.1 Cyanobacteria bacterium UBA8803 | reverse complement strand
CAGGTCTAGATCTACCCACCGACGGTGTTGTAACCCTGGAAGGGCAGCGCATCAAACAACCCGGCCCCGATCGCATGGTGGTGTTCCAGAATTATTCCTTGCTCCCTTGGCGCACCGTTCGCGAAAATATTGCCCTTGCTGTCAATTCAGTGATGAAGGGGCTGCCTGCTAGCGATCGCAAAACCATTGTGGAACAGCATATCGATATGGTGGGGTTGCGTCCTCATGCCGAAAAACCCCCAGCCATGCTATCCGGCGGACAGAAACAACGGGTGGCGATCGCTCGCGCTTTAGCCTTACGTCCCAAAGTGCTGCTATTGGATGAACCCTTTGGGGCGCTAGATGCCTTGACTAGAGGCAACCTGCAAGAGCAGCTGATGAAAATTTGTGAGGAAAACGAGGTCACGGCAGTCATGGTGACTCACGATGTAGATGAAGCCGTGCTGTTGTCTGATAGAATCGTCATGCTCACCAACGGACCGGGATCGAAAATAGGTCAAATTTTGGAAGTAGACATTCCCCGGCCTCGCAAGCGGATGGAAGTAGTAGAACATCCTAGCTATTACAGCCTGCGGTCTGAGATGATTTACTTCCTCAATCAGCAAAAGCGCATTAAGAAGATACGAGCCAAAAAAGTCGCGGTGGTAGCTCGCCACGGTCTGGAAAAAGTTAACCTCGATATTGGCTTCGTACCCCTAACCGCCTGTGCACCCTTAGCGATCGCCAAAGAAAAAGGCTTCTTTGCCAAGCATGGCTTAGACGAAGTAAACCTGGTACGGGAAACCAGCTGGCGCGGCATTGTGGACGGCATGAATGGTGGGTATTTAGATGCCGCACAAATGCCATCGGGAATGCCCCTGTGGTTAACTTTGGGAGGGCATGAAAATCAACCCTTACCCGTCGTCAGCGCCCTTACCATGACTCGCAACGGTAATGCCATTACCTTGAGCAAGCGCTTTTACGACCAAGGAATTCACAGCCTGAGTGAGTTTAAACGAATGCTGCTGGAGTTTCCAGAGGAACAGCATAGAATTGGCATGGTGCATCCCTCCTCGATGCACAACCTGTTACTGCGCTACTGGCTAGCAGCTGGCGGCATCGACCCCGATCGGGATGTCGCGCTCAAGACCATTCCCCCAGCTCAAATGGTTGTCGATTTGCAAGCAGCCACCATTGATGGTTACTGTGTGGGAGAACCCTGGAACATCCGGGCAGCAATGGAAGGAGTCGGTTTCACCGTTGCCACAGATTTAGAACTTTGGCCGGGACACCCAGGAAAAGTTCTCGGCGTCCGGGAAGACTGGGCTGATGCTTATCCCAACACCCATATCGCCTTGGTTAAAGCCTTACTCGAAGCCTGCCAGTATTGTGCAGATCCCGCTAACGAGCAAGAGATACGTCAGATTTTATCGCACCGGGAGTATGTTAGTACTAACATCTCTTACATCCACCTCGGCGATCCCAACGCCTCAACCTGTAGCTTGGATAAACCCATGCGGGAGTATGCCCATCATCTATTCTATGGAGATGGTGTCAACCGTCCCAGCCGCACCGAGCAACTGTGGCACATGACCCAGTTAGCACGTTGGGATCACACGCCCTTCCCTAGAAACTGGGTAGAAATCCTCGAACGGGTATGCCGAGTCCGGGTGTTCAGCATCGCCGCACGAGAACTAGGTTTGGTTGATATTAGCTACACCAAAGGCCAGATTCAACTGTTCGACAGCATTCCCTTCAATGCCGACGATCCCATCGGCTATCTCAATAATCTGAAGATTAAACGGGATTTCAGTATCGCTGAAGTCGCGATCGATGTGCGGCCTACCAGAGCAGCGTAACTAGGAAGGATGAAGGATGAAGGA
>DNXU01000071.1:0-3280 GCA_003505715.1 Cyanobacteria bacterium UBA8803 | reverse complement strand
TCATCCCTCATCCCTCATACTTCATCCCTCACACTTCATCCTTCCCACAAGACCCATGATCAACCGTACCATGAGCTATATTGACACGACTCAAGAGCGAGTAGCACCAAGTACCAAGCGTGGTGAGCCATTCTTAGCGATCGAGAATGTTTCCAAAGTATACCCGACTAAGAATGGGCCGTTTGTAGTACTCGACGGCGTTAATTTGACTGTACAAGAGGGCGAGTTTATTTGCGTGATCGGTCACTCCGGTTGTGGCAAATCAACTCTCCTCAATATGGTATCGGGGTTTGCCTTTCCCACCGACGGAGAAGTGCGAGTCCAAGGGAAGCGCATTACCAAGCCAGGACCGGATCGAATGGTGGTTTTCCAAAACTACGCCCTACTGCCTTGGCGGACGGCTTTTGAGAATATCTACTTAGCTGTTCATGCCGTTTACCCCAACAAGCCACAGGCTGAGAAAAGGGCGATCGTGCGGGATAATTTAGCTATGGTGGGTTTGTCGGAAGCCGCCGATAAAAAACCACCGCAAATGTCCGGTGGGATGAGACAGCGGGTTTCCATTGCT
Source organism: Cyanobacteria bacterium UBA8803 (assembly GCA_003505715.1). Taxonomy (GTDB): domain Bacteria; phylum Cyanobacteriota; class Cyanobacteriia; order Cyanobacteriales; family Coleofasciculaceae; genus UBA8803. The sequence continues at coordinate 2,712 of DNXU01000071.1, read as the reverse complement.
CGTGCCTTGGCAATTCGCCCCCAAGTCTTGATTCTGGACGAACCTTTTGGTGCCTTGGATGCCATTACCAAAGAAGAGTTGCAGGAAGAACTGCTGAAAATTTGGAGTGATAACCGCTGCACGGTGCTGATGATTACCCACGATATCGATGAGGCGCTGTTTTTGGCAGATAAGTTGGTGATGATGACCAACGGCCCTGCTGCCAAAATTGGTGAAGTGATGGAAATTCCCTTCGCCCGTCCCCGCGATCGCGCCCAAATTATGGAAGATCCGGAATATTACAAGCTGCGGAACCACGCTTTAGACTTCCTCTATCACCGCTTCGCTCACGACGATGTAGGTTAGGAGTCAAGGGGAAATTTCCCCCAAGATCCCCGACTTCTTTAAGAAGTCGGGGATATTTATTGCTCACTTAATAAACCCCAAATATACCCCAGCTGTTTCCAAGTATCGCACTTTAACCACAGACGATTGACGTTAGGAGTGGGTAGCACTAGATAGGCAAATTTTTTAGGCGATTTCAATAGTTTATTTAGTTTAGTCATACCAAGACTTATCCGTTGCCGGACATTCAGCGACTGTCGCCTAATTAGAGTAACAGCATCAGACACACCCTGCCAGTAGTGTCGCTGGATAAACCAATCTTTGGTTAACCGAGATGGATCGATATGATGTCTGACACAAATTGCCGGATCGTAGTATATGGCATAATCTCTTTCCTTAAGCAGATCGCGCATTAACAGTTCTTCATTAGACATCAGGTTCCGCCCTCTTCTCCCTAGATTAATATCAAATCCACCCACGGCTGCCAACAGGAACTTGGGGAAAGCCATATTCGCACCACCGATGTACTGATTACTGTCTAAAATAATAGGAACGTCAGACCAATCTATTATGGTCAGGTATGGTAAAAATTGAGGTGGCAACCAATCTGGCTTTTGATCTTCCCATATAGGTTCAATTTTGCCACCTACACAACCAGGTTGAGGCGTAATTGTTTTAAAAGCTGTTAGGATATTTTCCAGCCAAGGGGGATAGGCGATCGCATCATCATCTAAATAGGCCACATACTCGCCCTTTGCCTGCTGCCAACCTGTATTTCTAGCTTGCGAAAGCCCTAAAATTGGTTCGTAAAGATAGCGCAAATTCCCTACATGAGCAAATTCTTCTGTGACAACTTGTTTGGTATTATCACTTGAACGGTTATCAATAACTAAAATTTCATATAGTTCTCTATTGAGAGTTTGTTCTACCAGACTTTGAATTGCCTTATGCAAGTATTTGGCGCGGTTATGGGTGCAGATAATAGCAGAAATTTGGACTATCATAACAGCTATTTTAGTTATTATTTCCCTTGGTCAAGCGTTTTAGATTTAAGCAATGGAGTTAATCTAAAACCTAAAATCGCTTGGTAGTAACTGGAGAACTGCTTGCTCTACTTGTTGTCTCACTGCTGTTGAAGAATATTCTTGCTGCACGAGTTTGTAAGCAGATTCTGCTAATTTCCTACCTAAGGAAGAATCTGACCAAAGCTGGCATACTCCAGCCACAATGTCTTCCACTTTATCTCGAATTAACAAATGTTCCCCATCTCGCACATTTAAACCCTCTGCTCCTTTAGTAGTACTAACTACCGGACGATGGGCAGCAAATGCTTCCAAAATTTTTAGACGAGTACCACCACCTTTGAGCAAGGGTACAATAACAACGCTAGCAGCAGTTAAATAGGGACGGATATCGGAAGCTTTACCCGTAACAATAATTCCTGAATCCTCCTGAGCCGATTCTTTCATATAGGGTGTAGGACTGTGACCTGCGAGAATTAGACGACAATTGGGGTAAAATTTCCGCAACTGAGGATAGATTTGGCCAATAAGAATTTGCGCAGCAACCGAGTTAGGGTAGTAGGAAAATGTGGCGGTGAAGATGGCAGTAAAATGGTTTGGTTCTAACCCATCAGTTGGCAAGCTATGGCTAATGCGATCGCTATGGTAATCGGCAATATTGACGCCGTTAGCAACGATGTGGGTGGGAGGTATCTGGCGGTATAGTTTTTGTAAAAGATGAGCCTCCTGCTGACTGCATACCCAAATTTGGTCAACTTGTTGAACTAAGTAACCTTCAATTATGGCAGTTTTAATCCCGCTTAGACTTGATACAAATGGTGGTTTATGTTCAGAAACTGAAATATCCCGACGTAAGGATTTTTCTATATTGTGAGCATCGTAGATCAGGCAGCATCCGTAAGGCTTGATTATCTTCAGGTAGCGGTAAAGCCAAATCTCTTCAAACACAACAATGTTAGGTGCAAACTCAACCAATAGCCGTTGTAATTCTTGAGCAACTCGATCTCCATAAAACTGATCGGCTTCTGGATATCCGTAAAGTCGCATCCACCAAAGGCGATCGCTAATTTTGCGAATTAGCGATCGCTCTTTGAGAATGTCACCAGTACTGTAATCCTTCCACAGGGAAACACCAGGAGGATACTCCCTACTACGAGGTGATTTATACGAGGAAACGGAAAAAACTGCCACCTCACCCAACTGCATCATCGCCTTGATATTTTGCCAGTTGCGTAGGGGCGCTCCTCCCATCGGAGGGTAGGGTGAGTGTTTTAGCAAAAATAGAGTGCGAACTGAATTATCTATCACCGCTTGCCCAACTTTTCTGTTTCCTCTAATTTCTATTTGGTAATTGGTGATTGGTAAT
>DNXU01000105.1:15552-18872 GCA_003505715.1 Cyanobacteria bacterium UBA8803 | reverse complement strand
CCCCTCATCCCTCATCCCTCATCCCTCATCCCTCATCCCTCCCCTCAGCGATCGCTAAAGCTTGATTTAAAACCTCAATAGCTTGCTCCTTTTGTTCGGATTGCATTAATTCACGAGCGATCTGAATTAACGCCTTCACTTTCCCAGAGTTGTCAGAGATAGTTTGTACCACCTTCATCGCCGCATCAACGCCTCTCACCGCAATTAATTGAGAGGCGATATCCGCCATTGCTCTAGATCGGTCACTATTAAAGGGGATACTTTGGGCTACTTTGATAGCGCTGTTAGCATTTCCCGCTTTTGCCCAAGCGATCGCTAAATTATATAAAATTGAAGCTTTCTCCTCATCATTGATATTCCTTTGGACTAACGCCTCGATTTCGGCAAGTAATTGCTCTGCTCGATCAGTTTGTCCGGCTGCAATTAAATGCTCGGCAATTTGAGTCAATACCCAAGTTTTTGAACTAGTCGAGAGTGTTTGCGCTATCTCTAGCGATCGCTGTATTTGTCCGGCTGCTGCCAAATTGATGGCGATGTCACTCAATACATCCGCTTTCTGGGAGGTATCCGAGATACTTTCTGCCACCTCTAAGGCTTGCTCGAATTGCTGGGCTGTTGTCAAACTAAAACAGATGTTCCGCAGGGCATTAGCTTTCTCATATTCATCCGTAATGCTTGATGTTAGCTGCAAGGATTGAGAAAAAAGTGCTGTTGCCTGTGATTGTTGTCCTGCTTCGCTCAATTTGATAGCGATATAACTCAAGACTCTAGCTTTTTCATATTTATCAGGGATACTTTGGGCAATTTGCTGAGCAGGCTCTAGTTGTCCGTTTATAGCTATACTAAACACGATCTCGCTCAGAGCAGAGTTTTTGGCTGATTCATCGCCGATCGTGCGAGCTAGGTTGAGGGCTTCTTGAGTTTTTCCCGCTATAGCTAAATTAACAGCAATCTGGCTCAAGGCTGATAGTTTCTGCTGCTCTTGCGGAATGGTTTTGATTACCTGCAAAGCTGAGGCAACTTGCCCGTTTTTTGCTAAACAGGAAGCTATGCTAGCTAAGGCTGCTCCTCGAGGATTATCCTCGGTGACGGTTTGGGTTACAGCTAATAGGCGATCGCATCCTTCAGCCTCTGTCGCATAGAAGCCTAGGTTAGTCAAAGTAAATGCTCGTTCCCAATCCTCTGGAATCATTTTTACCATCGCCATAGCTCGGTCAAACTCTCCCCCTTCTGCCAAAGCTATAGCTATTTCGCGGAATACCTCCGATTTTTGACCGTCACGGTTGATGATTGGGGCGATATCTGAGGCTGCTTCAACTTGTCCGTTTAGTACCAAGTTAACCGCTAAATCGCGCAACAGCTCATCTTTCTGGTAGCTATCCTTAAGGGGTTGGATTAACTGCAAAGTTTGAGACAAAAGCTGTTGGCTAGTTTCGGTTTTTCCCGCTACAGCAAACCCTACTGCAAGTTCTCCCAATAGGGATGCTTGAGCAGAGGAAGTTGCCGTAGTTTCTATAGTAGTCACCGCAGATTGAACTATCTCTAAGGTTTGGCTTAAAATGGTGGATACTTCCTCCTTTCGCCCCGCTTGTAGGGAATTGTCAGCAATTTGCAGCAAAGCTTGAGTTTTCAGCGATTCCTCAGAGAGGTTTTGCGCTATCTGCAAGGCGCGATCTCCTTGTCCGGCGGCAGCTAGTTTGACCGCAATATTGGCCAATCCCCACTCTTGGAACGTTTTATTTTCTAACTTCCCAACTAATTGCAACAGTTCTTCAACCTTGCCCGTTGGAATCAAATCATCGGCAATTTTAACTAATACCACCCCTATCAGGTAGTCAGCCCCTGTCAGAGTAACGAATTCCAAAGCTTGGTTGTAATGTTTGGCTGCTACCAGTTGGAAGGCGATATTGGGAAATAAGTAGAATTTCAATTCATCCGGTAGGCTATTGGCAACTTGAAACGCCTCTGTCACAGCTCCCGCTGCGGCAAAATTGTTTGTTAAGAAAAATAATAGCTGGTCTTGACGGTCTTGATCAGAGATATTTTGGGCAATTTTTAAGGCTTGAGCCAGTAAGGAGTTGGCAAATTCGGCTTGTCCAGTTTTGGCATAGTTGACGGCGATCGCTCCTAAAGTTCCTGCTCTGTCGTCTTCATCTTCAAGGGTTTTGGCGATTTGTAAAGCCTGGGCCAAAATATCTTGAGCCGAGTCTCCTGCGACGGAGCGGGGATAATAAGTGGCAATATTAGATAAGACTATAGCTCGCCAAGACTCGATCTCAATCGTTTGGACAAGTTCCTTGGCATCAGATAAGTTACCTGCTGCTGCTAATTTGTCAGCAATACTCGCTAAGATGGAGGCTTTTGCAGTGGGATCTGAGATGGTTTGAGCTAGTCGTAACGCCTCCGATAATTGTCCGGCTTCTGCTAATTTAGCCGCGATGGCCGAAAAAGCGGTTTCTCTGTCAGCATCCTCCTCAATAGTTTGCACCACTTGCAAAGCTTCTGATACTCCCCTAGCTACGGCTAAGTTAGCTGCTATATTAGTCAATGCCCAAGCTTGGTTACTGTCACCTTCAATAGTTTTGGCAATTTGTAAAGCGTCGGCAAATTGCCCTGCATCCCCATAGCTGATAGCGATGTTTGTCATCGCCCTACTTTTGTTGGTGGTATCCTTAATGGTTTGGGCGATTTGCACTGCCTCAGCGAATTTCTCAGTTCGAGCATACTCAACCGCGATCGCTTCCAGGGCATCCGAGTCAGATTCCAGTCGTTTTGCCACCTGTAAGGCGTCCGAGAATTTACCTGCCTTGGCTAATCTGTAAGCTATTTCGTTCAAAGCTCTAGTTTGGTCAGAAGTATCTGCGAGCGCTTGAACAGCTCGCAAGGCATCAGATACCTGTCCCACTTCTGCTAACGTCGTCGCCACCTCTTGCAACACCCAACTTTGGGTAAAATTAGGCGAGAAGGTAATAGTCGGAACTAGCTGGAGAGCCTCTTGTACTTTCCCCACTTTGGCTAAATTGATGGCAATATCGCGCAACGCCCAGGTTTTTTCATCAGGACTCGGAATGGTTTGGGCTAATGCCAAGGCTTGGGTAAATATCTGTTGAGATAGGTCTACTTGTCCAATTTGGGCATACTTGAGGGCGATATCTGCCAATAATTGGGCTTGCGTCTGTCGGGGATCGCTATATTCATTCGGGAGATCGATCGTTAAGGAGGGGAGAATTTGAGGTTGAGTAGTGAAGGGTGAAAGAACTTGGTTCGGTAGAAATGGAGTCTCATCCCGATCGGACTTAAGCCCCCCTAGCCCCCCAACT
>DNXU01000105.1:12497-15465 GCA_003505715.1 Cyanobacteria bacterium UBA8803 | reverse complement strand
GCCCCCCAACTTTGGGGGGAACTCTTAGTAACAGCTTCTGCCTCCCTAGCCCCCCAACCTTGGGGGGAACTATCAGTTTCCCCCCCCAAGGTTGGGGGGTCGGGGGGGCAAAATGACGTTTAGGGGAAAGATTAGATGATAGAAGTAATCCACCTGTAAAATGGCTCCTTTGCAAGGCATTAGAACTGGTGGGAAATTTTGGCTCTGCTGGTCTAGCGGCTCCCCAGAGAGGGCGGGGCATCAGTAACATCAAGAAGGTAATCAGCGCCAGGAAGCGGTTATAGGATGACATAGTGAGGATGAGAAAGAGTTAAAATGCTTTTGCAGCCAGGAAAGTTAAAGAATCTAGCACGGGAAATCAAAATACAAAATTAACTTATCCTTTGGCGTGCCGCTTCTAAAAGCAGGCGTTGCTCAGCACGAGCAATTGCCATGTAGGTGTGTTCCACATCATTCACATCAACCGAAATTGAAGTAATACCCCACTGCACTAACGAGTCAATTATTTCCGGATACTGAGCTGGTGCTTGACCGCAGATAGAACAGGGGATACCCGCAGCTTTGGCCATTTGGATCAGTTGCTGAATGGCTCGCATTACTGCTGGATGACGCGCATCTAAGGTGGAACCTAACTCAGCACGATCGCGATCGGCAGCTAGGAGGAGTTGGGTAAGATCGTTCGTGCCAATAGAGATACCCTGAACGCCAGCTTTGACATAATCGGATAGCAGAAACAGTACGGAGGGAACCTCGGCCATAATCCAGAGTCGAAAGTGGGGATTGTCCATCAGTCCTGCTTGTTCGACCCGACGACGGCAAAAGGTAAACTCCTCCACTGTACGGACAAAGGGCAACATTAACTGAACATTACTGTAGCCGCAAGCATAAACTTTCCCTAACGCGGCTAGTTCTACATCAAAGCAAGCAGGATCTTTCACGTAATGAGAAGTGCCGCGCTGCTCTAGCATGGAATTAACGGGTGATGCGGACAATAAGGTATCGTCCCGTAGGGATTGAAATTCAGCCGCTCGCCAATCTAAAGAACGATATAACACAGGTCGCGGCATCAAGGCAGCAGCAAACTGAACGATGAGCTGAGTGAGGCGATCTGTCAACTCCTGTTCTTGTCCCTGTCGCAGCCACTGCTGAGGATGTAGGTTATCTAAAGCCTCTAGGATCATAAGTTCCGATCGCAATAACCCAACACCATCCACTGGCAATCCCTCAAGTCGTTTCAGGGATTGGGTTTGGCTGAGGTTGACTAATAGTTGAGTGGCGATGGGGAAGCGGGGAGTTGGGGGTTGGGAGTTGAGGGTTGGGAGTTGGGGGTTGGGAGGGTTGGCGCTAGTTCCTAGTCGCTCGATTTCTCCCCGGTTGCCATCCACCAACAGCAACTCACCTGTTTGAATCAGTTGGGTTACCCCCACAGCACTAACAACAGCAGGAATACCGAGTTCTCTGGCAATAATTGCGCCATGACTAGTCATTCCCCCCTGTTCGGTAACCACACCCACAGCAGTCTGGAGCAAAGGGAGCCAGTCAGGGGCGATACTTTGAGCAACTAAAATTCGGCCTTTGGCGATCGCTTCCAAATTTGGTCGTTCGTCCCCCATAACTTGAGCTAAAGCTGTAACTCGTCCAGCAGCTGCGGGTATTCCCCTGACTAACTTAGAGGCGAGATTAGAGGTTGAGGCGTAGTTCGGGAGTGAAGGCTCAGGGCTAAATTGAGTAATGTATAGTTGGGGTTCTGTACTGCTGTGGCTCTGACCAATAGCCCATTCTAAACAAAAAGGTGTGGCGAGTTCAGCCTTCAACTGCTGGCATAGATCGAGGAGTTGTTCTAAGTCTTGTTCTACCAAGGCGTACTGTTTTTGTTGTGCTTCGCTCAAGAAATAGGGTTGCAGGTCGAGCTGTTCCGATGGTATTTCTTGAGTAAGAGTGAACGCAGCAAGTTCCCTACTGAGACGATAAGCAAGAGTTTTGCTACCCAGTTGTGAGGTGAGTATCTTACCGGTTTGTGGTTGAATCTGGTAGGAGTCGGGCAGTACTTTTCCTTTGGCGATCGCATATCCCTGTCCCCAGGTTGCCTCGATATGCCACACATCTGTTCCCGACTTGATCGTACCCGACGAGATTGCCTCATTAAGAGGTTGCACTACAACTGCCACATTGAGGTGATGTAGCGCAACCCCGGCTCTTTGCAAGTAAAATAGGCTTCTTGCCCGAAATAGTTCTGCCCAAACTTGTTTCAAGGCTAATGCTAGGGCTGCTGGATGTTTGAGGCAAATATAGGATTCCCAAATCCCCCAGGGTTGCCGCTGATCAGCCCAATCTTCAACGTTTAATTTTTTGACTGAGGACTTTTTTGAGGGCAGCGATAGGGAAGGCTGCAAAATTATTGCTGGTGCTTGCACCCTTTCTGCTCCTGCGATCAATGTTTCTTGCCACACTGAAGGCAAAGGCGCTGCCGTAATCGCTTGACGAATTTGTTGGGCAACCAACTGTAGCTGATGCGGATCGTCTACGTTGACATGTAGAGAAGAATGGGGCAAATCAGCTAGTAATGGTTCCGACTCCCCCAATATTTCTATAAATTCCCAAAACGCGATCGCTGGAACTACAAAACCGGGCAGAACGGGGTAACCCTGCTGCAAAAGCTGACTTAAATACAGGGCTTTATCTCCTACATAGGAGCGCTCTGAGGCTTTAATCCGATCGAGCGGGTAGAGGTTGTCCACCATTATATCTGCGATACCACTAGCCATTAGCACTATATATATAGTATAAAAAATCCCCTCAACCCACTTTATTTATTTTCCTCACCAAAGAAGCTAATAGATAATATTAGATATTTTTGGACAAAAATTCAATTTTCATTCTTCAACCTTCAGCATTTAGTAGTATATTTTTAGCATTGAGATTATCTACTAGAATAGCTTATTTATTAATAACTAATACCTGACGTTTG
>DNXU01000105.1:7142-12332 GCA_003505715.1 Cyanobacteria bacterium UBA8803 | reverse complement strand
TGTTTAACCGGACATGATATTAAACAACAGGGGCAGCAGTCACTACTAACCAAACTAGTAAGACCAGAATCAGCACGCCAATTTTTACCATGAAGTAAGTTATGGCATTAGGTATTAGGAAATCATGCATCTTTATCTACCTCCTTTTGCAACTCTTCATTACTCTTTATACATCTATTTTTACCTTAGACACAGCTGTAAAGAACATACCAGCAGATTTATTAACAACTATTGATATTTTTTTAAGAAATTCCCCCATCCCTCATCCCTCACCCCTCATCCCTGCTGAAGCGGAATCAAGATCGCAAACTCACTGCCTTGTCCTAGCTCTGAAACGCACTGTAAAGATCCTTGATGCTTCTCAGCCACAATCTGGTAGCTAATGGCAAGTCCCAGTCCCGTTCCCTTGTCCACAGGTTTAGTCGTAAAGAAAGGTTCAAATATTCGTTTTTGAACTTCTGGTGGTATGCCCCAGCCATTATCAATAATGCGGATTGCCACCCGATCGCCCTCGACTGCTTCTGTCTGAATAGTAATGGCTGGAGCGAACTTTTTGTGACTGTGGATGGCTTGCTCCAATCCATCAATGGCATTGCTCAGGATATTCATAAACACCTGGTTGAGTTGCCCGCTATAGCATTCCACTAAAGGCAGGTTGCCGTATTTCTTTATAATGTCAATAGCAGGGCGCTCTGAGTGCGCCTTAAGCCGATATCCCAGAATCATCAAAGTGCTATCGAGTCCCTGATGAAGATCCGCCAATTTCATCTCAGTTTCATCGGTACGAGAGAAGATGCGCAAAGAAAGCAGAATCTGTTGCAGGCGATCTACTCCCACTTGCATTGAGTTAATTAGTTTAGGTAAATCCTCGCGTAAGAAATCCCACTCCATCGCCTCGATTTCAGCGAGTACTTCAGGTACGGGTTGGGGGTAGTGTTCTTCATAGAGTTGCACCAAGTTCAGCAGATCTTGGGTATATTCCCTAGCATGGGAAAGGTTGCCACCGATGAAATTGACTGGGTTATTGATTTCGTGGGCTACACCTGCCACCAGTTGCCCTAAGGCAGACATCTTTTCACTCTGGATCAACTGAGTTTGGGTTTTTTGTAACTCTTGAAGGGTTTGCTTAAGTCTTTCCTCCGCTTGCCTACGCTCACTGACTTCATTCATCAACTGAATTTGGGCGGTTCTGAGTGCTAAATGAACATTAACGCGAGCCATCACCTCTTCAACCTGAATTGGTTTAGTGATGTAGTCTACTGCCCCCATTTGTAACCCCTTGACCTTACTTTCTAGATCAGAAAGGACGGTCATAAAAATTATGGGGATATCTTTAGAGGTTGGATCTGCTTTCAGCCGACGGCAGGTTTCAAACCCATCCATTCCAGGCATCATGATATCTAGTAAAATTAAGTCTGGCTGAATTAAAGGCAATTTTTCTAAAGCCATTTCACCGCTCTTGACCACTGCCAGATTGAAACCAGCTCTATCCAAAATATCAAACAGTACCCGGATATTATTAGGGGTGTCATCGACAATTAGAATAGATGGAGCTTGAGCAGTGACCATAGTTTAAGAGCTAGAAATATAAGGCTCGACTAATTTAGCGATCGCTTCGACTTCAAACTCGTCAGCCAGAGCCAATACCCTATCGGCAAAAGCTGTATAGTTCGGGTGCAACTCTTTGATCCGGTGACTTTCTGCTTGAATATCTGTAAAGTTACACCGCAGAATGGCCTGATACAGGGCCACAAGTTCGGATGAGGGAGGAACCGCGATTTCATCGGCACCAACCGAGCTATTTTGATGCTTAATGGTTAATTCATCCCTATCCTTATATATCCATGATACCTGCAAGTGATGTTTTAATTGCCGCAACAATTCACCTGCTTGAATAGGCTTAGGCAGAAAATCGTTACAGCCAACATCAATAGCGTTCTGGCGATGCCAGCCAAACACGCTCGCTGAGGAGGCAATGACGATCGCATTTTGTAACTCAGAAGATTCCCGTAGATGTTTGGTCATGGCAAACCCATCCATCACGGGCATCACTAAGTCAACAATAATCAAGTCTGGCCGCACCTCTATAGCTTTATCTAATCCCTCCCGACCGTTATCGGCCTCGAAAATTTCAAAACCCAGCGGTTTAAGTAAATTAGCCATAACTGAACGATTTTGCCAACGGTCGTCCACAATCAGGATTTTGCGGGCTTTGCCTTCAAAGCCAATAATAGTTCCTTCTTCAGCGATTTCAACGGTTTCCGCCCAGTCTTCGGCTTCAGGTAACTCTACCTCGAACCAGAAAAGGCTCCCCTCTCCTAGCCGACTTTGCACCTGTATAGTGCTGCCCATCATGGCCACAATCTTTTGGCTGATCGTTAACCCTAAACCCGTGCCTTCTATCTGCTTTTCATGGCTGCTAACTTGCTCGAAGGGTAAGAAGATTTTCTCTAGCTGTTCGGGGGTCATCCCTATGCCTGTGTCGGCAATTTGGAAGCTAATTTTGGCAACGGATTTAGTAACGGATGTCGGGGATGAGTTATGGGGTTCCTGTTGGTTGGTTTGGCTGATGACATTAACGGTGAAGGTGACTCCACCGCGCTCGGTGAACTTGATGGCATTGCCCAGGAGGTTTATCAAGACTTGCCGGAGACGTTTTTCATCCGCATGGATGACTTTTGGCAGGCTGGGGCTAGGTTGATATTTGAAGACAATCCCCTGGCTTTGGGCGCGGATGCGACAGATTTCTACCACCCCTTCCAGAAAAGAGGGAAAATCAAAATCTGTGGGGTAGAGTTCCATCTTGTCGGCTTCAATTTTGGAGATGTCCAGGACATCATTAATTAAAGTCAACAAGTGAGAACCGCACTGGTGAATGATATCGATACCTTTGCGCTCTTTTGCGCTTAAGGTTTGGGAGCCTTGCAGAATTTGGGTGTAACCAAGGATACCATTAAGAGGAGTCCGCAGCTCGTGACTCATATTGGCCAGGAATTCGCTTTTTGCTTGGTTGGCTCTGTCGGCAACCAGTTTGGCTTCTTTAAGTTCGGTAGTGCGTTCTTCGACACGCAATTCCAATTCTTCCTTGGCTTTTTTCAGCTTGACTTGTGCGCTCCGGTTTTCCTCGATCGCTGTGGATAGAACAAAGGTGGTTAAGGCAATGACACTAATAAAAGATTGCACGAGCAGTAGAGACTCTGAGAGAGACTGCCTGAAAAACGAGCCGAAACCATGAGCCGTGCCAAAAACTGCGATCGCTGTTATCAGAATGACGAGTAGGGTTGATTCCCTCGGACTGAACCGAAATGCTGACCAGATTAAAACGGGAATCATCATGTATTCCACGGGATACCTTCCCCAGAAGGCAGCCCAACTGATGGCGATCGCTACCAACACCAAAAGGGCAAACTCTATAACCAGTGCAGAGCAAAGTCTGGGCTGCAACTCCCCAGAGCGGAACCATGCTAGTATCGCTGGGGTAACGATAAGTTCGCCAATAAGGGTTGCCGTAAACCAAACCCGCCACACTGCTCCATATTCTGCCCAGGGGGTGTCGCCGCTCCAAGCCAGAATGGTAATAGCAAGGGTGGTGGAGATGGTCAGACTGGGTATGATCAAAACCACAAATTTGAAAATATTCCCAGACCGATGGAAGAGATCGCGGTCTTTGATAAAGCGAAGGATTAGAAAACTAGCTGCTAGTGGCTCTATAGAAGCAATTACGGCATGACTGAAGCTGATCCCAATATTTGGATAGAAAAGTAACCAATTAGCAATGAATTCGCTCACTAGAATAGCAGGCCAGATCCGGTATCCCAGCAGCAGCACAGCCGCCACATAAAGACCGTTTGAGAGCCAGATTGCTGATGTTCCATCATGGAAATACAGCCAACGGGATAAACTGGCCAAACCCAAGTGGATTGCAGGAATAATTAATATTGCTAGTAATACTGTCCGATCGATGGGACGGGGCATAATATTATTTCGGTTTTTAACGGGAACGCAGTGTTCAGATCGCCGACTTTTCTAAAAAGTCGGCGATCTGGCCTTCAGGAATTATTTATTCTTTTTTATTTGTAGTGAAAACGAAGTAAGTGATGACTACCGTAAAAGCGATATAGGCGGATACGGTTAACCAATCTTGCCAGTTACTGGATAACAACATAAATAATTGATAATTGGCAATTGGGGATAGAGTGGCAAAAGAAAGATATAGTAACCGCCAAGGTGGTTAGGAGGTTCTTAATTGCTGAAACCAGTGTTTTTTTGCTGCTATCTTCTGCCCTCTACTTTCTGCTAGATTTGATATCATATTACTTCTTTGTTTTTGGTTCTGACACGCTCATACAGCTCTTCCATTACCTCTATAAAGGAAACATCTTTCTTCCAAAACTGGGGGATATCTCCTCCTTTTTTAATTAAAATTGCCGGAATGCTGGCCGAGGAAGTCTCTTCCGGTATTGGTGGTAGCGCCTTTGCCCCTAGCCAAAAGTCTTTCTGGCTTAATGACTGTGGTATCGCCACTTTTTTGGGTTCGGTATAGTAGGATTCAGCCGATTCTAGAGGCACGGTTTCAGTATCTAACGCTGAGGACAATACTTTGCCGAGTGGGGACTTGGCTAGTTCTTGCAACAGCTTCTGTCGCGATAGCCCGCGCAGTTCAAACAGCAAAAATGGGTCTGAGTCTAACTCCGCTGCAACTAGATAATAAACTCCCGCAATATGCTTGCAGGGATTTGACCAGTCCGGACAAGAGCAACTAGTAGTAAAATCCTTACGGCTCTGGGGTAACAAATATAGGTTTAACTCGTCAAAAACCTCCTCAATATTATCAGGCACCTCATTCATCAGTAGCTTGGAGACACAACTAGCCTTGGCTGCTAGGTAAGCGATCGCTTTTGACCAAGCAGCCGCTGAAATCGGTGTAATTTCAATGATTGTGGTGTATAAAGGTTCTTTGTAAACGCCAAAATAGGGATTAATTGCCCCCCTGACTTTAGCGATAATTTGGCCATTGTGAATTCGGTATTCCTTAATTTTGCCCCCACTAGCATAGGAGCGACCCCGCCTCAATCTGGCTAAGTCAGTAAAGGATTCCAGTGCCTCTATAAAGCGCTTTCCCCACCAAGTTCTGCTAAATGTTGCCATTTTTAATAGTTTGGTAATTGGTGATTGGTAATGGGTGATTGG
>DNXU01000105.1:3496-6910 GCA_003505715.1 Cyanobacteria bacterium UBA8803 | reverse complement strand
AAGCAGGTTGAGCGAAGTCGAAACCAGTCCTGCAACAGCTTCTAGCTTACTCTAGAATGGCTGTTTTGTTTAAAGCAATTAGCTCTTTAAAGCGCTCGTTATCCAATTCGGTTAGCCAGGACTCATCGGTTCCGACAATTGCGCTAGATAGTTTTTTCTTATCTTCAATCATTTGGTCAATCCGTTCCTCCAACGTACCCAAGGCCAAAAATTTATGGACAAAGACATTTTTCTTCTGTCCGATGCGGAAAGCACGATCGGTGGCTTGGTCTTCTACGGCAGGATTCCACCAGCGGTCAAAATGGAAAACGTGATTGGCTTTAGTTAGCGTAATGCCAACACCACCTGCTTTGAGGGAAAGGATAAAGGCAGCGGGTTCAGTATCTGGGTCTTGAAAAGCAGCGATCGCTTTCTCTCGTTTGTCGCGGCTGGTGCCGCCGTGAATGTAGTAAGTCTGGTAGTGTAGGGTATGTTTTAGATACCGTTCTAAGGCACTGCCCACTTCTGTAAACTGGGTAAAGACTAACAAACTCTCCCCTTCGGCATTAACCTCCTCAATCATCTCGACTAGGCGTTCTAACTTATGCGATCGCTCCGGCGAAAACTCGCTGCCATCCTGTAAAAATTGGGCGGGATGATTGCAAACTTGTTTGAGCTTCATCAGGGTTGACAAAATTAACCCCTTCCGCTGTATACCTTCCGCCTCTGCTAGTTTGGCTTCTACCTCTTTCACGACTGCCTCATACAGCGAAGCTTGTTCCTTAGTGAGATTGCAATACTGTTTGTGTTCGATTTTATCAGGCAAATCTTTGATAATTTGCTTATCCGTCTTCACCCGCCGCAGAATCAAAGGTTCGACTAACTTTTTTAATACCGCCGATTGCATTCGATTGTTATCTTTTTGAATTGGAATCTCGAAATTCTTGCGAAACTGCGCTTCTTTGCCTAAATACCCTGGGTTGAGAAAATTAAATATTGACCAGAGGTCTAACAGGCGATTTTCAACGGGCGTTCCAGTTAAAGCGACGCGGTGCTTCGCTTGCAGTTTGAGAATTGCCTTTGTTTGTGCCGCTTGAGGATTTTTAATATTTTGGGCTTCGTCCAGCACCAGGCGTTGCCAGATTACAGTTTTGAGAAGTTTTTCGTCTTTTCTAGCCAGGGTAAAGGATGTAATTACCACATCGACCTTTGAGCTAGCTGTTTGAAACTCTTTTTCATCTTTAATTCGGTTACTACCGTGATGCACCCAGGTGCTGAGATGGGGGGCGAACTTTTCAATTTCTTTTTGCCAGTTTCCCACTACCGAAGTAGGGGCAATTAACAGGGTAGGGGGCACCGTGGCAGAGGTTTCTCTCTCCTGAATCAATTGAGCAATAATTTGAATGGACTTTCCCAGTCCCATATCATCAGCTAAACAGCCATTTAACCCTAACTGTTCCAAATACTGCAACCAGGATACACCGCGTTTTTGATACTCCCTTAAAGTGCCTTGTAATTTGATCGGATTTTCAATCGGTTCCAGTCGGCTGCGATCGTGCAATTTCTGCATCATGTGAGTCAGGGCGTCATCATGCTCAATTTCAATCCCCTCCGCCTCTTCTGTAGCTTTTTTCATAAAATCCAGCAGCGTCATTTCCGGCATTTCCTGATGGTGAGATTGCCAGAATTCTAGTAGCTGCTGCATTTTAGTTTTATCTAACTCAATCCATTGACCTCGAAATTGCACCAACGGAGTCTTCGCCTTCACTAACTGCTGCCATTCCTGTTCGGTAACCGCTTTACCTCCGATAGAAAGTTCATATTGATATTGAATAATCGTATCAAGGCTGAAATAACCTTTACTGGCAGTTTGAGGAGTTTTTAATTTCTTAGGAGATGCCTTGAGACGAAGTTTAGCCCGTTGACGACCTAGGGGCGTCCACCAGGCAGGAACGATAATTTTGTAACCGGCATCCTCTAACACCCAAGCCTTTTCCTTAAGAAAGGCAAAGGCTTCTTCCAGGGTGAGGGCAAAGCCAGTAGGTCGGTCAGTTTCGAGTCCTCTCCAGATTTCGGGATACATCCGGGCTGCGTAGCCCAAGTTTAATAAGAGTTCTTTCTCAAACTGTTCCCCAAATTGGGTATAAACCTGTTTTTTATCTTTTGTCTTCAGGAGCCAATACTCGTTTAAGGCTAGTTTCAGAGAGGGATCTTTCTTGGCAGTAGCGAGGAATTTAATAGACCAAACATGAGGATTTTCGGCGGTAGCTTCTTGTAATTGAAAACAAAGATAGAAGGCTGCGGTTTCTTGGGCACCACCGATATTTTGTTGCCAAGCTGCCCATTGTTTATAGTCGGATAAAGCCCGCTCCGTTGTCCAAGGCGATTGAGTTTGTTCAGGATAAAGACAGCTATAGATGAGTGAGTTACTAATTTTTTTGTCGAAAGCCGCTGTCAATGGTGTATTAGTCACAATTTCTGTCAGCAGGCATTCGGAGAAATGGCGAAGTAAGGTTTCTTTATCGTAGAATGCCATAGTTGCCGAGGGGGTAGCGTGACCCGCCACACAAGCTAGGGGCATGGCATCAATGAAAGATTGGATATTGGCCTCGTATTGAGCGGAAATAATTTGCCAAGCCGGGTAAATTTCAAACGGATTAGCTTTTGGCTTAGCTTTTGACTTACGTTTTTCTTGGGGAGGTGGAAGCTCTCGATATTTGAGGGCCGGAATATATTGGTCTTTAACGATAACTGCTTTGAAAGATTGGGTGTAGTGATACCAGAACAGCAAATCAGCACCGAGTTGAATTTCTCTGGAGTTATAAAGGGCAATAAAATGCAGATCCCTCAGGAGTTTAATAATGGGCGTAATTTGGGGATACTTAAAGCCAGTGGTTCTAATAATACTGGTCACTGGATAACAATCAATGGCCCAGGGTAGCCAGTCAGCTGATTCTGGTGGTTCTTCTTCTAGATACCGAGTCAACTCTAGGGAAGGGAGGGGCTGGTTGTTACTGCTCGGCAGGATAAAGTATTGGGTGGTAATCTTGTCGCTAATCTGGCTGTAGGGAGTTTCAGGGATACCGAGTTCCTTAACTAAAAAGGTAGATAGTTCCTCTTTCGTTAATTGTCCGGGATGGGCATTTTGGGTCTGGGTTTTCCTTTTGGGGCGTGCAGCGGTTTCTACCCAGATATAAAATGTGCCCGTTTGGATGAAGGTGTTTTCAGGTTGGGGAATCCAACTGCCGTGGAGAATTTTCATCGCAGATGCCTCCTGCCTAATTACTTAAATCCATAGCAAACTGACCGACGCCGTAACAGGTTCAAGTTTATACGCAAAGGACGCCAAGGGGAGTACCAAGGTACACCAAGTTTCCCAACTGGCCTTGGGGAGGGCAAAAAAATAAATTATCTATTCAATCAGGGCGAGTCAAG
>DNXU01000105.1:0-3442 GCA_003505715.1 Cyanobacteria bacterium UBA8803 | reverse complement strand
ACTTTTTTATTTGAGAGTCCCTTGGTAAACTTACTACCCTTTGTGCCCTTTGCGTTAAAAATTTAAAGACAGTTGGACGTATTCAAGTTTATCTACACAAACCAGGTGTTGAGAAGTATCTACCTCACCTAAATTACTCCCTACCTGATGAATGCCAGCGCTTAGGGATGGGCTGATATACCCCAACCACTGTTTAAATACCTTATCCCTGCCATCATGGGGTTGAACTACCTGATAAACTCGCACCCAGGTAGGACTAGCACCTGCTGTTGCCACTTGTCGGACGCGACGCACGCACTGAAGTCCATAGCCAATTTTATCTAGCAAGCGTCTGGTAATGGTAATGGGAGTCGCCTTCTGAGACAGCCCGATACCCAAGGTGGTTTTCACAGAAGTGCGATGAGTGAGGGCAACTGCGGCCATCGCCTGCAAGTCCTCATCCGTATTCTGCCACTCTCGCCCCAGATCTTGAATCAGGATCGGGACGCCCAAGCGTTCCATCATACCTATGGCAGTTCCCAGTTGAGAGTCGTTAAAATCTGGTAGGAAGATACTACCTTGACCTTGCTCGAGCAGCTGACGAGCATTTGCGGCATCTCGTCCAGCGAGTTGGTGGCGTCCTAGGGTGAGAAAATAATGGAGTAGGAGTTTCCCGTACCAGCCTTGGTCATCCTTAGCTACTAGTTGGGCGGTGACGGGAAGACCGTAGCGCTGTTTTAACTGATACTTTAAGAGCGATCGCCTCTGAGTAGGAGTCTTAACCAAGCGTTTTTGCAGGGTTTGATACTGGCTCTCACTGAGGTCTTCTGCTGAAGCGATCGCTTCACACTCGTCCAGATAGTTTTGGTCTCTCACAGCCTTGATCGCTGCCTTGAGGTCATCTGGTTGAGTCTGAACCTGTTGCTTGGTCGAGAAGGGATGCGATCGTTTAGATTTACGATTACCCAGGAGTACCAATCCCCGATCGACAGTTGGTACGTCAATTACCTGATGACCCTCATTCCGCAGTCCCACCACCACTGATTCTCGATACTGACTCATCGAGGCATTGAGGCGAACGGCCATCTTGGCCCAGCACAGTAGAGACTCGGCTTGAAAACCCGTCTCGATATCGTCAAGAGCCTCGAAGTCTGATTGCTGCAACAGGCGGATATTGAGTTGGGTGAGATTCTGCTCGCTATTAAGTAGTGCGGGAATAGAGGTCGAACCATTACCCACCCGATTAAAACCGTAGGGAGCCACCCAAATAAATCGAGGAATATTTTCGCGAATTCTTCCTAGCGCCTGCCTGACGCTGTTGGCGGTTTGAACGCCTTGGGCAATAGCCCAGACTGAAGTAAAATGTCCCCGAATATCAATGCTGACTCCCGTTTCAATCGCCGGACTGGCTAGCACAATATCATGCTGCTTCAGCACCTGCTCCAAATTCGTGGTACACCTGTAAGCCGGATGAGTGGGTTCAGCCAGGGATTCTGAATCAATCCGCAGGATTTTAGCGTGGGGAAACTGCTCTTTAAGATAGGCTTCTAAGGTACGAGTGCCCCATTGACTTTTGGGTTTTTGAGCTGAAAGACAGACGAAGGGTTTCCCGCCAGAGCGAATGTGTGCTTCTAGATCTCGTAACAGCTGATGGGGAGTACTTTCTGAGTAGGTGTGGACTTGCCAGGATTCGTTAATGCCCGGTTTCCAAGAGTTGGCAATAATAAAAGGTTGCAGGTGAACCCCAGCCAGAGCCATGAGGTAATCGAGGGAGACATCACTCAAATCAGCATCCGCCACGAAGACTTGACCCTCGCCACCCAAGACATTTTGCATTAAAGTTTTCAAAGACTTGAGGATGGCTACCCGATTTTGAGAGCAGGTACATGAGTCTAAACCATGCCAGAGGACTTGTTCGACTTCATCAATAATTACAACCCCATCCGACCAGTCCAGCGCCTCAAAACGAGCTTGAGAAGCTGGATGCAGAGAATCCAGACACAAACCGTACCCCAACACCGCATCTGACGCTGCGTCTGGCACTTGGGTGATGTAGTCAAGTCCGAAACGCTGGCACAGTGCCTCTACCAGTCGGACGCGATGACCGATAACCAAGACCCGTTGTTGGCGTTTTAAGGCTTGTTGAACGATATCTTCTAATAAACAGGTTTTACCCGTGCCTTTGGGGGATTTAATCCCAATCAGTTTGGCCGTGGCAGGAATGGGCACTTCTGGCAGGTAGCGGCCATGCACCTCAAACGCAGCAGGATAAGTCAGGCTGTTTAAGGACTGAGCTTTCCAAATGTCGAGAGGAACTGCGGTTTGGTAAACCTGCTCGCAAGCATCCGCACCCCCACCAGCAATCAGGTCATCCACCCCTTTACCTAGCTGGGGGTTCCACATCATGACCTTAACCGGACAGCCTTGCTGAGCGAGCAACATACCCAATTTACGAATAGCTACATTAACATGCTTGAGCGTGCTAGGTTTGGTATCTTGGTCGAAAGCCAAATAAATCGGGCGGCCTGAAGTTGCTAATTTCAACAGCTGGGGGATCAGGCGAGGCGTGCCGATGCGATTTCCCTCCACGTCTCGTGGCAGTCGATAGCCACCAAAGACTCCCGGTAATGCGATCGCAGCGTAACCTGCTGTCAGTAAGGCTCCAGCTTTCTTCGCCCCCTCGGTAATACACAAAGGAATGGTAGAGTGATTGACGAACCACTCCCAAAAACCCAGATCCGGTTGCTCTGCCTGGATATCCTCTGGGGAAATATCTAGTTGGTAGCGAGCAGCAATCTGTTGCCAAATCGGTTGAGTCAGTCGTAGGGCGAAAAGACTGCTGGGAGCTTGGGGAGGATGTTCGTACTTAATCGGCTTGTGGCGGTTGGGACTAAGGCGCGGTTGAGTTGGCTTAAAACACCCCCAAAGTTCATCGTTCCCGGTGAGTACGTCAATACCCGAACACCACCACCCTCCCTGCTCGACGTGCTGGTAGCGTTTGAGGATGCGATCGCTAACTCGACCGTCGTTACGCCGGGAGATGTCCTCGGAGTACAGGAGATATTGGTAGGGACTTTGACCTTTTAAGGGGATAACGTTAAGGCGGACGAGATCCTCATCAACACAGCTATGGAGCCACTCCTGTAGGTGATTCACGGTTTTCGGTTACGTCAGGGGGTGAATGTAGACACTATATATAGTAGTGAGACTTCAGATTTTAGACTAATGACGCTATATATAACAAGCTAAGCGGGAATTAACGATAAGCACAGTATGTCACAATGGGAGCAAAACTCCGGATTGGGAAAACTCATAAGGACAGTGACCACCACAAATGGATGCTAGACGACTATCACCGCATGATTGAAGTTGGTCTTTTACTGAGACTCCCCCACTTAAAAGTGGGAGGTTCTTAACACAGGACTATCCGACCCTTCGGGCGGATTGTCCAATCCACACCCTC
>DNXU01000210.1:24300-27835 GCA_003505715.1 Cyanobacteria bacterium UBA8803 | reverse complement strand
AAATTTGTTTAAGTCCCGCTAATATCATTGCGGTTGAATGCGATTTTTGAATTGTATGAAGATTTTGATCCAGAGGAACATTTTTCCGATGAAGATGATCTAAAAACAAAATTAAAATCTTTGGACTGGTATTCTCAGAAAAATCTGGATTTTATAAAAATTTCTCAATACATACTTTCAAATTCATATTTGCAAGATTTACCCCAAGACTTCCCAATCTTTTCATCAACTCCTTTGGTATTGAAACTGATCGATCAAAATGATTTCAAAGAATACTTAAAGAACTTGAAGCGTGGTAAACCAAAGGTTGAGTTTGCTTTTTCCCATCTTGTAGATTTTTTCTTAGCAGCAGGATTCAATGGCGCTTATATCTTCGTTGATGACTTTGAACGTGTTCCAGATTTCCAAAGTGAAAGACAGAAGAGGGACTTTGCGCTAGAACTAAGAACCTGTTTATTTGATGGACTTTACACTAATGCCAGAACAGGGTTCTATAATCTGCTCTTGGTATTACACGCTGGAGTACCACGATTGATTCAATCTGCATGGGAACAAAGTGGCTTAGAACAGAGATCGCCAATCTTCTTCAAGGGAACATCAAAAAACGTGATTAGATTTGAAAAAATTAAGCTGCAAGATGCGCTTTCTCTTGTTCAAAAATACCTGCAAGCTTATCGTATAAAGGAGGTTCCTGCTGATACATTTTCACCTTTTAATAAAAATGCTATAGCCAGAATAGCTGAGTTGAGTGAGTTTAATGCTTCAAAAATTTTAAAAATGGCTTATGAGGTGCTTGAACGTGCTGTGGAGCAAAACGTTGCTGAGGTAGATGTAGACTTTGTACTATCAACAGATGAAGCTGGCCAACTAGCTGAGCAGCGTCAGGTAAGTGGTATATCTGAAACAGCTACGAAAGATCTTATGAAGGAATCTGATTAGGATAGCGTTTGATGGATAATTATTGTTTGAATAGAATGGAATTGTCTAAATTCCTTTCAGTAGAATTTGGTTCAGCAAGCTTAGAATTAGAAGACACTAACATTCAATTGCTGATAGAGCAATGGGAAAACTGGCAGTTGGAATTTGTTTGTTTAGCAACTCTTCTTTCTCAAATTCTGGAGAGCAAGCAGAAACAAGAAGAAGATGTCTATATAATTCTACAAGAAATCTATACTTTGTCAGACCGAAAAGGTTTATTCTTAGTCGAAGAGATCGGTGCAGAATTTATAGAATACATGTTTAGGTATATCCGTAACGAAGAACTAAACATTGAAGACCATTTAGTAGAAATACGGAGAGACATGGGTGATTATAGGTATTGAGCCTTTCCCTGCTAAGCGACGTTTTGTTATTGATACGACTGCACTAATCTCTTACTTTGCTCATATATTTAATGTGCCACCACAGATATCTCCAAGAGGCTTATCATATATCAGGAGAGTTTTTCAAAGTGATACTGAATACTTGATGACTATACCAAGTACTGTTTTTGTGGAAATTTTTGATAAATGGTTTAGAGGCAAAAATTCTGAAGATGAAGAGTTTAGAGCTAAATTTATATCAGAAATTTTTAATCCTATAAAGTTTTTACCTAATATTGAAATCCGAGAGTTAGATATTGAAATACTGGAGAACTTTCTAAGATTAGATGATCCTGATATAAATTTAGAAAATCGGGACAAAATTGTTTTGGCTACAGCAGTCGTCCTGGAATCACCTCTAATTACCTCAGACTCAAAGATAAAGAAATACGTCGAGAGATATAAAAATATTCCCGATCTCATTAAATGCCGCTAACCCCCTAAGTGATTCGAGTTAGGCTCATCGCTATCACCGACGATAGAGCGAATCCCCTCAATTGTGGCTGGAATTGTGCGCGGGTCCATGAACATCACCTTGCTGCTGCCGCTCTTGCCAATAATTGCTCCCATTTCTAAATAACCCTGAGCGAGTAAGAACTGTAATGTTTCGTGGGCATTAGGATCGCTCTTAAGAGTCTTGGCAATAATTTGCAGTGCTTCAGAAGTAGCTTGGGCTTTAAGTACTTGCTCCTGTCGTAAGGCTTGGGCTTTAAGCACGATCGCTTTTTGTTGGGCTTCGGCTTCTAGAATGGCCGCCTTTTGACGTGCTTCCGCATCAAGTACTTGAGCCTCGGCTTTTCCTCTAGCACTATTAATAGCAGCTTCCCGTTCCCCTTCAGAGGTGAGAATTGCTGCCCGCTTGCGCCGTTCTGCTGACATCTGCAATTCCATTGATTCCTGTACGGCTTTGGAAGGAATAATATCTCGCAGTTCTACCCGCGTCACTTTGACGCCCCAAGGATCGGTGGCTTCGTCCAATTCCCGCAGCAGAATTTCATTGATCTCAGATCGGGCGGTAAAGGTTTGATCGAGTTCTAGTTTGCCCATTTCCGACCTAATCTGGGTCAGAACTAGGTTCTGCATGGCTAATCGGAGATTTTCTACTTTGTAGTAGGCTTTCTCCATATTCATAATCCGCCAATAAACCACAGCGTCAACAGTGATGGACACGTTATCGCGAGTAATGCACTGCTGGGCTGGAATGTCAAGAACTTTTTCCCGAATGGTCTCCTGGTAAACAACCTTATCCAGAAAGGGAATAACAAAGTTAAGACCCGGTTCCAATTTCTTACCGCTATATTTCCCCAATCTTTCCACTAAGGCTTCGTTGCCTTGATTGATAATCTTCACCGAGCCAGCGATCCCGGAACCGCCTAGTAACAAAACGACGAGCCAGCCGAATAGATTCATCTTTAGTCTCCTTTGGCCTTTATTTAGTTAAAAAATAAAACCTGAGGGTTAGTGGTGTAGTAGATTGTGGGGTAAGACAATTAAAGTCGTACCTTCCCGTCTGACGATATAAACTTTTTGATTGGGTGCGATCGCCTGGGTGTCATCGTCACAGCGAGCCTGCCAGGAATTGCCTTCATAAATAACCCGCCCAGTCTCTCCTGCCGGAATTTCTGTCAAGGTACGACCTTCCTTGGCATCCAGAGTTTTAGATGCCCTAGCCGGTGGCAGGAGGCGACGGGACAAGACGACTAGCCCTGTGGATAGCAGCAGCCAAACTACCACTTGTACGGAAAACTGGGGAGCAATCGATGCCACCAAAGCTACCAGCAAGGCGCTAATACCCATGGTGAAGGCGACGAAGGCTGTGGGTACAAACAGCTCTACTAAACAAAGAACTGACCCTGCCAGTAGCCAGAGCATCGAAGGAGTGAGCGACATATCAAAAATTGGTGTAGCGTGCCTTATAGGTATAGATTTAACATTGACCAGCTGGTTTGTCCCTAGACACTAAGGAAGGTTTTTATGTATCCTTTGAATTTCCGCAAGCCTACCAAAGTAATTTAGCGAGCTGGTTGAAAAAATAGGCTAACCTAATTCTAATTTACCTTATGCTTTTGGCATTTAACGGAAAATTAAGGATAAGGGAGCAAAGACTTTAACCAAGAGCAGAGAACAGAGATAAATAGCTAGATTATTAATCCCTCAAACCCTCAAACCCTCAA
>DNXU01000210.1:20234-24096 GCA_003505715.1 Cyanobacteria bacterium UBA8803 | reverse complement strand
TCATCCCTCATCCCTCATCCCCCTCCTACCTGTAGTAAATTCAAGTCATTATGGTTTTAAAGCCGTTTTTAATCTTATGAGTAGTTCTAACCTGCTGAAAAATCGCTATCTTTGGGCTGTTGGTTCAGATGCAGCAACGATCCCCGTTGGGGAACGAGTTGCAGAGCGATACCAAGTCATTGCCCCGCAAATTTGGCAGGATATGCACCCAGACGTGCTGCCAGATATGCCCGAGCAACTGAATGGCAATATCCTCCCTTACCTGCGCTTGTACTCGTACTGCCTCCACGTTCCGGAAGTTTATGGGGTGTGCCAATTGGGAGAGCCTTTGCAGGAAGCCTCGGTCATTTTGCTAGAGAATGTACCCATTGATGAGAATGGCGAGTTGTATCCGTCGATTGACTCCATGTGGGCGAAGGCATCGGCGGTGCGTCAGATTTATTGGCTCTGGCAGATTCTGGAGTTGTGGACGCCCTTAGCGGAATTAGGAGTAGCTTCGACGCTCTTAGATCCAGAAAATCTACGGGTTGAAGGATGGCGAGTGCGACTGCTTTCACTTTATATTGATGCGGTTGCAGGCTCAGAACCGGAATTGGTAGCATCCCCTACGGGTAACGAGATGAGTGTCTGGGATGAATTAGCCGCAGGGATGTCCTCAGGAGTCGGTACGGCTTTGCTCAAACCCCCTGCCCAGGCTAGCATCCAACAGCTTGGAAAGTGCTGGGAGTCTTGGTGCCGCAGAGCTTCCGTATCCGTAGCCTCCCAGTTGCACGAGATTGCTCAGCAGATGCAGGCAGAGAAACCCGTACTTGAGGCGATCGCCAC
Organism: Cyanobacteria bacterium UBA8803; assembly: GCA_003505715.1. GTDB lineage: Bacteria > Cyanobacteriota > Cyanobacteriia > Cyanobacteriales > Coleofasciculaceae > UBA8803. The sequence continues at coordinate 23,271 of DNXU01000210.1, read as the reverse complement.
CCAACTCAACCAACTCTTGCTAGAGCAATCCTCTAGGCAGCCACTGCGCGTGCAGGTTGCTGGTGCTACGGATGTTGGTCCGTACCAAGACCACAATGAAGATAGCTGCTATCCTCTCATGTCCGACTTGTCAGAAGACCCAGAGCTAGTTCCCGATCCCCTGATCGGTCACCTGGCGGTTGTCTGTGATGGGATTGGCGGACATGAAGGTGGAGAAGTGGCTAGCCAGTTGGCCGTGCAGTCGATCAAAATCCAGGTGCGGGCACTACTGGCCGAATTGGTAGAAGACCCCGAAATTATGACGCCGGATCTTGTCACTCAACAACTATCGGCCATTGTGCGGGTGATCAATAACTTAATTGCCTCTTGCAATGACCAACAAGAACGAGAGTCCCGGCGGCGCATGGGAACCACCTTAACCCTGGCGCTGCAACTTCCCCAAATCATTAAGCACGCAGATGGTGAAGGCAACGCTCACGAACTTTATATTGCCAGTGTGGGGGATAGCCGTGCCTACTGGTTGACCCCCCAATACTGCCAGCAGCTAACGGTGGATGATGATGTGGCAACCCGCGAAGTTAAGATGGGTCGCAGTTTGTACCAACAGGTTCTACAACGTCCCGATGCTGGCGCACTGACTCAAGCTGTAGGCACCAGGGATGCGGAGTTACTCCGTCCCCATGTCAGGCGCTTTATTTTGGAAGAAGACGGTCTACTGCTGCTATGTTCTGATGGTTTGAGCGACAATAACCTGCTGGAGCAATATTTTAGCGATTACGTGCGAGATGTCTTCAGCGGCAAGCTATCTTTAGAAGCAGCGGCTCAGGCTTTAATTGACCTTGCTAATGAACAGAACGGTCGCGATAATACATCGGTCGTCCTCACCTACTATGCGGTTTCTCCCCAATATCCAGTCGTTCTCAATCTGGGGGGAATTCCCTTGGAGAGCAATCCCTATACCATCACTATCGAACCCGAATTGGTAGCGGCAACTCAATCCTTAGATCTTGATGAACCTGAAACCTCCTCTGAGCCAGAAGAACTAGAAGTTCCCACGGTTAGAGGGGATTGGTTCAAGATGATTGTAGGGATTTTAGGAGTATTGGTGGTGGTGTTCTCGGCAGGTGCTGCTGTGTTAACTGCTCAATGGCTCTTAGATCCCCAAGGGTTCAGGCAGATGCGGAATTTCTTGTTCCCATCCCAACAGTTACAAAGTCCTGAGTCTGCACCCGAATCACAACCAACCTTAAAGGACTGATAGTCTGGTAATTGGTGATTGGTGATTGGGGAAAAACCAGCTTGTTGTACCATTACCCATTACCCATTACCCATTACCCATTACCCATTAAATTGGTGTTATAGCAAGATTGTGCAAAAACAGCATGAATGTGGAAGACAAGTGATATCGTGTTCGTTAGCATCGGTATTGTATCTTACCTCTCTCGCCCTTGATGGGAGAGGTGGCTCTTGGGGTGAGGGGGCAATACCGATATGACCGGACAGGATATGATTTGCTGTTTGCCATCATGAGAATTGCCCGTACAGGTTCTGGGTTGATATAAAAATTTACAAACAGCCTCTTGAACTTAGGTAGCCTATAACAATAGGAGAAGAAAATGTTGAGCAATCCTAATAATTCACCACAAGCTAAGGCAATTCTTCAGCAGTCTGAACTGAATTTTGGAGATGAATTGACTGAGATTGAGCAAGAATCTCTGTCGGGAGGCAAGAAAATTGAGGTTATAATTAGACCCTTTAAGTTAGATCCAGCTTCTGTAAGTGTTGCAAGGCAATATGGGATTCGTAGTATCCCGACTCTCATGTATAACAAGGAGTAGCTAACAGATTTAAGAGTAATTGATTAGTTCCTAAATACTTAGGAAAGTAAAAGGAGATGTAGCTGTGCCTAAGACATCAAAAGAACAATCAGTAAAAATCGCTCAACGCTTCTATCAAGAGATTTCAGAAATTGAAGCTAGTAATTACCGAGGAGGAGCAATATCACAGACCCATGAAGTAGATCATTTGGTTCAACAGGGTTCTGTGGCTCCTTCCCAAATAAAAGTTATCCTTTTCCAATCATAAAGAAGCTCAACCTAAGCTAAGTGTTGAATCAAAAATTATTAGGGAGTTAAAAATGTTCGATCTAAATTCAACAAAAAAATCTCCAGAAGTTGCCCTGGATAGCGAAAAATCGCAGCCCTCACAATCTACTTTAGACATTATAGTTGGCCAAAAACTGGTTGTGAGGTTAGACGAATGTAACGAGGAGTCATTGTTAGGAGGCAGTTTTACAGGTAAAGATCGCATTCTCCCAAGATTAAGCTCTGATATTTCACCCTACGAAGGATGCGATCCTGGTACTTGCTGTTGAGTTAATCTTGGCAATTTTTACTGAGGAATGGCTGTATTTCCAAGCGCTAAAGTGCTTACTACGAAACTGTTTATAATTCTCACCGCACTAGTTGTGCTGGCGAGAGCGGAACAATTTCGTTACCAAAACTGTTACAGGTACTGGGTTGCTGGTTGGCTCATTCTAAAATCAGATTAAAAGTTAAGATTCCTCATGCCAAACGCCGTGGAATTGGGATTCCACGGTTTTTTGTTGAATATCTATAGAGAGAACGATTCTGAATTTTTGTAATATTTTGTTACATAAAGTTATATATACAAACTCATGTATAAAAAACTTGATAAAGTCAAGGAAAAGCCATTATTGATGAAATAAGTTAGGAAATTTTGATATGAATACCCTAAAAAGCGTCAAAACAACTCATAAAGACTCTGCCGATCCCCATCCATTCCTTTGGATTCTACTTATTGCTTTAGTGTCCTTGGCGATGGGATTGATTCCCATAGTTTATGGTCTAGGCACGCCAGAAACACCAAATACTATTCCCACGGAAGCAGGTTTCTAGTGCAAGAAGGCAGGAGGCAGAGGCAGAAGTCAGGTTTCTTGAAAAAACCCAACTTCTGGGTATGAGGTTTATTTACATTCACCTGCTGACTTGAGTAAAACCTGTGGCAGGGCGGGTTT
>DNXU01000210.1:7088-20174 GCA_003505715.1 Cyanobacteria bacterium UBA8803 | reverse complement strand
GTGTTTGACCGGACATAATATCAGGCACGAAGCGTGCCTACTACAAACCCTAAACTCTAAAATTGTGTTGCTCAAGATGGGCCGCCAATTTGAATATTGCGCACTCGGACTGGCACGCAAGCATGGCTCATTTGAGCGATTTGCATTGGCTCCCCTTTACCACACATATTTGTTCCACACTGCTGCCGCTCGGATGCTGGCCCTACAGCATCAACACTATTCCAAAAATCAGTAGTCATTGAGTGATAAGTCACATCCTTTAACATCCCCACAACTTTGCCTTTTTCTACCTTCCAAAACGCATCTCCACCAAACTGAAAGTTCCGCCGTTGCTGATCGATCGAGAAACTGCCGACGCCATCGATTAAAATTCCATCCTCTGTATCAGCAATCATCTCTTCTAAAGTAGCGGTGTGGCTGCCTCCTTCTGGCCCTGGTTCCAGTCCTAGATTAGGAATTCTGACCATCGGTACACTAGACCAACTATCGGCGTAGGCACTACCGTTACTGCTGCCACGACCGAGTCGATAAGCGGTTTCGCGATCGGTGAGGTAGTCTACTAAAAGGCCATCCTTAACTACATACCACTCTTGGGCGGGAACGCCCTCATCATCATAAGCCATCGTACTGCGTCCCCCCGCTTGGGTGCGGTCGGCTTTGAAGTTCACCCAAGGCGCGGCATATTGCAGTTTACGCAATTGATCAGTGGTGGCGAAGCTAGTACCAGCAAAGTTGGCTTCGTAGCCGTACACTCGATCTAGTTCGGTAGGATGTCCCACTGATTCGTGGATAGTTAGCCAGAGGTTAGTGGGTTTGAGGATTAGGGTGCTGCGGATGCCTTGCGGTCCCTTAGGTGAATGAACTTTTTGAATGGCTTCTTCGGCAACCCGTTCTACCTGAGTTAGTAAGTCTTGGGGATTAACATGCTCGTATCCTTTATTGAGGGGAGGACGTTCGTATTCCCGGCTTTGCGCATCCCCGTTAGCGATCGCCATACACCCAAATCCTGGATAGGTGCGATAGATAGTCTGTTGAATCAGGGAACCTTCGGTAGAAGCAAAGGTTTTATCCTCTTTGGTGAAGCGCAGGTAGGAGTAAGCTTTTTTTATACCGCGATCGCTATAACTGAGCAACTGTTCGTTAAGACCCAGTAACAAGTCAGCTTTCTCAGTAATCGGTATTGTAAAAGGGTCAATCTCAATCGGAGTGATATAGGTATCGCGGTAGGATGCCACAGGAACCAATTGCACCCGCGTTTGTTGAGAAAGGCGACTTCCTTTAGCAATCTCTACAGCCAGAGCAACAATTCGTTCCACTTCCGCCAAGGTTTTATGGGGACTGGCAGCGAACCCCCACGCACCATCCAGCAACACCCGCACCCCAAAACCGGAACTAACATTATCAGCAAGTTGGCTTAAAGAGCGATCGCGAGCGTAAAGATTTTGATGGCGGTAGGTGCAAAAACGGACATCTCCGTACTCGCACCCAGCTTTACGAATCAGATCGATAGCGCCTGTGGCGAGGTCAGTTGTCGTAGTAATCGGAGCTGGTGCTTGTACCATAACAAGTTAGTAGCAATTGCAATACTAATGATTTTGACACTCCCCGACCCCAATCTTAAAGGAAAATTAGAGTTAACACTGCTCAATTCTTTCTACTGCTGCTCAGGAGTGAGTACTTGTTCAGCTGTCAAGTTTAGCTCAGGGAATGTAGGAGAGACAATGCGATCGCTTCCCCGAAACTGGCTAACTTGGTAAGCTCCGTTGTCGGTCAAAGTATAAATACTAACTGTTGGTTGCTTCGGGTAGCCAATAAACAGTCGTCCTCCCAGAGCTTCATAATCAGCTATCCAGTACTCTGAAATACCTAAAGCCGAATAGTCCTCTACTTTACGAGCATAGTCATTTTGCCAATTAGTGCTGACGACTTCTGCAACAAGCTTAACGGAAGTTCCCAAAGTAATAACAGGCTCATCAAGCCACAGAGGTTCTTGAACGAGAGCAGCTTTATCTAAGACAACCACATCAGGACGAAACGCAGAAGCTGAACCAAAATGTGCTGAATTCATTACCCTCTAACTGAGAGGTCAACACATCCAGTGCTTCACCTGGGGTTTTACCTGTTGATTGCCAATCGCCTGCAACTGCACGATAAAGCCTCTTACCGTTTACATCGGAAAAAATACCTGTATTAAAATTTATTAAGAAAGCTGATGCGATCGCAAAAGACCAAGGAGTACCCGTGACTACCCAAACCAGCCTGCAAGGGGATATACGTGATAGTGCTGAACAACTGAAAGAGGAAGAGAAAGAACTCTTCCAATGGACAAAACAATGGTATCCAGTCGCTGTTGTAGATTTCTTAGACCCATCTCGTCCCCATGCCATGCAGTTGCTAGGAAAGGATATTGTCCTGTGGCGGGATGGCTCTCGCCAATGGCGCTGCTTTGAAGATGCTTGTCCCCATCGACTAGTCCCACTTTCTGAAGGTCGCGTTGAGTCGGATGGCACTCTTTTATGTGCCTACCACGCTTGGCGCTTTGATGCTGAGGGGAACTGCGTTAGCATTCCCCAGTCCAAAGATCAAGAGACTGAGGCCAAGCACTGCTCAAACAAAAAGTCCTGTGCCGTTACCTATCCCACGCAGGAACGTCAAGGTCTTTTGTGGGTATGGCCTGAGTCAGGCCAAGCGGCACAAGTTGAAAGTCAATTAAGGACACCGCGCATTATTCCAGAACTTGAGGAAGGCTCGGACAAGGTAGTGCAGTTGTCTTGGAATATCCGCGACCTCCCCTATGGATGGGACTTTTTCATGGAGAATATCGCCGATCCTGCTCATGTCCCTGTCTCCCACCACGGGATTGTCGGCAGTCGGTACAAGGATGCTAAGTACTACGACATGCCTAACATCCGGGAGATCTCTACTCAGGAAGGGTTCTCCTTTGCTATTACACCCACAGCTCCAACTATTGAGCAATCGGTTAACGACTTTCAACCGCCTTGTCATATGAGAATTGTCTCAACTTTTAAAGATGGTGGGAAGGTTATCCTAGCTTTATACGCTAGCCCAACTCGTCCCGGATGGTGCCGTCACATCGGATGTCAAGTATTTGTGAAGAATGAGGCGGGAAAGAGACCACCAGGGTTGGGATTTTTTGGACTACCGATGCCAGCCTGGTTAACTCATGTGTTGGCGTCTCTGTTCCTACATCAGGATGCGGTGTTTCTCCATTACCAACAGAAGAATTTAAGCAAACGGGGCAAGAACCGATGGTTGGATACCGTCTATACACCCAATCCCCAAGACAAGATGGTAATCGCATTCCGTCAATGGCTCGACAAAAGAGCTGGAGGTGATATCCCTTGGGATTCAGGATGTCATCCAAAGCAGATATTACCGGAGCAAGACAAGCAGAAGTTGTTTGATGTGTGGGCAACCCATACTCAACATTGTCGGGTTTGCCAGGATGCCCTGAAAAATATTAACCGTCTCTCTGTGTTGGCTTATGTGGCAGCTATAGTGTGTTTTGCTCTAGGCGTGATGGTGGATGCAAGAGCTGTAGCAATAAAGGTGGCGGCAGCATCTATGGAACAAACAGCTACATCTTTTTTAACCGTTGCCCCTCCTGTCGGATTTTGGTTAGCGCTGGGCAGTGCCATCCTATTTGTAATAGGAGGATACCTGCTCAAGAAATTCAGTCGGCTCTTTTATATTTATGAGTTTGAACACGCTCACAATGACTAATACATCGGAAAAACTGAGTACGCTTGCTCCTTGCTGTAGTATCAGTTGACCTAAGCAGGACTAGCATCAAATTGGCCAATTAGCCCCCCCAGCCCCCCAAATCTGGGGGGAGTCATACCAAATCCGGTATCATTACCCCCTTTTACTGTCTAGAAGAATGGGTAGATAAATTAATCAGACATGAAGATGGTGTGAAGGAAGGCCATTTAATAATTTTAGATTAAACTATAACTTTTGTTTATGATTTACAGCTTTCAGTTCATGTTTTGCTTAATTTTTATTAGTATTTCTTTTCAAAAAAATATTTATTTTTTACTTAAATTAATATCTTATCATAAATAATCTTGTGATATAGGCTTTATAAGCTTATTTGTCTAATATTTAGAATTAATGATTATTTGCATACATAATTATTGCGTTAAATAAATATTGTGATTTTTCAATGAAGTTGGCTTGAACTTACTAGCCTTTTTCAAGGCAATTTAGTAGGTTTTAGTGAAGAATAATTTTCTCCATCGGGCGCTATTACCCCAATCGCAAAGATTTAAGCACGAATAACATTAAGTGACACGCTGAAAAAATGAGAGATTCCCTTGCCGACAACTGCAACATAACCATGGAGAAACCCAGCCAGGTAGAAAAAATCCCTTCAGATTTCTGGCTTGCTTTTAAAACTAACGTTAGGTTACAGAATCAGGCTCCTCCAATTAAGCCTGTCTCACGCAACCAGAACCTACCTCTCTCCTTTAACCAAGAGCGACTCTGGTCTCTTGAACAGTTGCAACCCAATACTTCTGTTCATAACCTATTGCATTGCTTACATCTCAAAGGTGTACTTGATGTAGCAGCACTAGAGCAGAGTCTAATGGAAATTGCCTATCGGCACGAGAGCTTGCGAACCACATTCTCAATCATAGATGGGCAACCAATCCAAATCATATCTCCAAAGATAGAGTTGAATCTGCCAGTGGTAGATCTGACAGAACTTCCTCCAGAGCAACGGCAGACTGAAGCTCAGAAACTAGCTCTAGAAGATGCCGAGCAGCCCTTCGATTTAGCAACAGCACCGTTGTGGCGTTTCAAACTTTTGCGTCTCGGCGAAGAAGAACACATACTCTTGCGAACAATACACCATATTATCTTCGATGGCTGGTCTCACAGCGTCTTCATGCGGGAACTGGGTATACTCTACAAAGCCTTCTCTGCCGGACAGCCCTCCCCACTATCTGAACTCCCTATTCAGTACGCCGACTATGCCCAAACCCAAAGGCAGTGGTTACAGGGTGAGGTATTCTCGTCTCAGCTTGATTACTGGAAGCAGCAGCTAAGCGGGAATATTTCCCCACTGAAATTGCCAATAGATTATCCACGTCCAGCAGTTCCAAGCTACCGAGGTGCCTACCAACCCCTAGAGTTATCTCAAAGCCTGACGACAGCGCTCAAAAAATTGAGTTATCAGGAAGGTGTTTCTCTGTTTGTGACGCTGTTGACTGCATTTAAGACTTTGCTCTATCTGTATACAGAGCAAGAAGATATGATTGTATGCTCACCCATTTTGGGTCGCCACCGATCTGAAACCAAAGGGTTAATAGGGTACTTCAACAATGTAGCGATCCTGCGGACTGATTTGTCTGAAAAGCCCAGTTTTCGAGAACTGTTGCGTAGAGTCAGTCGAGTTTCCTCTGAAACTTTTGCACATCAGGACATACCTTTGCAGAAAGTGGCAGAACTCCCAAATTTAGTTCGCACGCCACTAACGCGAGCGATGTTTGTCTTACAAAATATCCCCAATCAGTCGTTAGAACTAGACGGTTTAACTGTAAGCTCCTTGTATGTTGACAGGGAGATAGCTAATTTTGATTTGTCCCTGTCCTTGCAGGAAAAGGGAGGGAAAATAACGGGCGGGATGCAATATAAAACCGACCTATTCAAGGTGAATAACATCACTCAGATGCTGGAGCATTTCCAGACCTTGCTGGAAAGCTTAGTTGCCAATCCCGAACAGAGTATTTCAGACTTGCCGCTTTTAACACAAATCAAGCGCCGTCAACTGTTGAATAGCTATGAGGGTTCAGCTAGCTTACCACAAGAACAACAAAGAACCTTTATTGCGCCGCGAGATGAGTTGGAACGCCAACTAACTGCAATTTGGGAAAAAGTTCTAGGGATTCATCCCATCGGAGTGAGGGATAATTTCTTTGAACTAGGAGGGCACTCCCTGCTAGCCGTACAGCTATTCGGGCAAATTGAGAAGACATACCGCAGAAATCTGCCCGTAGCTACTCTTTTCCAGGCACCAACCGTCGAGCAACTCGCCAACCTTCTCCGTGAGTCCGGATGGTCAGCACCTTGGTCTTCATTGGTAGCTGTTCAACCAGGAGGTTCTAAGCCACCTTTCTTTTGTGTTGCTGCGGCTGGTTGCACTGCCCTAGGTCTGGCCACTCTAGCGCGTCATCTTGGGCCAGACCAACCATTTTATGGTCTGGAAGAAAGAATGGATGGACAACAAGCTCCCAAATTAAGCATTGAGGACTTGGCAGCTCACTACATCGAAGAAATATCTACGGTTCAGCCCGACGGCCCTTATTTTTTAGGAGGTCACTCCTTCGGTGGTCTAGTTGCCTTTGAAATGGCTCAGCAGCTACATGCCCAAGGTAAGGAAGTAGCTCTGCTAGCTATGCTTGATACCTACTATAAAGGGCCTATGGATAGTCCGCCATTGCCTGTATCCCCACCTGTACCATTCCGCAACCGTATCTCTCAACATGTGGAGCAAATTTCACAACTCGGACTTAGCGAGAAGCTAACCTATCTTCATGGCTATTTTCAAGAGCGCATTGGGCGAGTAGTCAAGAATAAGAAGAGAAAGTTCACCGAGTTCAGAGATCGGGTTAAGAAGAAAGTTCAGAAAACTGCCTGTAATTTTTACTTGGGTATTGGACATCCATTGCCCTATTCGCTGCGAGGATTTTATTTATTAGAAGAGAAGACAAAGGCTAGAAAAGCGTATCGGATGAAACTATATCCAGGCCGAGTAACTCTCTTCTGGGCTATGGGAAATTCATATCCTCTACAAACTTACCATAACCGCTTAGGTTGGGGCAAAGTGGCTGGAGGAGGATTGGAAATTGATGGTGTTCCTGGCAATCATGGCACTTTGAAGACAGAACCTAACGTAGAGGTTCTGGCAGAAAAATTGCAGGCTTGCTTGGATAAGGCACGAAGGGAAAAGGTGAAGGTTGTTTGCCCTACAAACAAGCAATTTTGATTGACTGTCCAAAAGTATTTGAGGTTTACTGATGCAACTCATTCAAGAAATGCTGCGCCAGCATATTGCAGACAACATTTTATTCAGCACCAACGGCTATCCTTATCCTGATGACGCTTCGTTCCTAGAAAACGGCATTATTGACTCGATGAATGTGATGGAATTGGTACTGTTCCTAGAGGAAAAGTGGGGCATTAAAATCGAAGATACGGAGATTGTTCCCGAGAACTTTGATTCAGTCAGCGGTCTAGCGGGATTTGTTCGGAGCAAACAGCTACTATCCGTCAGTGCGCCCGGGGAGTAGTGGTGATGCTGGTACAGGACTTTCTAGAGCATAGTGCTGACCGTTTGCCGGACAAGGTCGCATTGGTAGGTGATGGGCAACGCCTTACCTATGCTGAAGTAGATGCACAGGCAAACCGATTGTCTCATGCCTTCAAAGAGCAGGGTTTGCAACGAGGCGATCGCGTTGTTCTCTATCTACCCAATAGTCTAGAATTAGCGATCGCCATTTTTGCGGTACTCAAAGCTGGTGGCGTGTTTGTCCCCCTCAACCCTTCCACCAAGTACGACAAGTGCGCCTACATCCTCAACAACTGCCAAGCTAAAGTTCTGGTCACCACGGGACGACAGGTACAGTTAGCACAGCAATTGGCGCAAGAAGTCCCCTCGCTCAAAACCATCGTCCTGACTTCCCAGCCTGCCGAAACCCACTCGCCCAATTTCCTCAGCTACGCTGCCATCCAGTGCGACTACGACCCACAACGTCTACCAAAAGTCAATATCGATTTAGACTTAGCCTGTCTCATCTATACTTCCGGCAGCACGGGTGACCCCAAAGGGGTCATGTCAGACCACAGTAACGTTGTCTTTGCGGCGAGCTCGATTATAGAATATCTGGGTAATGTCGAGAGCGATATTATCATTTGCCTGTCGCCGTTGTCCTTTGATTACGGCCTGTATCAGCTGTTGATGGTGTTTAAGTTCGGCGGCACCCTGATCCTGGAAAAAGGATTCACCTTTCCAGCTGCCATTCTTAAGCGTATTGAAGAAGAGCGCGTGACTGGGTTCCCTGGAGTGCCCACAATTTTCGCCATGCTGCTGAAGATGGATCTAAGTCCTTACGATTTGTCCAGCTTGCGTTATTTGACCAACACGGCAGCCGCTTTACCTGCTTCACATATTGTTGAAATTCGTGCCAAGTTTCCTTGGGCAACACTGTTCTCCATGTACGGTCTAACGGAGACCAAGCGGACGCTTTATCTACCCCCTGAACAACTCGATAAGCGTCCTAACTCCGTTGGGATTGCTATTCCCGGCACCGAAGTTTGGATTGAGGATGAACAAGGTCAACGGCTTGGTGCCGGGGAGGTTGGTGAGTTGGTCGTTCGCGGTCATCACGTCATGCGCGGCTACTGGGACGAAAAAGAAAAAACAGCTGCCCGTTTCCGCCCTGGCTTGATTCCAGGCGAACGGGTTTGTTATACGGGTGACCTGTTCCGCAGGGACGATGAGGGCTTTATGTATTTTGTCTCCCGCAAGGACGACATCATCAAAAGCCGAGGCGAGAAAGTGGCACCCAAAGAAGTGGAAAATGTACTATATAGCCTTCCGGGCGTTCGGGAAGCAGCGGTCATCGGCATACCTGATCCAGTGTTAGGTCAGGCGGTGAAAGCGTTTGTGGTCGTGGAGGGGAATGCGATCGCTGAAACTGATATCTTGCGTCATTGCCGCACCCATCTAGAAGATTTCATGGTGCCGAAGTATGTTGAGTTGCATTCGGAATTGCCCAAAACTCCGTCGGGAAAAATCAAAAAGACCGATTTGAAATGAGGCTGACTCAATTTAAGGAGTAACTTATGTGTGGCATTGTTGGTATTCTCAACTTACACGAACCTCAGCCCATTTCGGACAAGGTTCTGCCACAAATGCTCAGCGCCATCCGTCATCGCGGTCCCGATGAATTTGGGATTTACCGCGACGAATGGGTGAATCTGGGTAACGCTCGTCTAAGCATTATCGATTTGAGTGGCGGTCAGCAACCGATATCTAATGAAGATGGCACCCTCTGGATTGTCTTCAATGGTGAAATCTTTAACTACCTAGAATTGCGACCCGAATTAGAGGCTCTCGGTCACCGCTTTACGACCAACTGTGATACGGAGGTGATCCTTCATTTATATGAAGAGTATGGTCTCGATTGCCTGAATTATCTTAACGGTCAGTTTGCGATCGCCATCTGGAATACTCGCGAACGTAGCCTATTTTTAGCACGCGATCGCTTGGGCATCCGCCCTTTATTTTACACGGTGCGCGATGGGCAGTTAGTCTTTGGTTCCGAAATCAAAACGCTCTTAGCACACCCTAACGTAAGAGCAGAAATCAATCCGGCATCACTAGCGCAAGTCTTCACCTTTTGGAGCGTGTTAGCTCCTCATACTATCTTCAAAGACGTTTACTGCCTACCGCCTGCCCACTATATGCTGGTTCGGAATGGGCAGTTGAACATCCAACCCTACTGGGAACTGGATTTTGCCACAGAGAAGTCCGTCCGCACTCCCCAAGACTACCTAGATGAGTTCGAGCAACTACTAATTGACTCCACGCTCATCCGCCTCCGTGCCGATGTGCCAGTTGGTGCTTACCTCAGCGGCGGGTTAGATTCTTCAACAACTACAGCTATTATCCGTAAATACGCACCCAATCAGTTAGATACCTTCTCTATTGCCTTCTCTGACCCCGAATTTGACGAGAGCGAATTCCAACAACGGATGGCAGGTATTTTGGGTACTGAGCATCGGGTGATTTACTGCCAGCATGACGATATTAGCCGTGTGTTTCCCGATGTCATCTGGCACACGGAAATTCCTACGTTACGCACTGCACCTGCACCGATGTTCATGCTCTCTGGATTGGTACGCAATTCCCAGCTGAAGGTAGTACTCACGGGCGAAGGTGCGGACGAAATTTTGGGGGGTTACGACATTTTCAAAGAAATGGTCATCCGCCGATTTTGGGCAAAACAACCAGATTCCCAAATACGACCTCTATTGTTGAAGCGGCTATATCCGGAAATCTCCCGTTTGGGCAGCAATAGTGCGTTCCTGACTGCGTTTTTCAAAAAGAATCTCACTGATACAGATTCGCCATTTTACTCGCACGCACTGCGTTGGTCTAATACAAGTCGCTTGCAGCGTTTGCTGCTATCTCAACCAGACGTGCCAGTGCCACAGTGGGTGGAGCAAATTGTGCCGTTGCCTACCAAGTTTAAGAGCTGGTCGCCGTTGGCACAAGCGCAATTCTTGGAAATTGTTACTTTTATGTCGCCTTATTTGCTTTCTTCCCAAGGCGATCGCGTGGCAATGGCCAATTCTGTCGAAGGGCGTTTTCCCTTCCTAGATTATCGAGTGGTAGAATTTTGCAATCGCTTGCCTTCACATCTGAAATTGCGCGGTTTGACTGAGAAATGGTTGCTGCGGCAGTTGGCGAGTAAATTGCTACCCGCCGATATTTGGCAGCGCCGTAAACGTCCCTACCGCGCACCAATCCACCGCAGTTTCTTCCACCAAGACGTGCCCGATTATGTATCTGCGTTACTTTCAGAAGAGGCTCTGCGTGAATCTGGCTTATTCAATCCGTTAGCCGTCAATCAACTGGTACGCAAAGCCCAGAGTGGGGCGCAGTTGAGCGAAGTAGACGATATGGCGATCGCAGGAGTTTTGTCAAGCCAGTTAATTTATCAGCAGTTCGTTAAAGAATTCAACTCTAGATTATCTACACTAATGCCGTCCGATCGAGTCAAAGTTGTAGATCGCACCTTAGAGGGAATTCGGCAATAAGCCCTCTGCTATACATGGAGATTAAATCATGAACAATCCAGTACCAGAGATTTCGACTCAGTTTGATAAGCACTCGCTTGAGCTAGATGTTACTAAAGAAACAGAACGCATTGTCGAGGGTTTGCGTCAAAGCGTTCATCAAACTCTACGCCGTCAAGGGGCGGTATTGGGCATCAGTGGCGGCATTGACTCGTCGGTAGTGTTAGGTTTGTGTGTCAAAGCGTTTGGGCCAGAGCGTGTAGTAGCATTATTATTGCCGGAGGGCGAATCTAGCCCAGATAGTGCCACATTAGCACAGTTAGTTGCCGACCATTACGGGGTTAAGACGATCGCCGAAGACATTTCTGGAGTGTTGGATGGGTTTGGTTGTTACCAACGGCGTAACGAAGCGATCGCACATCTGTTTCCTGAGTTTGGACCTGGTTGGAGTGCCAAAATTGCTCTACCCGGTAGCTTACTGGAAAAGGAAACACTCAACATTTTCTCCCTGACTGTGACGAACCCGGATGGTGAGGAGTTCACCAAGCGTCTGCCCCCCCGCGAGTATTATCAGATTGTGGCCGCTTCTAACTTCAAGCAGCGATCGCGCATGGCCATGCTCTACTATCATGCCGAGTTACGCAATTATGCAGTGATCGGTACGCCTAATAAGAATGAACACATGTTGGGCTTTTTTGTTAAGCATGGCGATGGTGGCATTGATGTCAGTCCCATCGGGCATTTATTTAAAACCCAGGTATACCAGTTGGCTAGATACCTAGGCGTACCCGAAGAAATTCAAAAACGCACACCAACATCAGATACCTATCCAGGTGGCAGTTCGCAAGAAGAATTTTTCTTCCGCTTACCTTTCGATATTCTAGACACAATTTGGTTTGGTTACGAGCGCGGTGTTCCCAATGATGCCATAGCAAAGGCACTTGAACTTTCCGAGGAACAGGTAGAGCGTGTTGTCTCCGATATTATCCGCAAACAACGCACCACAGCCTATCTCAGGATGCCTGCGATCGGAATGGACAATTAGTACAGGCTGAACTTCGGCTCATACCAAATCCGGCTCGACAACCCCTCTTATCTTCTTCCTCTTCTTCTTCGTGTCCTTTGCGTCTNNTTCGTGGTTTATTTAAAAGGGGGTAATGGCAGCGGATTTGGTATCACCGTCGAAGCCTCACGCGGATCGAGTGAGCGTCGCCGAACTCCGAAGTCTGCATAGCTGCCTTCTGACAGTAATGCTCATAATGAAATTTCAGGAATAATGAACACCATCAACCTCATTAAAATCAATCTAGGTAAAATCAATCTCAGAAAAAAGTTAATTTTTATTTTGCCATTGCTCATAAGTTTATTTCTAATTATTGTATTCCACGGAGAAAAAATGCAGAATCAGACGATTGATTTTTCAGCAATTAAAGCAGTTCCTGAATCAGCTTGGGTAAAGCTTGCTAACCAACGAATTTTGTTTGGCCATCAATCTGTGGGCAACAATATCATGCGAGGTATAAAGGATATTATAAATGACAATCCACAGATCAAGTTAAATATCATTGAAAATCCTCAACCAGCACAAGTACTAACCCCAGGATTTATTCATTTTAAAATTGGTAGAAATACCGATCCGCAATCAAAAATGGATGAGTTCGCTAAAATTATAAAACAAGAGGACGACAAAGAGCCAGATCTGGCATTTTTCAAGTTTTGTTATGTAGATTTTTCAGCAAATACAGACGTTAATAAAGTCTTCAATGCTTATAAAAAGACGATGGATACCTTAGTATCATCATTTCCAAAAACAACCTTTATTCATGTTACTGTTCCGCTTAACTCTAACCCAAAAAACTCAAATAGTTGGCGTACAAGAGCAAAAATATTGCTCAAAAAAATTTTGAATCAACCGCTGGATAAATTAATTGTAAATAAGCAGAGGAATGAGTTTAATGAGTTACTGAGAAATGCCTATGGCAGTAAAGCGCCTATTTTCGATCTTGCTTCAATAGAAGCAACTTTTCCTAATGGAAAACAGAATGTGTTCCATAACAAGGGAAAGAGATACTTATCTATGGTTCCAGACTATACGAAGGATGGAGGGCACCTCAATGAGATGGGGCGCAAGGTTGTTGCTGCAAAATTATTAGTCTTCTTAACTCAGCTATTTTAATTGTGTAAATAGGTTCGTAGTAACCAATGAAAGTGGTTGGCAATACAAGTCGGGAATGGGGAATGGGGAATGGAGAATGG
>DNXU01000210.1:2966-6991 GCA_003505715.1 Cyanobacteria bacterium UBA8803 | reverse complement strand
GGGGAATGGGAAGAGTTTTTTCCGTAACCCCTGTATTAAAAGTTACCAATTTCCAAGCCACAATTAAGAGGAATCCCGTTTGTAGCCGACAGTACAGGGTGCTCAATGGAGGTTACAAATAATCAAGCTTGAAACTGGGACAACAACCAAGCACTCACTTTACCATGATTCGTTTTCCGACTGCGCCGAAAAGCTTCTTCTAACACTGCCATGTCCAAACCTGGCAGCACCTGAGAGCGATCGATTCTACGACTGCCTCGATTCTGGATTTCAAAGGCAATTACCTGAACATTTTGCACGTCAATAATCCAATACTCCCGCACTCCCATTGATTCGTAGAGTAGACGTTTCTCTCCCTTGTCATCGGCAAGACTAGAATAAGCAACCTCAATCACCAAATCAGGAGGTGGGTAGGTATCGAGATCGATGATAGTCGCATCCCAAGGAACTATTTCCGCATTGGCACCCACATAAAAGGACGCATCGGGTTGCGCTTCCTGATCACCTGCCTTACGGTAAGTGCAGTTATCATGACCATCAAAGTCAATGCCATTGAGTCCTGCAAACAGGCAAACAGCATGGATAACAATTAGGTGATCTCGAGAATGAGGGTTACCAAGCGCAGACATCTCCAACCTCATGCGTCCGTTATAGTAGTAGCCTCTAGCAGTCTCGTAGCTAGGCTCGGCGATCGCTTGAAGGTATTTGTCCCAGGTAGCATTCACCCAAGTATCGGTTGGTAGTTTAACTTGTAGTTGGCTCATAACAACCCTTTTGGCTACCGCTCACTCACATCTTAACGTAGGTGCGATCGCATCTAGCAGCCTTTTTCCCCTACTCCTCAGACTATAAAATAGGCAGATATCAATCCAGTTGATTAATCCTAAAAACTCTTCTCTCAGAGGATTAATATAGCGATTTGTGTAAAATTTTGTAGCAAAATTCAACATTTGTGGAGTTTTTTTAGTCAAAAGTATTAGTCAGCAACAGCGTACACCACAACGCATGAAAATCTCGCCCCCATGCCCTAGTCCTCATTTTCAATTTCAATTACCTAGTATTGGTAACTCTGGGGAATTGGGTAGAGCGATCGCTCTACCCAAAAGCTTAGCCATTAGTTTTGCTGGTGCCCTCTGGGCAACTGCCTGCTGTGGCAATTACGCCCTGGCTCAGATTACTCCCGATGGGACGTTAGGTGCAGAATCTTCTACTGTGACACCAAATGTCCTCATCAATGGCGCTACGGCTGACCGAATTAACGGGGGAGCAACTCGTGGTGCTAACCTGTTCCACAGTTTTTCTGAGTTCAATATCAATGAGGGACAGCGCATTTATTTCGCTTCTCCTATTGGAATTGAAAACATTTTCAGCCGAGTTACAGGTATTGCGTCTTCAGACATTCGAGGAACGCTAGGTGTAGAGGGTGGCGCGAATCTGTTTTTGCTCAATCCCAATGGCGTCATCTTCGAGGAGAATGCCAGACTCGATGTTAGGGGTTCCTTTGTGGTAAGTACGGGCAGTGCTATTGAATTTGGCAATCAAGGTGTTTTCAGTGCTGCTGAACCAGAGGCTCCCCCACTACTCACGGTAAATCCTTCTGCTTTTTTTTTCAATCAAACCACACCCGGTCGCATCGAAAACCGCTCTATTGCATCCGTAGGTGTCAATCCTCTGGGTGAGTCTCTCCAAGGTTTGCGAGTTCCGGACGAGCATAGCTTAGTACTAGTAGGCAGAGAAATCCTTGTAGATGGAGGAGGATTACATGCTCTAGGGGGTCAAGTGGAATTAGCAGGAATAGCTACCTCCGGTACAGTAGAGCTGAATATCAATGACAACTCTATCAGTGTGAGCCTTCCCGAAGGTATAGCACCAGCCGATATATCCTTCACCAAAGAAGCTTTAATCAACACTAGTGGTGTGGGAGGTGGTGAGATCCAGATTTTAGGAAATTTAGGATTGAATACCTCTGAAACCGCGCCTTCAATTAGCACCTCCATTGATAGCCAATTCCATGGCAGCTTGATGCTACCAGGAGGACACCCAGGCACAGCAATCCCCACTCCTCGCTCGCCTGAAGGTCGAGTTCCCAACAGCAGACATCCCCGACCATTCCGAGGCTTGATAGCTTTGGCTCAAGACTCTGGGAAAACAGATGTGGTGGAACTGATAAATCGTAACCTTTGTGCGGTTGAGGGAAGCGAATTTATTATTACCGGACGTGGTGGCTTACCCGCTTCACCTTATGAAGTCCTCGATCCAGATACTCTTTGGCAAGATTGGCGCATTGCCCGAGGCAATGAGCCAACTGAGCCAATAGTATCGCCACAGGTAAGGAGCGATCGCCAACCAACAACCGACAACCACCCGAAAACAATTGTCGAAGCTCAAGGATGGGTGAAAGATGCTAAGGGCAATATTATTCTCACAGCGGAACCAACTACAGTAATACTCCATAGAACTTGGTTGACTTCAGCTAGATGCCAATCAAGGGATTTTAGATTTTAGATTAGTCAATCAGGGCGAGTCAAGTGATATTATCTTTTGCACTACGGCATTCAAACAGCGACTCGCCCCTACATAAGATGGCTATAGTATTTTTATTTGAGAGTGCGATCGCCCTTGACACGGATTAATTTAATAACCCATGAATAGCAACCAAATCTGTCAACAGTTCCTTTCCTTCTATGCTGCCAGAGGTCATCAAATTCTTCCCACTGTTCCTTTGGTTGCCAAACCGCCCAATTTAACTTTAAAAAGTAATCTTTGGACATTACCATTTGATCCTATTTCCCTGGGACATAAATACTCGCCCCAAAACCATAGTACAATTTTACAAAAGCATATTTCTCCTAATATAACTGTTCTGACACAACGCCATCCTACCTTTTTCGAGATGTTGTGTAACTGGGGCGATTATTCTCCACAACAAGCTCTAACTTGGGCTTGGGAACTTTGCACCGAGGTTTATCAACTCTCACCATCGCGATTAGTAGTGAGTGTGGCTTCAGATGATACCCAAACCCTTGGGATCTGGCGTGACCAAATCGGTATACCCCAAGAGCGCATTATTCTCAGTCGCTGGAATTTCTGGCGACCTCGTCATCATGGCCACGCCGGTAATTCCACTCGCATCCACTATGATTGTTACCCAGAACGAGGCTATGAGTTAGCCGCATCAGAAGAGGACATTGAATTTCAATCTAAAGGTAAAGAATACTACGATCACGATGACCACCTTTTTTATATTCTACCAGAAGAAAATTTACGGTTTCTGACCTTTTATACTCTGGTTTTTATGAACTTGGAGTACCAGCCCTACGTAAATAAATATCTTGCTCTCCCGTCAAGCTATATGGCGGCTGGGATGGACTTAGAACGGTTAGCAACTATTCTAACAGGAGTATCTAGCTTCTATGAAACTGACCTCATATTTCCCATCATTCAAACGGCTGCTCAAGTTGCTGGAATAGATTACTATCAATCGGACAACTTGACTAAAGCGGCACTGAAAGTGATTGCCGACCACATTCGTGCTGCTGTTCACTTGAGTGCTGATTATATCTTTAAACCCCCACAGCGCTGGCTCCATACGCCGATCCAGAAACTCACTCAAATATGGCTGATGCGTTTGGTATTGCACACCCAACTGTTGGGAATTAAGCAGTCTTTTATTGACTTGTTGATTGCTAATACTATCAGCGTAGCAGAAGAATTTTATCCTCATTTACGAGAACAGCAGACTCAGATTACTGCTTTCCTCAAACAACAAGAATCTTATTGTTGGCAACTCCTCCAAATGGAGTGCCAAAAAGGAATTATTACTGGCTACCTTTTAGCTCAACTTTTGGTAACTTACAACTGCTCGATTAAAGAAATTAAAAGATGGGCGATTTGCCAAGGCTTGACTATTGATTGGGATGGTTATAATCAGATCTTAGGGCCGGAGATTGATTGAATACAGTACTTATATGATGTTCGGCAAATCACCCATATAGGACTTACGCATTTTGCCCCCCCGACCCCCC